>URMO01000067.1 GCA_900549085.1 uncultured Collinsella sp. | reverse complement strand
GATGGACGATCCCGACCTCATCTACCGCCTGAAGGACTCCGGCGCGGAGTTCTCGAGCGAGATCGTCGAGCAGATGTCGCCGTTTCTGTCGTTTCTGCTGACGTGGCTGCTGCCGATCGTGTTTTTTGTCGCCCTCGGCCAGTTCATGCTCAAGCGCATGACGAACAAGGCCGGCGGGCCGAACTCCATGATGTTCGGGCTCGGCGGCTCGAACGCGAAGGTCTACGTCAAGTCGGCCGAGGGCATCAAATTCTCCGATGTCGCCGGTGAGGACGAGGCCAAGGAAAACCTGACCGAGATCGTCAACTACCTGCACGACCCGGCGAAATATCAGGACATCGGCGCATCCATGCCCAAGGGCGTTCTGCTCGTCGGCCCTCCGGGAACCGGCAAGACGATGCTGGCCAAGGCCGTCGCCGGCGAGGCAAACGTGCCGTTTTTCTCCATGTCCGGTTCGGAATTCGTGGAGATGTTCGTCGGCATGGGCGCGAGCAAGGTGCGCGACCTGTTCCGTCAGGCCAAGGAGAAAGCGCCGTGCATCGTGTTCATCGACGAGATCGACGCCATCGGCAAAAAGCGTGACGGGCAGGTCGGCGGCAACGACGAGCGCGAGCAGACGCTCAACCAGCTGCTGACCGAGATGGACGGCTTCGATAACCATAAGGGTATTGTCGTTCTCGCTGCTACCAACCGCCCCGATAGCCTTGACCCGGCCCTGTTGCGCCCCGGTCGTTTTGACCGCCGTATCCCCGTTGAGCTACCCGACCTGACCGGCCGTAAGAACATTCTTGAGCTGCATGCCAAGAGCGTGAAGACGCAGCCGCCGATCGACCTGACCGCGATTGCCCGCGCCACGCCCGGTGCCTCGGGCGCCGACCTGGCCAACATCATCAACGAGGGGGCCCTGCGAGCCGTCCGTGAGGGTCGCAAGCGTGCCACGCAGGACGATTTTGAGGAGTCGGTTGAGGTCGTCATCGCCGGCCAGCAGCGTAAGTCCACGGTGCTGTCCGACCACGAGAAGCAGGTCGTGTCCTACCACGAGATCGGCCATGCCATCGTTGCCGCCCGCCAGAAGGGCTCTGCGCCGGTTACCAAGATCACCATCGTGCCGCGCACGAGCGGCGCTCTGGGCTATACCATGCAGGTCGAGGAGGACGAGCGCTTCCTGACGACGCGCCAGGAGGTGCTGGACAAGCTCGCTGTCTACTGCGGTGGTCGCGCTGCCGAGGAGCTCATCTTTGGGGAGATGACGACCGGTGCCGCCAACGATATTGAGCAGGCCACCAAGCTCGCCCGCAACATGGTGACGCGCTTTGGTATGTCCGATGAGTTTGGCATGATGGCGCTTGGTACTGTCCAGAATGCGTACCTCAACCAGGACACGTCGCTCACCTGCGCTCCCGGTACGGCCGAGCGCGTGGACGCAATTGTCGCCAAGTTGATCGAGGATGCGCACGGCCGCGCCCTGCAGATCCTGAAGGAGAACAAGTTTAAGCTCCATGAGCTGGCTCGTTATCTGTACAAGAAGGAGACGATCACGGGCGAGGAGTTTATGAATCTCCTCACGCGCGAGAATCCGCTGATGCCTAAGCAGCAGTAATACTAGTTGCGCAGTCTCAATCGCCCCATTTGAGTGTCCATCTCAAATGGGGCATTTTGCGTAGGGAGAGTTGTATATGAAGATCGTGGTGAGCGCCTGTTTGATGGGCGAGAACTGCAAGTATAACGGGCTCGATAACTACCATCGCGAGCTGGTCGAAGCGTGCGAACGCACAGGGACCGAGGTGCTCTTGGTGTGCCCTGAGGTCTTTGGCGGCCTGCCCACGCCGCGCAAGCCGTCCGAGATTGTGAACGGCGAGGTCCGTACCTGCGAGGGTACCTCAGTCGATCGCGAGTTTCGCCAGGGTGCTCAGCGCGCGCTTGATATGTGCGAGCAGGCGGGCGGCCCGGAAGAGATCGCCGCGTGCATCCTGCAGGACCGCAGCCCCTCGTGCGGGGCGGGCCGTATCTACGACGGCACCTTTAGTGGCACGCTCACTGCGGGCAACGGCGTTTTTGTCGATCTGTTGCTGCGTCACGGCTACCGCGTCATTCCGGCTAGCGAGTTCGACCCCAAAATACTTGAGCAATAAAAAACCACCACAAAGGTGCATTGTCCCCTTTGTGGTGGTTTTGGGTTAGGCCTAGAGCGTGCGGCCGTAGGCGTTGGCGGCCTTGATGGCGGCGGCGAACTTTTCGTCGGTGAAAGGTTCGGGGTTTCCCTGCTTCCATTCGTTGGTGGCATGCGCGTGCTCGCATAGGGCAGGGATGTCGGCCTCGGAAAGCCCGACCTGCTCAAGCGTCACGGGCAGCCCCATCTGCTTGTTAAAGGCAGCGTAGCGCTCAAGGTTCTCGGTATCGCCCGTATAGGCAAACAGCACGAGCACGCCCAGGCTCACGACCTCGCCGTGTAGGTAGGAGCCCTCGCGCGGAATGCTGCAGGTAGCGTTGTAGAACGCATGCGCCACGCTCGAGTTGTAGTAGTAATCATTTTGGTTGGTCAGGTTCGAGACATAACCCGTGTTGACCACGATGTCGAGCGCGATCTGCTTGACGGCTTCGGTCGACTGGTCCTGGCGCACGTCCTCAAGACCCTGCACACCATAGGTAAACAGCGGCTCGGAGCAGGTGTGGGCGAGTGCCAGGCCAAGACCGGCGGTGTGCTCCAAGTTGCCGGCGCTCGTGGCGTACTCCACCTCGGGCTGTTTGGACAGGGCATCGCCTACGCCCGCCCAGAAGTACTCCGCTGGCGCCTCGGCGATGATCTTGGGGTTGATAAAGATGTGAGCGGGGCGGTTGGGGTACGAATAGCCCTCGAGCGAGCCGTCGTCGTTGTAGACAACGGCAATGGCGGTCGCGGCTGAGCAGTTGGAACAAATCGTCGGGACGGTGAAGACGATCTTCTTGAGCTCGATGGCCGCCGTCTTCACGGTATCGAGCGCCTTGCCGCCGCCACAGGCAATGAGCACGTCGGCTTCCTGGCAGGCAGGGGAGTTCACGACCTTGGCGATATTGGCACGCGTACTGTTGGTACCGTAGACGCGCGTCTCCAGAATCTCGACGTCGGTACCTGCCAGCGCAGCTTCGATACCGGGAAGTGCTGCGGCCAGTGCCCGCTTGCCACCGATGATCGCGACCTTTGTCGCGCCGTACTCCGCCAGTGCGGCGGGCAGCTCGTCAAAGCAATCCTCGCCAACGGTGTAGTCGCTCATTCCAATCGTGCGCATAGCAACCTTCTTTCGTTCGATAGAGTGCTTTCAGGTATTTTGCTCCTAGAGCAGGGCTGTAATAGCGAGAAATTTCGAACGTATAAAACCAGTGTTGAGGGTTTTTCGCCGGCGCGGAACGTGCTAGCATACACCGCATAAGCGTTGATGGGGACGAGTAGTCGGCCGTCCGCATGCTACAGAGAGCGGGGAGCGCTGAGAGCCCGTGCATGCGACCGATGAAAATCACCCCGGAGCTGCGGTCCCAACGGACGAGCCGCATAGGCACGTCTTAGTAGACATCGCCGAGATGGTCGTCGATACAGGCCAGCCGAGTAACGGGTGCGAGCGCGCGATTACGCGGGCGAGGGCATCTAAGCTGGGTGGTTAAGCGAAGAGCTTTTACGGGCGCACAGCCCGTTTTGTGGCGCTTCGTCCCAGCTTGTAGGGACGGGCGCTTTTTTGGTGCCCAACGGGCGTGCGCGCCCACGACATGAAAGGGGTACCGTGGCAAACGAGTACAAGCAGACGATGAATCTGCCCAAGACCGGTTTTCCCATGCGTGCCGGTCTTTCCAAGTCCGAGCCCAAGCGACTCAAGGACTGGCAGGACAACAAGGTCTACGAGCAGGTTCTGAAGAAGAACGAGGGTCATAAGAAGTTCGTGCTGCACGACGGCCCTCCGTACGCCAACGGTCCGATCCACATCGGCCACGCCATGAACAAGATCTCCAAGGACATGATCAACCGTTACTGGATGATGCAGGGCTATGAGGTTCCCTATGTCCCCGGCTGGGACTGCCACGGCCAGCCGATCGAGCATAAGGTCGAGGAGAAGCTCGGCACCGAGAAGTTCAACCAGACCCCCACGGCCAAGATCCGTGAGCTCTGCAACGAGTTCGCTGTCGAGAACATCGAGCTTCAGAAGGCCGGTTTCCGTCGTCTGGGCGTGCTCGGCGACTGGGACAACCCCTATCTGACGCTCTATCACCAGCATGATGCCGCCGACATCGAGGTCTTTAAGGCCATGTTCGATAAGGGCATGATCTATCGCGGCCACAAGCCGGTTCACTGGTGCAAGCACTGCCACACCGCGCTGGCCGAGGCCGAGATCGAGTACTCCGACGAGACGAGCCCCTCCATCTTCGTGCGCTTTGAGATGACCTCCAAGCCCGCCGGCCTCGAGAACTTCGACGGCCCGGTCGACTTTATCATCTGGACGACTACGCCGTGGACCATCCCCTCCGACCAGGCCGTTTCCCTCAAGCCCGGCGCCGCCTATGTCGCCGTTGAGCACGATGGTCGTGCCGAGGTCATGCTCGAGGACCTGGCTCCCAAGTGCTGCGAGGAGTTTGGCTGGGAGTACACTCCGGTAATGGTCGACGGCAAGCCCTATGTGGTTCCCGCCGAGACTTTCCACCACATCCACTACAAGCAGCCGATCTTTGACGGCGTTGAGGGCGTGGCGCTGCTGGCCGATTACGTTGGTGTCGATGACGGTACCGGTATCGTCCACAACTCGCCCGGCCACGGCGTCGACGACTACTTTGCCTGCCTCAAGGAGGGCATCACCGACATTTGCATGCCGGTCGATGACGACGGCAAGTTCTACACCGGTGAGGAGTTTGGCACCGGTGGTCCCTTCAGCGGTATGGATACCGATGAGGCCAACCCGCACATCATCGAGTTCCTGCGCGAGCGCGGCACCCTGGTCCTCGAGAAGAAGATCACGCACAGCTATCCGCACTGCTGGCGCTGCAAGCACCCGGTGCTCTTCCGTGCTACTGACCAGTGGTTTGTCTCGATGGACAAGACCGGTTTGCGCGAGCAGGCTGGCAAAGAGGTCCGCGAGAACGTCAAGTGGTATCCGGCCCACGCGGCCAACCGCATCGGTGCCATGGTCGAGCAGCGTCCCGACTGGTGCATCAGCCGTCAGCGCAACTGGGGCGTGCCTATCCCCAGCTACACCTGCGCCGACTGCGGCGAGAAGGTCATGAACGATGCCACGCTCGACGCCGTCATCAAGCTCTTCTACGAGAAGGGCTCCGACGCCTGGTTCACCGACGCTCCCGAGAGCTACCTGGGCGAGGCCTGCGTCTGCCCCAAGTGCGGCGGCCATCACCTCAAGGCCGATAAGGACATCCTCGACGTGTGGTGGGATTCCGGTGTCTCCTGGAAGGCCGTCTGCGAGTATCGCCCCGAGCTTGAGTACCCGGCTGACGTGTATCTCGAGGGCTCCGACCAGCACCGCGGTTGGTTCCAGAGCTCGCTGCTCACTTCTGTGGGCGCCAACGGCCATGCTCCGTACAAGGCAGTCGTCTCGCAGGGCTTCACGCTCGATGGCCAAGGCCGCAAGATGTCCAAGTCGCTCGGCAACGTCATCGACCCTAATAAGGTCTGCGACGAGATGGGCGCCGACATCATCCGCCTGTGGGTTGCCTCCGTCGACACCAGCTCCGATGTTTCCATCGACCACGAGATTCTCGCTCGTACGTCCGATGCCTACCGTCGCTTCCGTAACACGTTGCGCTTCCTGCTCTCCGAGCTCGAGGGTCAGTTTGAGCCCGAGACCGATGGCGTTGCCTTTGCCGACCTGTTGCCGCTCGACAAGCTTATGGTTGCCCGCCTGACCCAGGTCCAGGCCGAGGTCGACGATGCCTACTCTTGCTACGAGTTCCCGCGCGCCTACCGTGCGCTTTACGACTTCGTGGTTACCGAGCTCTCCAATGTGTATCTCGATGCCCTGAAGGACCGTCTGTACTGCGACAAGCCCGGCTCGCTCGAGCGCCGCAGCGCCCAGACCGTGCTGGCCGAGCTCTTCTCGATGCTCATGCGCGACTTGCAGCCGATCCTGTCCTACACGGTCGACGAGGCCATGGCCTATGCGCCCGCCGGCTGCGTCGATCATCAGAAGTACGCCGCGCTGCTCGATTGGTACAAATCGCCCATCACGGTCGACGAGGCCAATGAGTTCGAGGGTGTGCTCGAGGCTTCTCTCGAGCTCCGTAGCGCTGTGACCAAGGCCCTTGAGGATGCCCGCTCCGCCGGCACCTTCACCAAGAGTCAGCAGGTCCGCGTCAAGGCGGTCGTTCCCGCCGAGATGTATGCGCTGCTGACCGGCGACAAGGCCGTCGACCTGGCCGAGTTCTACATCGTCTCCGATGTTGAACTGACCCAGGGCGAGGAGCTCTCCGTTGCCATTGAGGCTGCCGAGGGCGAGTGCTGCGACCGTTGCTGGAATTACCGCACCACCGTCGGCGAGTACAACGGCCACGCGCATATTTGCAAGCGCTGCGCTGATGCGCTGTAGGTTACGGCGTTCGTAGAACGCCGTAACCTGCCGACGCTGCGCGGGCCGCATTTGGACAATCTGACGTTCAATTTCAAGGGCGCGACCGAAAGGTCAGCGCCCTTTCATTTCACGTCACCTTGTCTCAAATGCGACCCGCTCGCTCATTTATGCTCTACCTGCGGTGTTTCCGTTCTTGGGAGATTTGTCGCTTCTTGCTTGCGTCAATGTATGATTATCTACTGCGTTAAACGGAATTCGATTGTTCTTGAGGGTAGGGGATTTCTTTGGGTCGTGGTACGGATATGACGCCGCCTTTGCGTTGGCGGTTGGGTGTTGCTGGTGGGGTAGCGTTCGTTGTGCTGCTTGTTGACCAGCTGACCAAGCTTGCGGTTCGTGCCGTGGGCGATGCCCTGCATATGACCGTTATCCCCGGTGTGATCGATTTCGTGTTTGTTCGCAATATCGGAGCCGCATTTAGCATGGGCGAGGGGCATGGCGTTGCGTTCGCTGTGCTGGCGCTTGCGGTCATTGTCGCCATTGCCGTGTACTTGCTTCGCGCGCCCCAGCTTGCTCGCTTGGAGGTTGTGGGCATGGCTATGGTCGCGGGAGGTGCTATCGGCAACGCTATCGATCGCCTGACCATGGGCTTCGTGACCGATTTTATTGCCACCACCTTCATCGACTTCCCCGTTTTTAATGTTGCCGATATCGGCATTACGGTCGGCGTCGTGCTGGCGCTCATCGGTTACATGTTCTTGAGCCCCGCCGCTCGCGAGGTCGATGCGACCGCCGAACTCAACGCTCGTGATGAGGCTCGCGCCAAACGCAAAGCCAAGCAGCGTGGGGAGCGTGCCCGCAAGATTCGCGAAAGGAATGAGCGCTAATGGCCGACATCCATATTCTTGTTGCCGACGATTCCGCTGGTCAGCGTCTTGACGCCTATCTGGGCGCCAACGATGGCTGTCCCACGCGCTCTGCCTGCGCGCACTTGATCGAGGGCGGTGCCGTTGCCGTCAACGGCGAGACCTGCCTGTCAAAAAAGTATGCCTTGCGCTCCGGTGATCGCATCTCGGTCGACCTGCCCGAGCCGCACGATCCGACCGACGTGATTCCCGAGGCCATTCCCCTCGATATCCGCTACGAGGACGACTACCTTATCGTGCTCTCCAAGCAGCGCGGCCTGGTGTGCCATCCTGCCCACGGCCACGAGAGCGGCACGCTTGCGAACGCCCTGGTCTACCACTGCGGTATCGATCATCTGGGTACCGTGCAGGGTGAGGACCGCCCCGGCATCGTGCATCGCCTGGATCGCGATACCTCGGGCCTTATGCTCGCGGCAAAAGACGACGACACCCAGCGCGCGCTTCAAAATCTCATCCGCACGCGCACGCTCGACCGTCGCTATATCACGCTCGTTCACGGGCACATCGCCATGGATGAGGGCACTGTCAACACTGGTATTGCCCGATCGACGCGCGACCGCGTGAAGATGGCGGTTTCCGATGACCCCTTTGCGCGCCAGGCCATCACGACTTTTAAGGTGCTCGAGCGCTTTGATTCCACGCGTTTTGACGACGGCTATACGCTCGTCGAGTGCCACTTGTTTACGGGCCGCACGCATCAGATTCGCGTGCACATGCGCCATATCAACCACGCCTGCGTGGGCGATCCGCTCTACGGCAAGTGCGACGCGCGCGCCGATCAGGGTCTGACCAGGCAGTTCCTTCATTCCTGGCGTGTGGCGTTCGACCATCCCGTGACGGGAGAGCGCATTGAGTGCCGTGATGAGCTGCCGTGGGACCTTGCCGCGGTTCTGGATGACCTGGCCCCGCGTTCGCTCGGCCGCACTGCCGCCGGTGACGAAATTGTCCCGCAGCTCGGTCTGCTCGAAGCCTAGCCAGTATTAGGTGGTTTCTTGAACTCGGTAAGCCTGCGGTAAGATATACGATTGTTTACGTAACGCGTTGCTGGGAGCCTGCATGCTCGCCTTTTTACAAACCAACACACCCATCGTGATCTTCAACCAGATTGTCGTCACGCTGCTCACGGTCTGCTTTCTGTACCAGGTGGTCTTCTTTGTCATCGGCGCTCTTCGTGGCGAGGTCGCGCCTCCCAAGGCCAAAAAACTCCACCGCTATGCCTTCTTTATCGCGGCGCATAACGAGGAGGCTGTGATCGCCAACCTCGTTCGCTCCATCAAGGACCAGGATTATCCGTCCGAGCTTATCGAGGTCTTTGTGGTCGCCGACGCCTGCACCGACAACACGGCGCAGCTCGCGCGCGAGGCGGGCGCTGTCGTTTATGAGCGCAATGACCTTGCCCGCAAGGGCAAGAGCTGGGTCATGGACTTTGGCTTCGACCGCATCCTTAACGAGTATCCCGATACGTTTGAAGGCTACTTTATCTTCGATGCCGATAACGTCATCGCCCGCGATTACGTCTCCAAGATGAACGATGCCTTTGATCAGGGCTTCCATGTGGTCACGAGCTATCGCAACTCCAAGAACTTCGGCAGCTCGTGGATCTCGGCGGCTAATGCTACGTGGTATCTGCGAGAGGCGCGCTTTCTCAACAACGCGCGTAATATCTGCAAGACGTCCTGCGCTGTCTCGGGTTCGGGTTACCTTATCTCGGCGAGCGTGATCGAGGGCATGCACGGTTGGCAGTTCCATACGCTGACCGAGGATATTCAGTTCACCACGTTCTGCGCCATCCACGGCATTCGCATTGGCTATGCACCGGCGGAGTTCTTTGACGAACAGCCCGTGACGTTTAAGGCTTCCTGGAAGCAGCGTATGCGCTGGACCAAGGGCTTCTACCAGGTGTTCTTTACGTATGGTAAGCACCTGGTCAAATCGACCTTTCGCTACCATCGCTTTGCCGCCTATGACATGTTCATGACGATCGCCCCGGGTATGTTGCTATCTCTGATCTCGATGCTCGCCAATGCGACGTTCCTCATCGTGGGCGGTCTTTCGCACGGCTTCCTGGCCACCGAGGTTGAGATGCAGGCGTGTGCCGCTTCTCTCATTATGACCTTCGCCATGATGTATCAGACGTTCTTTATCCTGGCGCTGCTCACGACCATCTTTGAGTACAAGCACATTCACTGCGCGCAAAAGTGGCGTCTGGTGACCAACCTGTTTACCTTCCCGATCTTTATGTTCAGCTATATCCCCATTACGGTGGCAGCACTGTTCTTGAAGGTCGACTGGGTGCCGACGCAGCACGCCGTGAGCGTTACCCTTGACGAGGTCATGCAAGGCGCCAAATAACCAGCATCAAAACCACTACAAAGGACAGGTATCTTTGAGGTGGTTTTTGCGTTTGAGCTGCCGCCCAAGGAGGTGTTCGATGTTCTATATCCCGTTTTGGATTTGCATCTTTGTCGGCGCGGCGATTGATGCCCGTGAGCGACGGTTTCCCAACGAGCTTGCCGGCGCGTGTGCGGTGGCGGCGTTTGCAGGCGTTTGGCTCGACAAGGGCGTTAACACGGCGCTTGACCATGCCGGTCTTGCTGCCATCGCCTACCTTGCCCTTATGCTTACTGAGTCGCTCTGGCGTCGTGTTCGCCACGCTCCCGGCATTGGTATGGGGGACGCCAAGGCGCTCTTTGCCCTTTGTACCTTCGATCCCTTGGGTGGTATCGTCGCGTTTGCGGCTGCGCTCCTGGCCCTTGCCGCCGCCTGTCTCATCGCAAAATCGCGCTCCCTGCCATTGCTGCCGTTTTTGGTGCCGATATTTGCCATAATCGAGGTTGTGGGTAGTACGCTGTAACCGTTTGCGCGCCCTTTTTAAGGAGCATGCCATGGCAACCAATCAACAGACAGCCGCCATTAAGGCGCGTATGGATCGCATTCCCGCGGCGTTGTCGCCCGAGTTGGTCGGGCGTATCGCCGCCGACCGCGGCTCAGGTGTCGTTAATCCCTATCGATGTGGTGACGACCAGGTCATTCGACGCTTCGATCGAGCCGCAGATGTGGGCACGCTCATGCGTCCGGCATTTATGCGCGATACCGAAAAGATTTTGCATCTGCCCGCATACACCCGTTATGCAGGCAAAACGCAGGTCTTTAGTTTTCGCAGCAACGACGACCTGTCGCGTCGCGGCCTGCACGTGCAGCTTGTTTCGCGCATCGCGCGCGATATCGGACGTGCCCTGGGGCTCAACTGCGATCTGATCGAGGCGATTGGCTTAGGCCACGACTTGGGCCACACGCCCTTTGGCCATGCCGGTGAGCGATTCCTCAACGATATCTATCACGAGCGCACGGGTCGTTATTTTTTCCATAACGTGCAGTCGGTCCGCGTGCTCGACGCGCTGTACGGCCGCAACGTGTCGCTCCAGACGCTCGACGGCGTGCTATGCCACAACGGTGAGTACGAACAGCGTGTGTTTGAGCTTTCGGACATGAGCTCCTTTGACCAGTTCGACCTTACGGTTGAGGATTGCATTGCCACAGGTTACAGCGCAATTGAGCACCTGCGCCCCATGACGCTCGAGGGCTGCGTGGTTCGCATCTCGGATATCCTTGCCTACGTGGGGCGCGATCGCCAAGACGCCATTTCGGCGGGTCTGCTGTCACCCGACGCCTTTGACGATGACCTGGGCGGGGCATACAACAGCTGGATCCTTACGCATGCCTCCATCGATATCGTCGAGCACAGCTATGGTAAGCCACGCATCGAGATGAGCGAGGACCTGTTTGAGGAGATCCGCCGAGCCAAGCGCGAGAACTACGAGAAGATCTATAGCAAGGGCGGCATTGAAGGCGACTCCGAAGCGGAGCTGCGCGAGGCCTTCGAAAAGCTCTACGACCGTTGCCTGCAGGATATAAACGAAGGCGACGAGTCTTCGTATATCTTTAAGCACCACATTTCTCGCATTGAGCGGCAGCTTTTCTACTACGATCGCACCTATGCCTGGCAGGACGACAAGGATCAAGCGGTGGTGGATTACATCGCGAGCATGACGGACGGCTATTTCTGCGAGCTTACGAGCAAGCTGTTCCCGGGATTGAAGTTTCCGCACCGTACCTATATTAACGAACGGTAGTTCGTATTTATTCGGTATACTGTTGGTGGAAAACGTTTTTGATTGACGCACGGGATGGCTATGGACGACCTTTTTTCTGCTTCGACGCGCGAGCGTTCCTTTCAGAATGCGCCGCTTGCGGTGCGCATGCGGCCCAATTCGCTCGACGAGTATGTGGGCCAGCAAAAGGCCGTCGGTAAGGGTTCGTGGTTGCGTGCCGCGATTGAGCACGACGTGCTGTCGAGTGTGATTTTGTATGGGCCGGCCGGTACGGGCAAGACGACGCTGGCACATATTATCGCCAACCATACTAAGAGCGAGTTTGTCGAGGTCAGCGCTGTGACGGGCACCGTAAAGGATCTTCGTCGCGTGATCGACGAGGCTAAGACGCGCCTGAATACGTACGACCGCCGCACCATTCTTTTTATCGATGAGATTCATCGCTTTTCCAAGTCGCAGCAGGATGCCCTGCTGCATGCAGTTGAGAACCGTACCGTCATTATGATTG
>URMO01000066.1 GCA_900549085.1 uncultured Collinsella sp. | reverse complement strand
GTCCATCCGGTTCCACCGGGCCGCGCGGCAAGGAGATATATTGCCAGACCGGAGGGGCCCCGGGGGCGGGAATCTGGCACTCCATATTTTGTTCACAAATGAATCGATCCTTCAGTTGTTCCACTGAAGTCATGTCTGAAGCATCGGCTTCTGGTATTGGCGATGACCAGCTGGTTTATAGGTGTTGAGGCGTCGGCCATCTCTGCTGGGCTACTTTACTCTAAAGACATTAGGTTTTGGTTTCCTGTCGGTAAAAGGCTGGTTTTGGCCGCCAGGCGTCCTTATATATAGAGAAGATCTGGTTCGAACCCGCGTCGCGACAACAAAAAAGCGACCGGCATCCGCCAGTCGCTTTTCTATTCTATGGTGGGCCGTCAGGGGTTCGGGCCCGCTGCGCGGGCGACCGCTGCGGCGCTTTCGCGCCTTGCGCGCTGCGCTGGCAAACGCTCGCGCGTTTCCTCAGCTCCGCGCCCTTTCGGGTTCGAACCCATGAAGGGGCGACAAAAAAGACGGCCAACCGAAGTTGACCGCCTCAACAATCTTTGGGTGGGCCGTCAGGGGTTCAGCCTGCTTCGCAGGCGTCCGCTGCGGCGCTTCGCGCCTTGCGCGCTGCGCTGGCAAACGCTCACGCGTTTACTCAGCTCCGCGCCCCGACGGGTTCGAACCCGTGCACCGGCAACAAAAAAGCAACCAACCGGAGTCGATCGCTTTCTTTTCTATGGTGGGCCGTCAGGGGTTCGAACCCTGGACCTTGGGATTAAAAGTCCCCTGCTCTGCCAGCTGAGCTAACGGCCCGCGGGTGGCATTGTACCACGGTCTGGGACTATTCCCAACTCCATTGGCCGTTCTGGAAAATCACAACTTCGCGTCCATCGGGCGTAATGCCCACAATATCGATGTCGTCCGTACCGATCATAAAGTCGACGTGCGTGCTCGAAACGTTGACGCCATGCTCAATGAGCTCCTCTTTGGACATATCATATCCACCCTCAATGCACTCGGGGAAGCCGACTCCCAGTGCAAGATGGCAGCTGGCATTCTCGTCATAGAGCGTGTCATAGAACAGGATGCCGCTTTCGCGAATCGGCGTGTTCTTGGAAATGAGCGCAACCTCTCCCAGATGAGCAGCGCCCTCGTCAGTATCGATGATACTTGCGAGTGTCGCCTTTCCCACACGGGCGTCGTAATCCACCACACGACCGTTCTCGAACTTGATCCAAAAATCGTCGACCTTGTTACCGTGATGGATAAGCGGCATTGCGGAATAGACGATTCCGTCAGCACGCATACGATCGGGCGAGGTGAAGACCTCCTCGGTGGGGATGTTGGGGAAGAAGGGGTGACCGTCGGGGGTCTCGCCCTTACCGCCGGCCCACTCATGCCCCTTCGTCATACCAATTACCAGGTCGGTTCCATTCGAAGCGGTATAGCGCAGGCAGTCGAAACGATTTTCGTTCAGAAAGCGCAGGTTCTTTTCAAACGCCGCATCGTGAAGCTCCCAGTCACTCTCCGGATCTTGGCCGTCAGCACGGGCGGTATGCAGAATCGCAATCCATAGTTTATAGATTGCAACCTCATCGGCGTCTCCCGGGAACACCTCGCGCGCCCAAGCCACGACCGGCGCTCCGGCAATGCACCACGGGTTGATGTTGTAATCCAGTCCGCGGCGGAAAATCTTGCACTGCGTGTTCCTCGCCTTGGAAGCGGCAGCGGGCTTGGCAGGATCGATGCCCTTGAGAGCGGCGGGGTCAGCACCCTCGATAAAGATAAAGCAGGCACCGTCCTGGGCCAGAGAATCCAGCTGTATGCGCTTCCACTCGGGCGTCTGCCCAAAATAGCTTTTCTCGACATGCTCGTACGCAAGCCTCGTCACGGCGTCGTCGGCCCAGATGACCGTCACGTGACCGGCACCGGCGTCATAAGCCTCCGCAACCACCACGCGCGCAAATGATGCGCACTCGACGGGAGACTGAACGACGACCTCCTGGCCGGGCTTAACGTTTACACCCTTGCGGACAACGAGACGCGCATAATTTTTAATCTTGGGCTCAAGGGTCTTCATGCCCTCAAGAGCTTCCTCGACCGTTAGGGCAGCTCGAATCATGTGCCACTCCATCTATCTATAGAACAGTAAAAAGGCGCGCCGCAAAAACGACGCGCCTTATATCTTAGCGATATGTATGGATACAAACGCTACTTCTTCTTGGAGTCCTTCTTGTCCTCCTCGGCAGCCGAGCGCTCGATAAGAGCGTTGAGCTTGTTCTCGGACATGCCCTCGGCCTGCGCGCGGTACATGTTGCGCAAGGGACGAATACGAACGAAGTCGTAGATAAAGTCACCCAGGATGATGACATAGGACAAAACGATGCCGACCATCTGAACAGGACTGGACACCGTGCCGCCGGGAGCGAAGTAGAGCGAAGCCCAAATTGCCACGACGAGTACCATGCCGATGGCGAGCACGGCCCACCAGATACGACGGCGCTTGGTGTAGTCCTCATCCTGCTTGAGAAGAATATTCGACACCGTATAGATACGATCCTCGCGAGCACGCTGCTTGGCCTTGCGGGCGCGCTTCTCCTCCTTGGAAAGGCCTTCCAGGTTTTCACCCTTCTCGAGCTCTTTGCGGCGAGCTTTAGACGAAGCCGGCACGACGCGAACGGAGCTCGCTGCTTGGCGGGCGGGTTTAGCAGATGCGGCGGACTTGCGCGCAACCCCGGTAACTTCGTGGGATTGCGTGCGCTTGTTCGTGGCGCTACGGGTACTCACTTATGCGTTCTCCTTCATGCTTGTGAACTGGGAGCCCGTGATGATCTGGAAGGCCTCGCGATAGCGCTCGGACGTGCCATCGATGACCTCGGCGGGCAGGTGCGGGGTCTCCCCCGTCATATCCCAGTTGGCCTTGAGCCAATTGCGGACGAATTGCTTGTCGTAGCTAGGCTGGATCTTGCCCTCCTCGTAGCTGGCGGCGGGCCAGAAACGGCTGGAGTCGGGCGTGAGGCACTCGTCGATCAGCGTGACCTTGCCATCGATAACACCAAACTCAAACTTGGTGTCGGCAATGATGATGCCACGGGTCGCTGCATACTCGGCAGCAGCCTTGTAGATCTTGAGAGACAGATCGCGAATCTGCGTGGCGATGTCCTCGCCAACGATCTCGCAGCAACGCTCAAACGAGATATTCTCGTCGTGATCACCGATCTCGGCCTTCGTGGACGGCGTGAACAGCGGCTCGGGAAGCTTGGAGGCCTCGGTCAGACCCTCGGGCAGCTGGATGCCGCAGACGGTGCCGTTCTCGTCATAGGTCTTCTTGCCCGAACCGGTCAGATAACCGCGGACGATGCACTCGATAGGAATCGTCTGGGCCTTCTTGACCAGCATGGCGCGGCCTGCGAGATAGTCACGATACTCGGCAAACTCCTCGGGGAAATCCGCCGGATCGATGGAGACGAGGTGGTTGGGGACGATATCGGCAAACTTGTCGAACCAGAATGCCGAGATGCGGTTGAGCACCTCTCCCTTAAACGGAATCTCGTCGGGGAGAATAAAGTCGAACGCAGAAATGCGATCGGTGGCGACCATCAGCAGGTTTTCGCCGGCATCGTAGATATCACGAACCTTGCCACGGGAATCCGGACGACGCTCCATCGTTGTCACGTGAGTCACTCCTTACCTAAATACGACAGAAATGCGGGTTCTTTCCCGCATGTTTTCGCAAACTCGGAGCGGCAGGAACGCGGCCCCTCCTTCACCGAATAGCGAAAAGCTAGTGCTCCATTGTAGTAGATGCCGCGTCCGCCGTGTGCTCGCGAGGCAGATGAATCGTAAAAGTCGTACCCTTTCCAAGCTCCGACTCCACGGATATGTAGCCATGGTGACGCTCGACGATTTGCTTGGTCACGGCGAGGCCAACGCCCAGGCCGCCGGCTTCGCGGGCGCGGCTGGCATCTGCGCGCCAAAATCGCCCGAAGATGCGCGACAGGTCGTCCTTGGCAATACCGATACCGGTATCCGAAACGGCAATACTGACATGCTTGCGGTCACTGAGCACCGACACCACGACCCAACCGCCCTCGGGGGTGTAGCGCATGGCGTTGCTCATGAGGTTGATGACGCACTGCGTGATCATGTCGGGATCGGCCTCGACGACATCGTCGTGACCTTGGGTCTCGTCAGCAAAGCGCAAGCGCAGATCGCGGTCAACAAATAGGCGCTCCTGAGCGTTGACGATAGACCGCACAAAGGGAACCATGTCCACCGGTTCGAGATTGAGCGGCGCCGTGCTGTTTTCCATACGCGATAGGTCGAGCATCTGCTGCACCAAACGAGCCAGGCGGCGCGTCTCGGAAGCGACCGTCTCCAGATGCTCATCGTCGGTGGGATACACGCCGTCCTGCATGGCCTCGACCGTTGCAAGCATGGCCATGAGCGGCGTGCGAAGCTCGTGTGCGACATCCGAGGTCAGGCGCTTTTCGTGCTTCATATCTTTCTCGAGCGAGGTGGCCATCTCGTCAAAGGTCTCACCCAACTGATCGATTTCATCGTCGCCGCGCAAACCGGTACGAGCGGACAAATCGCCGTCGCGAATTTGCTTGGCTGTGCTGGTTATACGATGAATCGGTCTGGTAAGCATGCGCGACACGAACGATCCGATAACAACTGAGATGCAGACCGCAACAACCGCGGCAAGGGCCATGGCGTTAAAAGTCTTTTCCCTAAACGCAGAATCCGCCTTGGTGAGCAGGGCATCGGAGCCGATAGCCCATAGCTTCACCTGTCCGACATGCTCGCCAGAAGACGTTATGATTTCGACGTTGGCAACGCTATCGGAGTCGGTGGGCGCCGACGAGACCGGGCTATGCGAGGCCTTTTTACCGCTCGAGCTGCTCGACGCCGATTCGCTCTCGCGCACATCGGCGGTCGCACTTGCCGAAGGCCATGAGTCGTCATAGACGACAACGCCCTTTTTGTTGACAACCTGCATACTCAGGTCGTCGGACACCAAGCTCGATGTAGCGACCGTGCGTAGCTCGCCCGCAGTCCAGTTGCCGTTTTCCTCGTACGACGTCGCAAGCTTTTCGGCGGCAGAATTGGCAATCTCGACGATATTGGAGCGCGTGTAATCCGAAAAGACGGTACCCCACACAACGGAGACAACGCCCACCAGCACCAATACCGTCATGAGCGACGTCAGGGCAAAAGCCAAGGCCATGCGCGAGGGATAGCTCATCGCTGGCCGTGAATCGGAACGAGGCGTGTTCCAACTTGCCTTGGAACCCGCCTCGTTCTCCTGCTTATGCTTTTGCCCAATTTCAAAGCGCGCAGGTGTCATATGTGATTTCCCTATTTCTCGTCCGACTTATCGGTCTTGGCCGGAGCCTCGAAGCGATAACCGACGCCGTGAACGGTGTAGAGCCACTTAGGCTTCTTGGGGTCGTCGCCCAGCTTGGCGCGAAGGTTCTTGACGTGACTGTCGATGGTGCGCTCGTAGCCCTCAAAGTCATAGCCGAGCACCTTCTCGACCAGCTCCATACGGTTATAGACGCGACCGGGATGGCGAGCAAGCGTGGTGAGCAGCTTAAACTCGGAAGCAGTCAGGTCTACTTCCTTGTCCTCGACCAAGATCTTGTGGCCCGAGATATCGATGACCAGATCGCCAAAGTCGAGCACCTCAACGGCGGGCTCGTCTGCCTGGTGAGCACGACGGAACAGGGCGCGGACGCGGGCGACGAGCTCACGCGGCGAGAACGGCTTAATCAGGTAGTCGTCGGCACCAAGCTCAAGGCCGATGATGCGATCCTCGATCTCGCCCTTGGCCGTCAGCATAATGATGGGGACATCCGAGGTGTCGCGAATGGTGCGGCAAACGCGCTCGCCGGGAATCTTGGGGAGCATAAGGTCGAGCACAACCAGGTCGAACTGGTGCTTCTCGAACTCCTCGATCGCAGACTGGCCGTCCCCGACGCCAACAACCCAGTAGCCCTCGCGCTCGAGATAGGCAGCGACAGCGTCACGGATTGCCTTCTCGTCCTCGACCAGCAGAATCTTTTTTGCATCTGAAGCCATAACACGGCCCCCCTGTCTCAATTAGCTAAGAACAAGCCCATTTTAACGCACCTATGCCCGCCGATCACCTCTACAGTGCGGCGGCTCGGCGGGCGGCACTCACAATTACAACGCGTTTATTCCCCCGTTGGCGCCCTTTTAACCCCTCGGCGCTAAAGAGAGAACAGGCGGGCGGTAACCGTCTCGGGAATTCCTTGGCTATTACGCACCGTGGCATAGGTTAAAAACGTATTCGATTTACCCGCCGTAGCTGGATAATCGCCATATTCGAGAGCGCGGTCGGGCGACAGCAGCGAACCATAGGTTTTGGCGGAGGTATCGATCAGAAAATGCGATGCCTGAACCTTAACCAGATATTTGCCTTTTCTGCCGGCAGCACACGCAAGCGGCTCGCGCGACAGGAATAGGAACGTCCCATTCTCGTTACCGATATAGGTGCCCATGTTGCCTAGGCTCCCCACGCCGCTATAGGTGGCCTCGATGGAGAACACAAACGTGTCGCCCATATATACGGCCTCGAAGGGAGACACCGATGAGGGAAGGACCAGCTGAGCCCTCTTGGTATTGTTGCCGTCCGTCAGGTCGATCGCCGTCATGCCGTAGTAGACGCCCTCGTCGTTGCGCACACGCGGGGAAATGGTCAAGATGCCGTCACTCACACGCGGGGCGGATGCAAAGCGGCCCGTTGACTTCCAAATGGCCTCGGCCTTTGCCTCGTCGAGCGAGCGGCGGTAGCAATACGAGTCGTGACTCGTCTTATTGCCGCCTGCAGCAGGCATCTTGTACCAAATGACGGACGATTCGAACGCCGTAAACAGCGGCGGGTCGTAGTCCTTGCCGCCTCGGTCGAGCTCGACCACATCGCCGACAAGCGACGCACCTGCCGTATTTTGCGCATAGAGTTTCCATGATGCATTCGCAAAGTTCATCTCGACCCAAGCAAATACGCCATCGCCGGCGCGGACATCGTAAAACGAATACCCCGCACCTTCCACGGGATCCTCGACGAGCGTCGTGAGTGAGCCGTCGCCCAGGTTGAGCATGCCGAGCGTATTGGCATGCCGCGCCGATGCGGGCGCCATCATCGCCGCGGCGTAATCACCGTCGCAGTAATACAGCAGCGTACCCAAAGGCAATGTCCATGAAGCTGCAGGCTCGAGGTCGATTTCGACAGCCTCGTACTCATCCGTAATCGAGACGATTTTTGAGTCATCTTTGATAACCTGCGGCTCGCCGGCGGCATCGTCGCTGGTGCCCGTTTTTTTCGAGCATCCGGCAAGTACCGTGGCAGCGCCCGCGGCAGCTCCACCGAGCACAAAGCCGCGGCGCGATATTCCGTTCTTGATGTGGTCGGCGATACCCATTAGGCGATCTCGGCGCGAGCGGCCTCGATAGCGCGGGTAAGCTGGTCGGCGCAGGAGGTCTTTTTCATACCGCAGGTATTACCGGCGAGAACCTCGATTACGCGATCGGCAGGAGCACCCTCAACCAGCTTGGAGATAGCCTTGAGATTGCCGTCGCAGCCGCCGGTAAACTCGACGCCCAGCACTTTGCTGCCGTCATCGGAAAGATTGAGGTGGATATTGCGAGAGCATACACCCTGAGGCTTGTAGTCAAAACTAATCATTGAGATCCCCTCTCAGAAAGAAATTTCAGACGTCTATTATCCCCGCCTGGCCCGACTTATTATCGTAAGCACCGATTCAACATCCTACGATGCATAGATTAGTGGGGGCAAGATTAGCAGCCCGTACCCCGTGCGTGGACTGTGCGCTTCTCCCGATACATATTGTGGTCGGCGACACGATATACATCGGCCAGCGTATTTCCAGCCGTCTCGACGGTCGCCACGCCAATCGATGCGCTGACCGTCAGTGCCTCATCGCTTACCGCGGCAAGACCGAGACGAAGATCCTGTTCCAGCCCGAGCGCAGACTCGTTGTCAGTATGGGGGCAAACCAGCAAAAACTCGTCGCCGCCAACGCGCATTGGCAGGTAATCCGCACCAGCCACCCGCCGCAGCACGGACGCCGTCCGTCGCAGCAGTTCATCCCCCATCTCGTGACCGTAGATATCGTTGGTCCGCTTGAGATAATTGCAGTCCAACATAATCACGCTCACGGGCAAGCCCTCGTTTACCAGGCTATCTCCGCGCGATTCAAGGTAGTTGCGGTTGCGAAGCCCCGTCAGTTTGTCTTGGTATGTCAGCTCCTCGGCATGTTTGACCATCGATATGTTGTGCGTCGCCACGACGACCGACTCCAGCCGGCCTTGCTCATCGCGATGCTGGGGGACAACCTGTAGCGAGTACCAAGCGCCTCGACAATCTCGCACCTCGGCAGCCAAGTACGGTACGCCCTCCATACGTTCGCGAAGCGTACTTATATCTACGAGTCCCACAACCGCTTCGCGGCTTTCGGGGCTCACGACATCCCGGCAGACCGTGTCCATAAAGTCATATGCCTCGCTGTGCTCGGCAAATATCTTCGCTATCGTCGGCGACATATTGATTCCCTCGATCTCGAGGGTGTCGAGATGCAAAAGGAAGGTCGAATCGTAGATGGCGCTTATGGCATTGATAATGCCGAGCTGTTTATCCTTTTCGACCAAATTGCGGCGATCAACGATATTTCGAGCCAACAGTACCACGACCCAAAACGCAAGGCACACCAAGACGCCAGCGGCGACAAATGTGATCCTGCCAGACATGACCTCAGATTTGGGATACAGTGCAAACAGGCGGTAGTCCTTGTATGCCGCACGCACCGCGTACCATTTGTCTCCTCGATATTCGATGCGCGTTAGGCCATCGTCTTTCCACTCAACCCCTGCGCTGGTGAGGAATCGGGCGAGCGACACGTCAGCATCGGCGCTGTTGGATGAGACAATCTCCGCATCCTCCATAACAAGCACCGTGGGGCCCTGGTGGAAGGTGCTGTTCGAAAGCACGTCGGCTATGGCATATGAATAGTCGTCCGCTGGATCGGAAACAAATGAGCGGTATGCCAAGGCAACGCCGTCGCCATACGGGATAGCACAGACGGCAAAAACGATACCACGGCGCTCGACGACAGTTGAGTAGGTCACTTTGGAACCTTGATACATCGATGCGACCGGCGCACAGGCCAGCTCCTCTCGCCACAACATGAGCGGATCGCGACCATCGATGTCGTAGTGGGCAGCCATATGGCCATCGGAGTCCATGACCATCAGCCCCGAAAGGTTCTCGGCATGGACAAATTGCTCGATAAGATCGTCGTTAACCTCAACGCGATCAGAGGACAGGAACGTCGCAAACGATTCGATCGCGGCGAGCAAATCGTGCGTCTCTTCGGTTTTTCTCCCCTGTTCGTAGCGGTCATATTTATCGCAAGCGTTTTCCAAAAACGCCATGGTTTCTTGGCCAAACCCAAGCGTTTTTTCGAGGCAGCGATGGGTTCCAACCGTATACAACAGGCCTAACAAGACAGCGCTGACAATAACGCCGACAGCTATGACGGTCAGAGTCTTTCGACGCAAGCGGTGCTCATCATTTGTCATGGATTTGCTCCTTGCCCGCCCGTCGTCGCTCCTGTCTTGTAATTGCCCACAATACGGTCAATCGTGCCATCTCGGTCCATGGCAAACAATGCGGTATTGAGATCCTTTACGATCGGTCCTTCATAGCCGTCATCAAACGCGACGCCCAGATCAACCGTCATAACGTTGTCAGCGAACACGCGGTAAAGGCCGGGATACCGGGCGACAAGTCGGTCAAGCGGCTGAACGTCCGCCATCCAACAGTCGACATACCCTTTGGCGAGGGCGGCTTTGCAGAGTTCGGCAGAACCATACGATTTGATTTGCACGTTCGGCGAGATTTCCAGATCCCCTGCGAGCAATCGGCGTTCACTCACCGAGCCCGCAATTACCGCGATGGTCTTGCTTCCATCGAGATGCGCCAAGGACTTGATGCCACTCGTTTTCTTGGCGGCAACCGAGACCGTCACGGTTAGATACGGCTCGGTCCAGTAATACTTATCCTCGCGATAACAGGGAGAATAATCACACCACAGGCAATCGATATCACCGTTTTCGAGCAGCCGGTCGCGATCGTTCCAGTCAATATCGACAAACTGTGGCTTGAGCCCCGCACGCTCACACGCCTCGCGGGCGATGTCGATATCGATACCGGCGTAATCGCCCGTGGTATCGACATACACATAGGGGTCGTTATCCGTAACGCCGATTTTGAGTACCGGGAGATCTTTGTCGGCTTCATTCGAGGAGGAAGAACTGCTTCGAACGGTATACGTCAGGGCGGCCACACAGGCGGCAACAAGGAGCATGAGCGCAAACGAGACGATGGCGGCTCGCTTGATACGTCCGGGCACAAGCCTCCCTTCATCGAAACAGCAGTCGGATTTCATTGTATACCCGGGGCTGATGCGGCGATAAAAAAGCGCCTCACCCAAGATGGGCAAGGCGCCAAAGGTTGGAATGCATCCGCAAACAGCCGAATTAGGTTAACCCTACTCGAAGCTCACCTGCTCCAGGCGATCGAAGACCGTGTCGATGCGGGTGAGGAAGTCCCACGGATCAAAGATCTCGTCGAGCTTCTCCTGGCTGACGGTGCAGCGCGGATCGGCCTCGAGACGCTCCTTAAAGGTGGGACCGGAGACACAATCCTGCACTTCGTGCCAGGTGGCCATGGCGTTTTCCTGCACGATAGCGTAGGCGTCCTCGCGGGTGATGCCCGTGTCGACGAGGGCGAGCAGCACCTTGGAGGAGAAGATGAGGCCGCGGGTCTTGTTGAGGTTGGCCATCATGCGGGCGGGATACAGCTGCAGGCCGTCGATAACGCGGATGAGGCACTGGAACATGTGGTCGAGCGCAATGAAGCTATCAGCCTGGGCGACACGCTCGGCGGAGGAGTGTGAAATGTCACGCTCGTGCCACAGAGCGACGTTGTCGAAGGCAACCTGCGCGTTGGCCTTCACGACGCGCGACAGGCCGCAAACCTTCTCCATGGTGATGGGGTTGCGCTTGTGCGGCATAGCGGAGCTGCCCTTTTGTCCCTTGCGGAAGGGCTCTTCGGCCTCGAGCGTATCGGTCTTCTGCAGGTTGCGGACCTCGGTCGCGATGCGCTCGCAGGTGGCCGCTGTAGTGGCAAGCACGCCGGCAAGATAGGCGTGGTGATCGCGGCTGATGACCTGCGTGGACAGCGGATCGTGAACCAGGCCCAAGTGCTCGCAGACGTACTCCTCGACGAACGGCTCGATGGAGCTGTAGGTGCCGACGGCACCGGAGATGGCACCGAAGGCAACGTTCTTGCGAGCGTCCTCAAGACGATCGAGATCGCGCTTGAGCTCCCAGGCCCAAGAGCCAAACTTCATACCGAAGGTCATCGGCTCGGCATGGATGCCGTGAGTACGGCCGGCGCAGAGCGTATTGCGCTCTTCGAAAGCGCGGCGCTTGCAGATCACGCCGAGCTTCTTGACGTCCTCGATAATCAGGTCACAGGCCTGAGTAAGCTGATAGCACAGAGCCGTATCACCCAGGTCGGAGCTGGTCATACCATAGTGAACCCAGCGGCTAGGCTTGGGCTCGCCCTCGGGAACGTCGGCGTCGATATATTCCTTCATGTTGGTCAGGAAGGCGATGACATCGTGGCGCGTGACTTCCTCGATCTCGTCGACCTTTGCCTTCTCAAAGTTGGCATGGTCGCGGATCCATTGGGCCTCGTCTTTGGAAATACCGATCTTGCCGAGCTCCGCCTGGGCCTCGCAGGCCAGGACCTCGATCTCCTGCCAAATGGCGTACTTGTTCTCGAGGGAGAAGATGTGTCCCATCTCCGGGCGAGTATAGCGATCGATCATAGCGGCTCCTTTTTGGCTATTGGCACGTTGGTCGTAACTTAACCATTGTACCGTGCGTAGGTGCAAGTATGGGCAGCAGGCATTAACCTAACATTTTGCCGCAAGAGCGGCCATGGGGACGTCCGCGTATTTGCTTCGCAAATCCGCACCGGCTTCGGCCGCCTGCCGGCGTCCTCGCCCGCGGGCTAAAAACGCTTACGCGTTTTCTTTACGCCCGCGC
>URMO01000065.1 GCA_900549085.1 uncultured Collinsella sp. | reverse complement strand
ACCGATAGACGGTGGGGTCCACGATGGAAACGCTTGAGCGCAATGAGTGGGCGGACGTTGCCCAATTGGTCGAGATCACGAGCGATGCTGTCATTATCTGCGAGCTCGACGGAACCATTTTGCATGTAAATAATCGCTTGCTCGACTTGATGTGCGAGGAGCGTTCCGATGTGATCAACGGGGACGTTAAAGACCTCTTGTACTCGTCGGCTTTTGAACGCGCGACAGAGCATCGGCTTCCTTTTGAGACCAATGGAACAAAGAGCGAGTTGATGCTCAAGTTAAGTGACGGATCGTTTATTCCCGTCCTGGTTTGTGCCGGCTCGGTTACGCCGCCTCGAATCTTTGGCCGCCGTGCGCCGCGCGTTCTGGTGGCACTCCATAGCATCGAAGAACAGTATTCGCACGACCGTCAGCTCAAGCGTGCGCTTTCGGAGCTTAGAGTGGCGAATAAGCGTCTCTCGGGTACATTGTCGGTCATTATGAGCACGGTGGGCTCCGATGAGCTGCCCAGTTTGTTAGATATCGTTTTGAACCAGCTTGTAGGAACGCTCGATGCTTCGGGTGCCGCTATCTATTTTTCTGAGAGCGGCGGTTTTAAGCTTCGCGGTGTCTCCAAGGAGCTGCACGACAGCTACCTGCCCGAGTTTTTGCCGTATGGCGCTGGCATTCCGACGTATGTTCTTCGCGAGTCGCGTGCCTGTCGCTTGTCGATTCAACAGGACCTTGAGGGTGATAGGGCTGCCTCCGGTATGTTCATGGACCTGGACAATCGTTCTAAGCACCTGTTGCGCGTGCAGGATATGCCTCCGTACCGCAGCGAGATCTGTCTTCCCGTTTTTTACGGTACGCAGATCCTTGGCGTGCTGGAAGTTGGTTGGAAGCGCCCTCAGGCACCGCTCGCCTATGACGTTAATGTACTCGAGGTCATTTGCGATTACCTGTCTATCCAGCTGGTCGGCATGGCATCGAGCCTTCGCTCTCGTCGCACGGCCGAGCTTGGCCGCTCGCTCAATGTCTTACGTGATGAGTTGTTTACCTTTCTAGACGATTCCGCCGCGGCTACCCAGGCTATATCGTCCGAGATTTGCAATATGCTCAACTGTCATTTTTGCCCTGTTGAGTATGACGCCAGTCTGGGCTCCTATGTCATAGATTTTGAAGGCGGCAGTCGCGTTGCTTTGCCGGACGATCCCGAGAAACTTTTCTTTTCCACGACGGCGCCAGCGGCACGTTTGGGGGTTGGCTCTGATGGCTTTGAGGCGTCTGTTTTGGGCGGCACGAGTGCCGAGGATCTTAAACACGTCCGTATAACTCGCGTTGACGAATCGATGCCTATGGGAGGCTGGCTTAGGGCGCATGGTCTGCCTTGCCAGGGTCTCTACGTCGACACCGGCATCGAGGCGGGGCGCCCGCGCTCTGAGGGTGATGGCAAACACAGCAACGACGCGATCGTTCCTGCTTCTGTTGCGAAAGGCCCGACGACGCGCGCGCTTCTGCTTCGTGACGGTAGTCAAGAGCCGATTGATGACCTTGAATATGACTACTTGGTGCACTTGGCGCATGACTTTGAACTGATCTACGAGGGCGAATCTCAAAAGCGCGAGGAGCGCCATATCGCTCAGACCCTCCAGATTGGCATGAGAAATTCGCTTGGTGACGTTCCGGGTATCGCGACCGATTCGGTATACCTTTCGGCAACGAATTCGGCGTTGGTTGGCGGCGACTTCTATACTCTTGTCCGTCTTCCCGACGATTGCGCCGTTATGATTTTGGGCGATGTATCCGGCAAAGGAATCGAGGCGGCGTCGATGTCAGCGCTCGTCAAGACGGCGCTGACGGCCTATGCCTGGGAGGGTGCTGGGCCCGCCCGTATGGCCCGCTCGCTCAATAGCATGCTCATGGGCTTTTCGAGGGTCGAGACGTTCGTGACGGCGTTTATCGCCAAGATTGATCTTAAAGCGGGTCGCGCTACCTACTGCTCTGCGGGACATCCTCCCACTATGGTCATTAGACCGTCGTCGACGCCGCTTGGCGGCGGAGAAACCCGAGGGGGAGAAGTGGAGCTCCTTGGGTGCCAATCGGGCGTGATCGGTGCCTTTGAGAGCATGGTGTACGAGACAGGCGTGTTTACGTTCGCTCCTGGTGACATGCTATTCATGTATACCGACGGAGCAATCGAAGCACGTGATCGCTCGGGTGCTTTCTTTGGCGAGCAGCGCCTTCGTGACCTTTTGCTCTCTGTCTCGGGTGAGGGTGTATCGGGAATCTGCGGTAAGGTCTTGGGAGAGCTTGACCGCTTTACCGAGTCGGCGCTGGACGATGACATTGCGCTGGTTTCCCTTGAGTTTTTACGGGGTCGATCGTAGACCGCGATACTTGACGGGCAAAATCTGCGCAGCTGCAGATATGTATGCATCGAGCGAGCTCTTTTGGGGAACCATGGTCGTATGAATGAGTGGAATGACATAGCGGTTTTGACGCCACCGGGTGATGTCGACATCGCCTCGGTGTCCGTGCTGCGTCCACGGTTGGATAATCTGATCGACCGGGGCGTGCGTCGCGTTGTCATCAATTGCCAGGCCGTGGGCTTTATCGACTCGACGGGTTTGGCGTTTTTGCTTACACGTGCCAGAGAGCTCATGAGGCGAGAGGGCCTGCTTTCGCTCGTTAACGCCTCCGATGAGGTCATTCGCTTTTTGGAGATTGCCCGACTTGTCGACATCCTTCATGTTGCGGGTCCGGCGCGTGAGTCGATTCCCGCCATTCCGGTGGGAGAGTTGCCACGATGGAGTAAGAGCATCGAAGTGCAGCGAGGCATCGAGAATCTCCCGTATTATCGGCACCGTGTGGCCGAGCTTCTCGAATCGCTTCCCCTGAGGCGTGATGAACGTTATGACGTCGCATTGGCGCTGGGGGAGGCATTGGGTAACGCGTATGACCATGCGGGCGGTGTTGGCTGCATCCTGACGGTTCAGGCCTATGGGGATCGTGTTGTGCTCGAGGTGCTTGATCGGGGCGCTGGCTATTCTATCGATGGGGCGAGCGAGCCGGTGGCATCCGAGGAACGCGGGCGCGGCATCAAGCTTATGCGCATGCTCGTCGATAATGTGGAGGTTACCCGTCGCACGGATGGCGCCGGCACGCGCGTTCGGATGGTGAAGCTGTTTAGCTCGGCATTGGAATCGTGCGCTTAGCGCCTTGGGTTGACATGATTTCCCTGCGTGAACTTGCTTTGAGCAACTTTTTTGAAAAAAGTACTTGCGTCTTTTGGATAACTCGCGTAAATTAATAACCCGCAAGCGGACATGGCTCAGTTGGTAGAGCACAACCTTGCCAAGGTTGGGGTCGCGGGTTCGAGCCCCGTTGTCCGCTCCAAGCGCAACAGCCCGACTACTACGGTAGCCGGGCTTTTTCGTATCCATCGCCTGGGCTCGAACCCGAGAGGGAGCGAGCGTTAAGCAAACGCGGAGCGTTTGTAGCGAGCTGGCGAGGACGCCGGCAGGCGGCCGAAGCCGGCGCGTATCCGCGAAGCAGATACGCGGACGTCCTTTCGCCCGCACCATTAAATGAAAGAGCTCCCAGCAATGGGGGCTTTTTTGTTATGGGCCTCTTGTTGATGTCACGTTGCTGCTTCGTGCGGGTATCCTAATGCCAACGTGTGCCTATCAGAGGAGAGACCATGCTGTTGTCCGGTATTATCGCTGCTCTTACGAGCTTTCTACTTCCCATCATCATTTTGTTGCTGCTGCTCCCCAACGCCTGCTATGTCGTTGAACAGCAGCATGCCGTGATCATCGAGCGTCTGGGCAAGTTCAATCGCATCGTCAACGCGGGCTTCCACATGAAGGTGCCCGTGATCGACCGCAAGGCCGCCACGGTGAGTCTGCGCACCATGAAAAACGGTTTTGGCATCGACGTTAAGACCCAGGACAACGTGACCATCGGCCTTGAGGTCTCTGCTCAGTACCACGTGAGCTATGACATGGGCGCCGGCCCGGCAGATTCGGGCATCTACAAGAGCTACTACATGCTGCAGGAGCCCGTCGACCAGATGCGTGATTTCATCACCGACGCCCTGCGCTCTTCCATCCCTGTCTATACGCTCGATGAGGTCTTTGCCAAGAAGGATGACATCGCCAAGGACGTTAATGCCACCGTGTCCGAGCAGATGGCTGCCTACGGCTTTACCCTCGTGTCGACACTCATCACCAAGATCGCGCTGCCGACCGAGGTCGAGAACTCCATGAACGACATCAATGCCGCCCAGCGCAAGCGCGCTGCTGCGCAGGAGCTCGCCGAGGCCGACCGCATCAAGCGCGTCACCGAGGCGACCGCCGAGGCCGAGGCGATGGAAAAGGCGGGCGAAGGCATCGCCAACCAGCGCAAGGCCATCGCGCTGGGCATCAAGGATTCGCTCGAGATCATCCAGGAGACGGGTGTCGGTAACGACGAGGCCAACCAGCTGTTCATGTTTACGCAGTGGTCCGAGATGATGACAGAGTTCGCTCGCACGGGTAAAACATCGACGGTCGTACTGCCGAGCGATTTCTCGCAGTCGGCCTCGATGTTCGAGCAGATGCTGACCGCCAGCAAAGTTCAAAACGATTCGAAGGAGTAGACGCGCGTGAAATACACCGTCGTTTGCGTCGGTAAGCTCAAGGAGCGCTTTTGGAAGGACGCGTGCGCTGAGTACACCAAGCGCCTAGGTGCCTATGCCAAGGTGGATATCCGCGAGGTGGCCGATATCGACCCGGCTAAGGCGGGCGGCGTGGATGCCGCACGCGACAAGGAGGGGGCGGCGATTCTTGCAGCCCTGCCGCCTCGAGCGCATGTGATCCTGCTTGCCATTGAGGGCAAAGAGCGCTCGAGCGAGGAGCTTTCGGCGCGGCTCGACGATCTTATGCTGCGTGGTAACAGCGACATCGCCTTTGTGATTGGTGGATCGGACGGCGTGAGCGATGACGTGCGCACACGAGCCGACGAGATGCTCAGCTTTGGACGTATTACCTTGCCGCACAACTTGGCGCGCGTGGTGCTGCTGGAGCAAATCTACCGCGCCTGCAAGATCAGCCGTGGCGAGCCGTATCACAAATAGGTCGGCAATACGAAACAATGCCGTGGGACAATAGCCTTCGTTTTGAAGAGCGTGTCTGAGAGGACTATGAGATATGAAGATCGGATTTGTCGGTTTTGGCAATATGGCGGGCGCTATGGCCGATGGCTGGATCGCCGCCGGTGTGACTGCGAGCGATATATGCGCCTGCGCGGGCCACTACGACGCCTTGGTCGAGCGTTGTGAGGCACGTGGGATGGTTGTCTGTCGTGATGCGGCGGAGGTTGTCGCCGCATCCGATATCGTGGTTGCTGCGGTCAAGCCATACATGATTGAGAAGGTCTTCGCTCCGCTCAAAGAAACCCTTGCCGACAAGGTTGTCCTTTCGGTCGCCTGGACCTGGGATAGCGCCAAGTGGGAGCAGGTCCTGCCGGGTGTCGCACACATCTCGACGGTGCCCAACACACCGGTTTCGGTGGGCGAGGGCGTTATCGCCTGCGAGAAGGCTTCCACGCTTAGCGATGAGCAGCGTGCCACGGTGCTCGGTCTGCTCGGAAAGCTTGGCACCGTCGTCGAGCTCGATTCGAGTCTGCTGTTTGTGGGCGGTACCGTGGGCGGTTGCGCACCGGCATTTGTCGCCATGGCGATTGAGGCCTTGGGCGACGCGGCCGTCAAGCACGGTATCCCGCGCGCCGATGCCTATCGCATTGTGAGCCAGATGGTGCTGGGCACGGCAAAGCTACAGCTTGCGACTGGCCAGCATCCTGCGGCGATGAAGGATGCCGTATGCTCACCCGGTGGCGCCACCATCAAGGGCGTCGTCGCGCTCGAGGACGCCGGCATGCGCAGCGCTCTGGTCAAGGCCATCGACGCCACCCTCCAGTAAAACCCGCCATTTAGGGACAGGTTTATTTTGGCAGGTTTTTTCCTGCGGTTTTGTTGCATGTACGAAAAGCGCCCCGCAACTGGCTCAATTCCAGTTGCGGGGCGCTTGCGTTTGCCCAGATAAAACCGACCAAAATAAGCCTGTCTCTTTTTGGCAGGCTAGTCCCAGAAGCCGTCTTCTTCGTCCTCGGACTTGGGGCCACGGTCGACATACATCTTATGGGTGCGCTTCTCCATTACAAAGGCAAGAATCGCAAACAGTAGGATGCCGCCGGCGAAAAGGATGGCAAAACCGGTGCGGGTGCCAAACAAAAAGGAAAAAACTGCGTCCATTGGGTGCCTTCTTGCGTAGTTGGGTTGGGTCGTAAACGCTCATAAGTATATACTTGCCCATACATGTACAAGGTTGCAACCTAAATGGAATGTATATCGCCGGAGGATCTAATGCTTGATATCAAGTTTGTTCGCGAGAACCCCGATGCCATCGATACCGCCATGGCCAACCGCCAGACGTCTTGGGATCGAGAGAAGTTCTTCGAGCTCGACGACGAGCGCCGTGCCGTCATCACCGAGGTCGAGGAGCTCCAGGCCACGCGTAATGCCGAGTCCAAGAAGATCGGCGCCCTGATGAAGGAGGGCAAGAAGGACGAGGCCGAGGCCGCCAAGGAGGCCGTGCGCGCCGTCAACGAGAAGATTGACGGTCTGGCCGAGCGCCGCACTGCTCTCGAGCAGGAGCAGTACGACTTCATGTCCCACCTGCCCAACATCCCTTGCGAGGCCACGCCGTACGGCAAGGATGAGGACGAGAACATCGAGCGCCGTCGTTGGGGCACCCCGCGCGAGTTCGACTTCGACTTTAAGCCGCACTGGGATCTGGGCACCGACCTCGACATCCTCGACTTCGAGCGTGGCAACAAGCTCTCCGGCAGCCGCTTTACCGTTCTCGGTGGCGCCGGCGCCCGTCTTGAGCGCGCCCTCATCAACTTCTTCCTCGACACGCACACCAGCCGTGGCTTTAAGGAATGGTGGCCGCCCATCGTCGTCAAGCGTCAGACCATGTTTGGCACGGGCCAGCTGCCCAAGTTCGAGGACGATGCCTATCACGTCTCGGGCGATAACTTCCTGATCCCCACCGCCGAGGTCGTGCTTACCAACCTGCACGCCGGCGAGGTCCTCGACGCCGACACCCTGCCGCGTCGCTACACCGCCTTCACCCCCTGCTTCCGCGAGGAGGCCGGCTCCGCTGGTCGCGACACCCGCGGCATCATCCGCCAGCACGAGTTTGACAAGGTTGAGATGGTCAAGTTTGCCAAGCCGGAGGAGTCCGACGAGGAGCTCGAGAGCATGACCGCCGAGGCCGAGTACCTGCTGCAGCAGCTGGGTCTTCCGTATCGCGTGATTAGCCTGTGCACCGGCGACCTGGGCTTCTCTGCCCGTCAGACCTACGACATCGAGGTCTGGCTGCCGAGCTACAACGCCTACAAGGAGATCAGCTCCTGCTCCAACTGCGGCGACTTCCAGGCCCGTCGCGCCAACATTAAGTACCGCGACCCCGAGAACTTCAAGGGCTCGCGCTACCTGCACACCCTCAACGGTTCCGGTCTGCCGGCTGGCCGCACCATGGCTGCCATTCTAGAGAACTACCAGAACGCCGACGGCACCATCACGATCCCCGAGGTTCTTCGTCCCTACATGGGTGGCCTCGAGAAGATTGAGCCGGTTGCGTAGGTTGCCTGCATAAGCGATTTGCGAGGGCGCCCCTTTCCGGGGGCGCCTTTTTTGTGCGCAAAGCCTTACCATATCGCGCGGACAGCTCAATAGAAAATACACGAACAAACGTTCTGTATACAGCCATCTACCTGCTATGCTTTTACTAGATACGGGCGAGAGAAAGGGGATGCAATGGAGCTGTTTGATGAGCGGGTAGTTTTGTTTGAGAGCGATGAAGGTGGGGAGCACCTACTAGTTACGTGTGAGCCATCGGGTATGGGTGGTTTGGTGGTGCGGCAGACCAGCGAGGGCCCGTTGACCCAATGGTGCTTTGAGGAGTCGCCGCATGTGGTCGAGACCTTTGTGACGCACGAGGGGCTTGTGGCGCTTGAGCAGTTCTATGGAGTTGGGACTTCTAACCAGGTCGCGCGCATGTTGAGCATCTCGTTTGCCGATTATGACTGTGCCCAGCGGGTGCGCTCGCTTTTGAGGGAGCTCGGTGCTGGGTTCGATGTGGTTGAAAAACCGATTGATCGCATGGGGGACGCTGGCGCATGCGGAGTTGCGTGAGGAACATATTTACAAAAAAGTTTGAGATTGTGCTTGACTCCAACTAACTAAAGTGGTTTTATATGTCTTGCGCTGCGGCGTTACCTCAGCTGGATAGAGGGTCTGACTACGAATCAGAACGTCATAGGTTCGAATCCTATACGCCGCACCAATCGAACTTGAAGCCTCCGGCAACGGGGGCTTTTCTTTTATGGCAACACCGCATGGATTCGAACCTCGGTCGAGGCGCGAGCGTGAAGCGGACGCGGAGCGTCCGTAGCGAGCGGGCGAGCGCGCCGGCAGGCGGGCGAAGCCGGCGCGGACCCGCGAAGCGGATGCGCGGAATCCTATACGCCGCACCATTTGAGCTTGAAGCCTCCGGCAACGGGGGCTTTTCTTTTACGCCGGAATCCCATGGATTCGAACCTCGGTCGAGGCGCGAGCGTGAAGCGGACTATTTCTTATCGACTCGTGTAAGATTCCGAGTAGGTGTCGCGGCCCGTCCGCGACCACTTCTTCTCTCGATGACCGATCAGGGTGATATTTCGTGGCAGAGCGTCCGACATACAAGCTCAGGTTTCTCGACCCCAAAAAGCGTTTTCCATCGATGCCAGAGCAGCCTGCGGGGCGCTCATATGGTGTTGTCTGGAAAGTCTTTGGCGAGGACCCCAAAGAGTCGTGCTATGTCGTCGAATTCGTCGGCAAAACTCACATATCGCTCTTGGGCTACGTGAGCGTGTCGGGCAAGGTTTATAAGGTTGACCGCCCTGTTCGGGAAGTACCGTTGCCCGAGGACCCTGACATGGAGCTGGTCCTTCACGAGTCCGATTCCAGTATTGGCGAGATTATGGTGAGGGAGGCCAACGGAGCAATGCGCGCGTGTGCGCGAACTGCCGGCTCTCCCGAAGGCCCCATGCGCGAGCAGTCCGACCACGAGACATGGAATTCGACCCGCGCCCTTCCTTACGGCGAGTTCATGGCCTCGATGTTCTTGCGCTACGTGATATTTGCCAACTCCGAAAGCGCTCTTGCAAACACGACGGGCGTCGACGGTCTCGATGTAGACATGCAAAACGTTGTCGACAAGATCAAACTCGTAAAGTTGCCCGAGCCGGTCGAGGTGTTTTTGGGCTTTGACACGGCACCGCTCCCCGATGCTATCGAGACGCTGCTCTACCGCGTTGACCATGCCGAGAATCCGAGCGGTATCGAGCGTTATGCCGCCGCCCTTATAAGCGAGATCGACTTGCCCCGCCTGCGCACCATTGCTGCCAAGTCCGAAATGAGCCTAGCGCGCATCGACCGCTCAAAGCTGTTCTATCTCAATTTTGATCGTAGCCTGCTGGACCAGGACGAGATTGACATGCTGCTTGCCATCGAGTGCCGTCTCAACCGCCTCTCCGGCATCCTTGAGCGCATCGGGGTCGGATTGGCCCCGGCGGCATCCTCGCCGAGCCTTGAGGGCTGCGCGCTCTTTGACGCGTGGCATATCGCCAAGACGACCAACGATGTTCCCCGACTGCTCGATACGGTCTCGAGCGACAACCCGTGGGGCAAACCGGGAACGGTGGCTTGCCAGCCGGGCGGTGAGTGGGACGTGCGCACCCGCTTCGCGCGTATCGTCGAGGCGCTCAACGTGGTCACACGGCTCGACTATACCTATCGGGCAAACGTTGCCGAGGGGATTATGCTCGTTCGGTTTGGGCGCTCTGTCGTGGATGCCATGCCACAGCGTGAATACGACGCTCAGGATGACGTCTGGCGCGAGTTGGACGAGAACGCGCGTGCGATTTGGGCCGCGGAGCACGACGCGCGCGTGGCGCTTACGCTTGCGGCGGCGTGTTTTGCCGCAGGTGCCTGCATTACGCGCTGCTATGTTCAGATTGCGGCTCCCGACGGCGAGCGGGGCGAGCGCGTCATTGCAACATATTCCTTTGGACGTGCGGCCTATCTGGCTAATTGCGTGCCTGTCGCCAAGGATCTTGAGAGCGTGGATATGGACGATATGCCGTGCAAGCGCATGCTTGAGGCATATGAGTCGGACGCGCCGGATGTGATTGAGCCTGCAGAGGTTCACGCTCGCCCGCGTGACGACCACCGTTCGCTGCCGCCGGCGTTGCGCGACCTGCTGCTTGCCGATACGGCTGATGAGCTCGAGGTCATGGAGATGGACGATGACCCGTATGTGGCGCGCGTCGTCGAGTTGCGCGAGCAGGCAAAAGTTGACCGTGCAAGCGCGTTTGAGGGCTTCTCCCGTCTTGTTGAGGAGTTGGAGGCTAAGTGCGCCGTTGCCGAGCTTTTGGCAACGGGTCCGGTCCAGACGCAGTTTTGCGACAACCAGCTGGTGCGTATGGTGCTGCCGGTAATGGAGGAAGATCGCTCGGTGCGCATCCTGCGCGCTCCCGACGCGCTCTACTTTGCTCAGCACGAGATCTGCAGCTTTTACGCCGAGCAGGAGGATTTTGAACGGGCATTGCCCGAGGTGCGTCGTCTTTACGATCTGGCTCGCTCGTCCATGCAATCGCACTTTGCGCTCATCAACGTGCTGGCGCGCCTGGAGCGCTTTGACGAGATTATCGAGGTGGCGCGACACGGCCTGCGCATTGCCAGCGACCGCCCCTCAATCGGTTATCTGTTCTATCGTCTGGCGTTTGCCTATTGGAACTGCGACCAGCTCGAGCTCGCGTTGGCGTGCTACCGCCTCGTGCCGCGCGGCGAGGAGTCGGGTAGCAGCGCGTTGGAGGAAATGCAGGGCCTTATGAACGAGATGGGCGTCAATGAGCCGCCGACGTTCGAGGATGCGGTTGAGACCATCCGTAAGGCCGGGCTCGAGCTGCCTCCCGTGCCCGCCGTGACCAACCAGCTGGCGGATGCTGCCGTGCAGTTGGTCGATAACGGCTTCTTTTTCCTGGCGCGCGTCTGCATCTTCCAAATGTGGCGCACCATGGGCAACGATGAGCTCGGCACCCTCAGTCGCTCGCTGGGGTAGGGGCGATATAGAGGGGCCGCACTGCGCTATTTGTATCGGCGCGGGCGGGAGGACCCGGCAGGATCGGTAAGGCATAAAGCCGCCGAGCCTGCTAAAACTGTTAAACTCTGCTAAAGTTGCTAAACTTTGTTAAAGTTGTTAAAACTAGCAGAGGAGGGCAGAATGACGAAAGCTGTTAACCCCTTTAAGCCAACGGCGGGCATGAATCCGCCTGAGCTTATCGGACGGGACACTGTTTTGGATGACTTTGCCGAGGCTCTTGAGAATGGTCCTGGTGCCCCCGATCGACTCATGCGCATCTCGGGCGTCCGAGGCACAGGTAAAACGGTGCTCCTTAATGCATTGGGTGACCTTGCACGCAAAAAAGGATTCGAGGTCGTTGACGTTGCCTCCAATGCTGGTTTTTGCAATAGAATCCTCGAGGCTCTGCAGCGAAACGTTCGTCTTGAATCAATCTCGATTTCCCCATCGATTTTAGGGGTCAGCCTTGGCTCCATGGAGATGTCGAAGTCGGCCTCTCATCTGGGCGAGGCGATGTACGATGCTGCGAAGCGCGGTGGTCTGCTCATTACGCTCGACGAGATCCAGGATGCCTCAACTGAGGAAATGCGCGAGCTAGGCAATGAGATGCAGCTCTTGATTCGCCAAGGAGCGAATGTCGCTTTCGCTTTCGCCGGGCTGCCGACATCGGTAGATGGCGTGGTGGTGGATGATACGTTGACGTTCCTTCAGCGAGCCAAACATGTTGAACTTACTCGGCTTTCCGATTTTGAAGTTGGCGGATCGTTTGAGGATACGATGAGACGAGCGGGCAAGGAGCTCGACAAAGGTGCCGCTGAGCTATTAACAAAAGCTTCGGCAGGCTATCCCTTTATGGTCCAGCTGGTCGGATATTACGCTTGGCAGGTTGCTGCGCGCAGTGGGGCGGAGAGTGTGAGCGAAGAGGCGGCTCGTAAGGGTATCCAGGCGGCTCTTGATAGCTTTAATGCTATGGTGATTGCCCCAGCGCTGCGCAGGGTGTCGGAACGGCAGTTTCAGTATCTCGCGGCGATGGCTCAATGCGAGGCGTATGAAGCGGTCCCGTCGTGCCGGAGTGCGAGCCGAGGATGG
>URMO01000064.1 GCA_900549085.1 uncultured Collinsella sp. | reverse complement strand
GGTCTTGCGGGATCTGAATGCGCGATTCAGCTGGCAGATCGCGGGTTCGCCGTAAAGCTGTGCGAGATGCGCCCGCAGGTAAGCTCTCCTGCCCACCATACCGATCACTTGGCGGAGCTCGTCTGCTCCAATTCGTTTAAATCGACCCGTCCCGATTCCGCCGCCGGTCTGCTGAAGGCCGAGCTCGAGCGCATGGGCTCTGTGCTGCTCGACTGCGCTCATCGTGCGGCCGTTCCTGCCGGCGGCGCCCTGGCGGTCGACCGCGTCAAGTTTTCCGAGCTCGTCGAGGCTGAGGTTGCCGCCCGCCCCAATATCGAGGTCGTCCACGGCGAGGTCACCCAGATTCCCGAGGGTCATGTGGTTATCGCCGCGGGCCCCCTATGCTCGCCGGCATTGAGCGAGGAGGTCATGAAGCTCGTCGGTGGTGACGCCCTGGCGTTCTTTGACGCGGCCGCCCCGATTGTCGATGCCTCTACGCTCGATATGGACGTGCTGTTCTCGCAGTCGCGCTATGAGGAGCAGGGGAGTGGCGACTATCTCAATGCCCCGCTCAACAAGGAAGAGTACGAGGCCTTTATCGAGGCGCTTACCACGGCCGATCGCGTGGTGCTCAAGGATTTTGAGGGCGGGGACCTGTTCCAGGCCTGCCAGCCTGCCGAGGAGGTTGCGCGCACGGGCAAGGATGCCATCCGCTTTGGCGCCATGAAGCCCGTCGGGCTCACCGACCCGCGCACCGGTCGCCGTCCCTGGGCGGCAATTCAGCTGCGCGCCGAGAACAAGGAGAAGACCGCCTATAACCTGGTTGGCTTCCAGACCAACCTGACCTTCGGCGAACAGAAGCGCGTCTTCCATATGGTTCCCGGCCTGGAGAACGCCGAGTTCTTCCGCTACGGCGTTATGCACCGCAACACCTTTGTCGATGCTCCGCACGTGCTCGACGGCACCTTTGCCGTTCCCGGCACGAGCGTGCGTCTTGCCGGTCAGATTACTGGTACCGAGGGGTACATGGAGGCCGTGGCGACTGGTCTGCTCGCTGCGCTCAACACCTATGCCGAGGCCATCGGGGCCGCGGGCGTCGAGCTGCCGCGCGTGGGCGCCCTGGGCGCGCTTGTGGGGTATGCGACCGATCCGGCTACGGTGGGCTACCAGCCCATGCACGTCAACTTTGGTCTTGTGCCGCCGCTCGAGGACGGTAAGCGTCGCAGCAAGCGCGATCGTTACCAGGCTTACGCGGACCGCGCCCTCAAGGCCCTGGATGCCTATCTGGAATCGCGCTCCGATCTGTTTGGAGGCGAGAGGTAATAGCTTTTGACCTGTACGATGCCGTCGACTCGTTCATTGCCTACATTGCACGCGTCGAAGGACTCGCTCCCAATACGGTAACCGCCTACACCTCGCGGCTCGAGCGCTTCGCCGCGTGGTGCGACCGCGAGGGCATCGACGCTCGCGCCGCCGACGTGCGGACCGTTCGCTCCTATTTGGCCGAGCTGTCGCGTGGCCAGGTGGCGGCTCGGACCCTTGCGGCACACCTGTCTGCCATACGCTCGCTCTATCGGTGGATGGCTGCCGAGGGAATCGTTGAGGGCGATGCGGTCTCGGCGATTTCCTCGCCCAAGCTGCCGCGCGATCTTCCCGGCGTGCTGACGACCCGGCAAGTCGAGTCGTTGCTCGAGGCCCCCGACACCTCGACGCCTGCGGGGCTGCGAGATGCGGCGATGCTCGAGCTGCTCTATGCCTCCGGCGCGCGAATCTCGGAGCTCGCGGCGCTCAACGTGGAGTCTATCGGTTGGTCCGAGCGAACGCTGCGACTTTGGGGCAAGGGGAGCAAGGAGCGTATCGTGCCCCTGTATCGGCGCGCTCTCGAGGCTACCCGCCGCTATATTGAGGAAGGGAGGCCGCAGCTCCTTGCACAGGCAAAGCGTAACGACGGTGCGAACGGCGCGCATCCGCTGTTTATCTCGGCGCGCGGAAACCGCATGAGTGCCGCCATGCTTAGGAGGCGGTTCCATATGCTTGCGGCACTTGCCGGCATTCCTGCCGACATCGCCCCGCATGCGATGCGTCATACCTTTGCGACCGACCTGCTCGAGGGCGGCGCGGATCTCCGCTCGGTTCAGGAGCTGCTTGGGCATGCGAGCTTGTCCACGACGCAGATTTATACGCACCTCACGCCCGATCGACTCAAGCGCGCCGTGAGTCAGGCCCACCCCCGCGGCGAGTAGGAGACGGGCCCCGCGCCACACCGAGGTGTGTGGTTTTGATTGCGGGTTGGCAGGAAGAGGCAATCCTGCTATCATTCATCGGGTTGCTTCACGGCAACAGGTTTTTATCACGCACGCGCGGCTACTTCATACCGTGGTGCCCGGGCTTTGGTAGCACATGTCTGGGTTGGTTTTGGAGGATGACCCCGCGCGGAGGCAAACCACAGGAGGTTTAACATGGCTACCAAGATTAATATCCGCACCCTGCTCGAGGCCGGCTGCCACTTCGGTCACCAGACCCGTCGCTGGAACCCCAAGATGAAGCCGTTCATCTTCGGTGAGCGCAACGGCATCTACATCCTCGACCTCAAGCAGACCATCCTTGACGCCGACCAGGCCTACACCTTCGTCAAGAACGTCGCCAAGGGCGGCAACGTGCTGTTCGTCGGCACCAAGAAGCAGGCTCAGGAGGCCGTTAAGAACGCCGCTGAGCGCGCCAACATGCCTTACATCAACCAGCGTTGGCTCGGCGGCATGCTGACCAACTTCGTCACCATCCGCTCCCGCATCAACCGCATGGAGGAGCTCGAGGCCATGGTCGAGGACGGCCGCATGGCTGTTCTGCCCAAGAAGGAGCAGGCTGTTCTGGGTAAGGAGCTCGCTAAGCTCCAGACCAACCTCGGTGGCGCCCGCGACATGAAGGGTCTGCCCCAGGCTCTCTTTGTCATCGACACCAAGCGCGAGGAGAACGCCATCAAGGAGGCCCAGCGCCTGAACATCCCCGTCGTCGCTCTGATCGACACCAACTCCGATCCCGACGAGGTCGAGTATGGCATCCCCTGCAACGATGACGCCATCTCCGCTGTCACCCTTATGTGCGAGCTCATGGCCGACGCCTGCCTCGCTGGCTCCGGCAAGGAGCAGGTCTCCGAGGCCGAGATGGCCGCCGAGCCCAAGGCCGAGTAAATCAGTCCTATTTAAGTCTTTTTCATCTCTTTGAAAGGAACCACAATGGCCCAGATTACTGCCGCTATGGTCAAGCAGCTCCGCGAGATGACCGACTCCCCGATGATGGAGTGCAAGAAGGCTCTCGTCGAGGCTGACGGCGACATGGACGTCGCTGTTGATGTTCTGCGCAAGAACGGCCTCGCCAAGGCTGCCAAGAAGGCTGGCCGTGAGACCAACGAGGGCGCTGTCGCCGCGTTCGTCTCCGAGGATAGCAAGTCCGGCGCTCTGCTCGAGCTTTCCTGCGAGACCGACTTCGTCGGCTCCAACGCCAAGTTCACCGGCTTTGCTTCCAAGGTCGCCGAGGTTGTCGCTACCACCGAGCCGGCCGATGTCGATGCTCTGCTCGAGAAGCCGATGGGCGAGGAGACCGTTTCCTCCGAGCTCACCGAGATGATTCACATCATGGGCGAGAACATGAAGATCGCTCGTTTCTCCGCCCGCAAGGCCGAGAACGGCGCTCTCGCTTCTTACATCCACATGGGTGGTAAGATCGGCGTCCTCGTCGAGTTCGCTTTCGAGAAGGCCGAGACCGCTCAGGCCGAGTCCTTCAAGACCTTCGCTCACGACGTTGCCCTTCAGGTTGCCGCCGTCGCCCCGATCTGCGCTACCCGCGATCAGGTTCCGGCCGAGACCGTCGAGCACGAGAAGCAGATCTACATGGCTCAGGCTGCCGAGTCCGGCAAGCCCGAGGCTATCCAGGAGAAGATGGCTGTTGGCCGTCTGGAGAAGTTCTACAAGCAGTCCGTGCTCACCGAGCAGGAGTTCATCAAGGACAGCTCCCTCACCATCAAGAAGTACGCTGAGCAGGTCTCCAAGGAGCTCGGTGACACCATTACCGTCGTTGCGTTCGACCGTCTGGTCCGTGGCGAGTAAATAAGCTTTTGTAGCTGGTAATGAGCAGGCTGTGGGTTTTACTCACAGCCTGCTTTTTCATGGCTCTTATCAGAGCCTTTGCTATCATATTGAGAGTCTAATTAAAGGAGGATCGCTTTGTCCGACATCCGATATAAACGCGTGCTTCTTAAGCTTTCCGGCGAAGCACTGATGGGCGACGGTCAATATGGCATCGACCCCAAGGTTACCGACCATCTTGCCAAGCAGGTCAAGGAGCTGCTCGCCGTTGGCCATGAGGTCGGCGTCGTTGTCGGCGGCGGCAACATTTTCCGCGGCATGGCCGGCGCTGCCGGTGGCATGGAGCGCGCCCAGGCCGACTACATGGGCATGCTGGCAACCGTTATGAACGCGCTTGCCCTGCAGGATGCCTTTGAGCACAACGATGTTCCCTGCCGCGTGATGAGCGCTATCCAGATGAACGAGATCTGCGAGCCCTATATTCGCCGTCGCGCCATCAACCACCTTTCCAAGGGCAACGTCGTTATTTTTGCCGCCGGTTCGGGCAATCCATACTTTACGACCGACACCGCCGCGGCTCTTCGTGCCTGCGAGATCGGTGCCGAGATTCTGATTAAGGCCACCAAGGTTGACGGCATCTACGACAAGGATCATGTCAAGTGTTCCGATGCCGTCCGTTTTGACAAGATTACCTATCACGAGGTTCTCGTCCGCGGTCTGCAGGTTATGGATTCCACGGCCACGGCGCTGTGCCAGGATAACCGTATGCCGATTTTGGTCCTCAACATCGATGGCGAGGACACCGTCAAACGCGCGCTTTCGGGTGAGCCCGTCGGCACGCTCGTCTATCAGGAGGATTAAGCATGGCAGAGAACATCACCGCCCACATGGACAAGTCGCTCGAGTCCCTCAAGCACAACTTCTCCAAGGTTCGCACGGGCCGCGCCAACGCTAACATTCTGTCCGACATTTCGGTCGATTACTACGGTGTTCCCACGCCGGTTACCCAGGTTGCCGCCGTTAAGACCCCCGAGGCTCACATGCTGCTTATCGAGCCCTGGGACAAGGCGCTCGTCAACGCAATCGTGAAGGCTATCAGCGCTTCCGATCTGGGCATTACTCCCAACTCTGACGGTACCGTCGTGCGCCTGCCGTTCCCGGCTCCCACCGAGGAGCGTCGTCGCGAGCTCGTCAAGGAGTGCCGCGAGTATGCCGAGCAGGCCAAGGTCTCCATTCGCAACATCCGTCGCGACTTTAACAACAAGCTCGAGCGCGACGAAGAGCTCACCGAGGACGATGTCCGTCGCGAGCAGGCCAAGGTCCAGAAGCATACCGATGAGTATGTTGCCAAGGTCGAGGAGCTTCTGAAGGAAAAAGAAGCCGAGGTCATGGAGATCTAAGGTGCAATACGACGAGAACAAACTGGTCGAGTACTTTGCCGACGCCCCTGCGGGCGTCGGTTTTTCCGACCTTGACCTCAATAAGATTCCGCATCATATTTCGTGCATCATGGACGGTAACGGTCGTTGGGCCACGGCGCGCGGTCTTGCCCGCACCGAGGGACACAAGGCCGGTATCGTCTCCCTGCGCGAGATTATTACCGCATGCGTGCGTTTGGGCGTCGACGTCCTTTCGGCCTATGCGTTTTCCACCGAAAACTGGAATCGTCCGCAGCATGAGGTCAACGTTTTAATGCATCTGTTTGCTAAGACGTTTATCGATGAGCTGCCGCTGCTTAAGCGCGAAAACGTGCGCGTTGTCTTTTTGGGCGATATTTCCGCACTGCCCAAGAAGACCCGCGATGTCTTTGAGCGAGGTCTTGCCGAGTGTGCCGACCATACCGGCATGACGCTGGCACTTGCCGTCAACTACGGAGCCCGTGCCGAGATCACCCGTGCTGTCCGTCAGATCGCGCTCGATGCCGCTGCCGGAAAGATCGATCCGGCCGCTATCGACGATGATATGGTTGCTTCGCACCTGTACACCGCTGGGCTACCCGATCCTGAGCTTGTGATTCGAACCTCCGGCGAGCTTCGCCTTTCGAACTATCTGCTGTGGCAGGTTGCCTATTCCGAGTTTTATGTCACCGATACCTATTGGCCCGACTTTGATCGTTGGGGTCTTGTCAACGCCATTTTGGCCTATCAGGGCCGCGACCGTAGGTTTGGTGGACTGAGCAAGACCGAGGAGGCTTAATCGTGTCCGATCGTCCCAAGGCGTCTGCTCCCAAGGCGCCTGCCGCCAAGAGCGGCGCGGCCGCGACTTCGTGGCTTGCCGGCTTTATTACCCGTGCCGCCGCAGGTATCGTCTACGCCGTCGTATTTATTCTCTGCCTGGTTTTGGGTATCGTTCCCACCGCCATCTTCGTCTCCGTCATGAGCGGCCTGTGCTGCTTTGAGTATTTCCGCATGACGAAGCTCGATGGCAAGGTGGCCAACGAGCGCCTGGGTATCGCTGCCGCCGTGCTCTTTCCGCTCTCGGCGCTGGGCGACTCGCTGCTGTTGAATGCGCTGCTTTTTGCATTGATGCTTGCGGTGGGCATTTGGTATGTCTGTTCGTCGCGTACCCGCATATCCGATGTGGCTGTGACACTCATGGGTCCCATCTACACCGGTTTTATGCTGTCGGCCATCGTGCTGCTGCGCGATGCCGTGCCCGGTTTTGCCGGCGCCCTGCTTTCGGTGGGTGTTTGCGCGTCTCTCTGGGTCTCCGATTCGTTTGCCTACATCGTGGGCAGCCGTATCGGCAAGCACAAGATGGTCCCCAAGATTTCTCCCAAAAAGAGCTGGGAGGGCTTTGTCGGCGGCATCTTGGGCTCGGTTCTTATCTGGCTTATTTTGTGGGCGACGCATTTCTATAAGCTGAGCTTGCCCTATGCGCTGCTTTGCGGCGTGGTTGTGTCCATCCTGGGCGTTATCGGTGACCTCATCGAGTCACGCATCAAGCGTGGCGTGGGCGTCAAGGATTCTGGCAACCTTATTCCGGGCCATGGCGGCATGCTCGATCGTAGCGACTCGCTTATCTTTGGCTGCATTACCGCGCAGCTGCTTTTGATGATCGGAGGCGTGCTGTAATGGCCTTTCAGACGACGTACGCCCCCGATGGGCGTCTTCGCGTTGCCATCCTGGGTTGTACGGGCTCTATCGGTACGCAGGCACTTGATGTATGCCGTCAGCATGCCGATCGACTGCAGGTGACGGCACTGTCCGTTAACTCCAGCACCTCGGAGCTCGTTGCGTTTGCCCGTGAGTTTTCGGTTCCGGCCGTTGCCGTGGCCGACACCACCCACGGTACGGACGCTGTGCTGCAGGAGCTGCCCGAGGGCACCGAGCTCGGTGTTGGTGCGCAGGCGGTTTGTGAGCTCGCGCGTCGCGATGACGTCGACTGTGTGCTTGTTGCCATTGTGGGCGCTGCCGGGCTCGAAGCGAGCCATGCAGCCCTGACCTCGAACAAGCGTCTTGCACTTGCTAACAAGGAGTCCCTCGTTGTCGGCGGTGACCTGCTGATGCCGTTGGCGCAGCCCGGTCAGCTTATTCCGGTCGACTCCGAGCACTCTGCCATCTACCAGTGCTATCTGGGGGAGAATCCGCGCGAGGCTCACTGCATTTGGCTCACTTGCTCGGGTGGTCCGTTCTTTGGCCGTACGCGCGACGAGCTCAATTGCGTGACACGCTCCGATGCGCTGGCACACCCCACGTGGGCCATGGGTGCTAAGATCACCATCGACTCTGCGACCCTCATGAATAAGGGCTTGGAGCGTATCGAGGCGATGCACCTGTTCGGGTGCGATCTCGACTTTATCAACGTGGTCGTTCAGCGTCAGTCCAAGATTCACTCTATGGTCGAGTTTGCCGACGGCTCCGTGATGGCGCATCTCGGTGCGTCCGACATGCGCATTCCCATCCAGTTTGCCTTTTCGTATCCCGAGCGCTGGGATACTCCGGCGCCTCGAATCGATTTCCGCGAGCTCGGGCAGCTCACGTTTGATGCTGCCGATATGGACACATTCCGCTGCCTGGCGCTGGCCGAGCGTGCCGGCAGAACGGGCGGCACCATGCCGTGCGTGCTGAATGCCGCCAACGAAGTTGCCGTCGATGCCTTCCTGCACGATGTCTGTACCTTTACCGATATCGACCGTATCGTCGAGTCGTGCATGGATGCACACGATACGCAGGCGGTCGCATCCTTTGAGCAGCTTCGCGATATCGATACGTGGGCTCGTGCCAAGGCCGCCGAGGTGCTCGCTGCAACCCGCTCTTAATCGTAAGGATTGCTTTTCGTTTTATGGATACTGTTCTGAGCGTTCTCTCCTCAGTCTTTTGGGGCCTTTTGATGCTATCCGTCCTCGTGTTTCTGCATGAGGGCGGCCACTTTTTGGCGGCCCGTGCGTGCGGCGTACGCGTCACCGAGTTTTTCTTGGGCCTGCCGTGCCGCTTTAACATTCATCATACGTCGCGTCGCATCGGTACCAAGTTTGGCGTGACGCCGCTGCTGCTGGGTGGTTATGCCGCTATCTGCGGTATGGACCCGACCGACGTCTCGTGCGCCGACCGTGTGCTTGCGGCGATCTATCGTCATGGTCGCGTTTCGGTTGCAGACCTTTCCGTCGAGCTGGAGCTGCCCGAGGAGGATGTTCTCGAGGCTTGTGCCTTGCTTTTGGGTTGGGGTTCCATTGCGCCTTGGTACGAGGAAGGGGAGAAGCCTTCGCCTAGCTACTATCCGGTTAGGTACCAGACGCTGCCGCGCGATGCTGCAGGATATACCACCTTTGACGGTCGCAAGTTCGATCGAGAGCATGCGACTGCCGAGGGCGATGTGTGGGAGCTGCCGGTCACTGCTTTGGAGTTCCTTGAGCAGGAGCGTTCGCATACCTATCTGGGCCAGGGTTTTCTCAAGCGTGCCTTTATGCTGCTCGCGGGCATTCTCGTCAATATCCTGACGGGCTTTTTGCTGCTTATGAGCATCTACTCTATCGCCGGTGTATCGGTGCCGGTCGATAGCAATGTGATTGGTCAGGTCGAAGAGGGCTCGATAGCCGCCAAGGCGGGCATAGAGGGCGGCGACACGATTCTTTCGGTTGACGGTGTGTCCTGCTCTTCCTGGATGGACGTGTACGATGCGATCGGAGCGGCCGCCGGAAAGGACGATATCGCCATTGAGTATCAGCGCGACGGCAAGAAACTTTCGACCTCGGTCGCGCTCAAGGAGGACGAGCGTTTGGGCGTTTATGCCTCCACGCAGGTGGTCCATTTGGACCCCATCACCTCGGCGCGCCTGTCGTTCTCCTATGTTCAGCAGACAGCTGAGGGCGTGATGCGTCTATTGCAGCCGCAGCATACGATGGAGATACTCGATCAGTCCACCTCGATTGTGGGCATCAGCGTTATGTCTTCTCAAGCGGCTGCCGCCGGCCCCGAGACGTTCTTGACGTTTGCCGCGCTCATCTCGTTCTCGTTGGGCTTTATGAACCTGCTGCCCATCCCGCCGCTTGACGGGGGAAAGCTGGTTATCGAGATTATCCAAAAGGTTGCCGGTCGCGAGCTGCCGCTGAAGGTGCAGACAATCGTCAGCTATGTGGGCATCGCGCTCTTTGCGCTGCTGTTTGTCTATATGCTTCGTTCCGACGTCCTTCGATTTATTTTGTAGGGGAGTGTTTGGATTGTCTTTGTCCCATCCTTTGCCGCGCGAGCTGACGCGCCCCGTGTTTGTGGGCGACGTGCAGATAGGCGGCGGCGCGCCGGTGGTGGTCCAATCCATGACCTGCACCGATACCGCCGACGCCCAGGCAACGCTTGCGCAAGTGCGCGCGCTTGCCCAGGCAGGTTGTGATGTTGTGCGCGTGAGTGTGCCCACCGAGGCTGCGCTCGAGGGCTTTCGCACGATTTGTGCGGAGTCTCCGGTGCCGATTGTCGCCGATATCCACTTTAACCATAAGCTCGCCATTGGTGCCGTTGAGGCCGGTGCTGCCAAGCTGCGCATCAATCCCGGCAATATCGGCGATTGGGCCAAGGTCGATGCCGTGATCGATGCCGCGGGCGCCGCTGGGTGTGCGATTCGCATTGGCGTGAACGCCGGCTCGCTTGAGCAGGATATCGCCGAGCGCGATGACCTTACGCAGCCCGAAAAGCTCGTGATGTCGAGCGAGCGTTTCGTCAAGCATTTTGAAGACCGCGGCTTTACAAACATTGTGCTTTCGGCCAAGGCCCATAGCGTGCAAACGACGCTTGATACCTATCGAGCCCTGTCGCGCGAAATCCCCCATGTTCCGCTTCATTTGGGCGTGACGGAGGCCGGAACCAAGCTCCAGGGCACCATTAAGAGCTCTGTGGGCCTGGGTATTCTGCTTTCCGAGGGCATTGGCGACACCATGCGCGTCTCGCTCACGGCCGATCCGGTCGAGGAGCCGCCGGTCGCCTGGGGTATCCTGCAGTCGCTGGGCCTTCGCCGTCGTGGTCCCGAGATCGTCTCTTGCCCCACGTGCGCTCGCTGCCAGGTCAACCTCATTCCTATCGCTGAGGAGGTCACCGAGCGGCTTAAGAACTACTCCGCGCCGCTTTCGATCGCCGTTATGGGTTGTGCAGTCAATGGCCCCGGCGAGGCCTCTGACGCCGACTTGGGCGTTGCCTGCGGACGAGGTCAGGGCCTGCTCTTTTCGCACGGCCAGATCATTGGTAAAGTAGCTGAGGACCAAATTGTCGACGCGCTTATGGCCGAGGTCGACAAGCTTATTGAGGAGAAATAAATGACTCGAGCAATGTATATGTCTAAGCTGTATGCTCCGACGCTCAAAGAGGATCCGGCCGACGCCGAGCTTGCGAGCCATCGCCTGCTGCTCCGTGCCGGCATGATTCGTAAGGAGGCCGCCGGTCTCTATTCCTATCTGCCGCTCGCGTGGCGCTCGATTCGCAAGATCGAGAACATCGTGCGCGACGAAATGGACGCTGCCGGCGCCCAGGAGCTCATGATGCCCATCATGGTCGATGCCGAGCTGTGGCGCGAGTCCGGCCGTATCGATGCCTACGGCAAGGAGCTCGTGCGCTTTGATGACCGCCACGGCCGTGAGTTCGTGCTCGGCCCCACGCACGAGGAAACCGTGACTGCCCTGGTGCGCAACGAGTTGCGTTCCTACAAGCAGCTGCCCGTCAACCTGTACCACATTCAGGACAAGTTCCGCGATGAGTTCCGTCCCCGCTTTGGCCTGATGCGCGGCCGCGAGTTCATCATGAAGGACGCCTACAGCTTCTCCGCCACGCAGGAGAGTCTGCAGGAGGAGTACGACAAGATGAAGCAGGCCTACGCCAACATCTGCGAGCGCTGCTACATCAAGGCTCTGCCCGTTGTCGCCGACTCCGGCGAGATCGGCGGCGATACCTCCGTCGAGTACATGGCGCTGGCCGACGCCGGCGAGGCTTCGCTGGTCTACTGCGACGATTGCGGCTTTGCTGCCGATGACGAGGCGGCAAGCACCAAGGTCGTCGTGACCGAGGGCCCCGGCGACGGCACGCTCACCAAGGTCGAGACTCCGGGCATGGGCACCATCGAGGCGGTCGCCAAGTTCTTCGGCTTCCCCGAGAACGGCACGCGCAAGTCCCTGGCTCTCATCGACGCCGAGGGTAAGCCGGTTGTGGCCATCGTTCCAGGCGACCATGAGCTCAACGACTGCAAGGCCGAGCACGTCTTTGGCAAGGGCTATCGCATGATGACCGACGAGGAGCTCCAGACCTACGGTCTGCATAAGGGCTTTATCGGACCGGTTAACCTGCCCGAGGGCATCCGTCTGGTCTGCGACGAGAGTCTGCGCGAGTCCAAGCAGTGGGCTTGCGGTGCCAACGAGGTCGATTATCACTTTACCGGTGCCTGCCCCGAGCGCGACTTTACCGTTGACGAGTGGGCCGACCTGGTAACCGTCGTTGCCGGCGATCCCTGCCCGCACTGCGGCAAGCCGCTCTCCGCTGCCCGCGGTATCGAGGTCTCTCAGGTTTTCCAGCTGGGCACCAAGTATTCCGAGGCCATGGGTGCCACCTTTATGGACGAGGACGGCAAGGAGAAGCCGCTCATCATGGGTTGCTACGGCGTGGGTGTGTCCCGCTCGCTCGCTGCCGTCGTGGAGCAGCACAACGACGAGCACGGTATCGTCTGGCCGGTTTCCGTTGCCCCGTACGAGGTCGCGGTGATTCCGCTCGACCCCAAGAAGGAGGAGTGCGCTACCGTCTGCGAGCAGATCGTCGAGGGTCTGTGCACCGAGGGTATCGAGGTTGTCGTCGACGACCGTGACGAGCGTCCCGGATTTAAGTTTGCTGACAACGACCTTATGGGCTTCCCGTATCAGGTCGTTCTGGGTAAGCGTGGCCTTAAGAACGGCACCGTCGAGCTCAAGGACCGTGCCACGGGCGAGCGTGAGGACGTGGCGATCGATGAGATCGTCGCTAAGGTCGCCGAGCTTGTGAAGGCAGCACGCCGTTAATCGACATTTCCGCTAGTAGATGTAATTGCGGGACTGCCCCGCATCTCTCTT
>URMO01000063.1 GCA_900549085.1 uncultured Collinsella sp. | reverse complement strand
GTCTCGGCACGCATCGCACGGCGAGCCATTTCGTCGGCAAAGCCGTAGTAGTCATCAAACGCCATCTCCTTGATGGCGGTAACGCCGCGTTCGTTAAGCATGCTCATGTAGTCCGAATACCCGGCACGCACCTCGGGCAGCGCAAGGAAATCGCTCATCATGCGCCAGATCTTCTCGGCATAGCACGCCTGGGGTGTAAAGCCATATCGCGCACTGGCGGCAGCATTGAGAACGCAGGTCTCCGCGCCCGGCGTAAAGCAGACGACAGGGATATCGCCAAAACAATCGTCAAACACAGCTGCCGTATTTGCGTTCTCGGCATCCGATGCCAACGTTTCGGGCAGATTGTGGCCAAAAGCCGCCGGGCAATCCGGATGACCTTCTTTCCATGCACGCAAGAGCGACACGGCCTCTTTGGCATCAGCGATGCCGGACAGATCAGACCCCAACGACCGCAGCGCCCAGCCCGTATAGAAGGTATGCACATCGATCAGGCCAGGCATGACGGTGCGGTCGCCCAGGTCAACCACCTCGTCCGCTTGGGTCAAATACGAAGCTACCTCACACTTGGTGCCGACCGCCTCAATTCGATTGCCACGGACCGCTACGAAACCTTCAAACGGCAGGTCCCCCGTACCGGTAAAGACGCTCTTAGACGTCAGGACCGTTAAACGATCAGACATCACAACCACCTACACCGGAAGCATGCCAGAGATTGCCGTTACGATCAGGCCAAAGACGACCATGAAAATGAAGAACTTCCAAATGGTCTTCCACCATTGACCAAACGAGATCTTTGCCACGGCAAGACCGGCAACCGTCATGCCCGCCACGGGACTGATGGTGTTGATGGTCTGATTAGCAAACTGGAGCGCGGTAACGGCGGCTTCGGGATTGAGGCCCATAAGCTCGGTCAGCGGACCCATGACGGGCATGGTGAGCGCCGCAAGTCCAGAGCTCGAGGGAACCAGCAAAGAGAGCAGGCCAAGGACGATATACATAAACGTGGTGTAGACGGCGGCAGGTGCACCGGCCAGTGCAGTAGCGAGCGCCTGGAGGATGGTGTCGATGATCATGCCACCCTCTGCGATGACCAAGATACCGCGAGCGATGCCGATGACGATAGCGGCATACGCAAAGTCGGCAATGCCTTTAACGAACTCCTCGGCGATCGTCTGCTGGTCAAGGCCGCCCAGGATACCGGCAAGCAAGCCCATACCAAGGAACACGGCGGAAATCTCATTCATGTACCAGCCCTGGGTAACAAGACCCCAGACGATAATGCCCATGCCGCAGGCAAAATCGATAAGCACGAGCTTCTGACGGGTAGTGAACTCTTCCTCGATGGAGGCATCGGTCACGGAAAACTCAACACGCTTGAGCCTATCGTCCTCGTACACAATGGACGACTCGGGATTTTTCTTGACACGCATGGCGTAGCGCATGGCCCATGCGATACCAACGGCAGTGAAGATGACCCAAGAAACGGCGCGCAGCCACAGCTGAGGATTGCCCTCGATACCAATGATGCCTTGGGCGAGCAAAACATTAAACGGGTCGATGGTCGAAGCACAATATCCCAGGTTAGGACCAAGGAAGCAGATGATAAACGCCGTCATCGAGTCATACCCGATACCCATCATGATGGGAATGAAGATGGCATAGAACGGCAGGGCTTCCTCAGACATACCAAACGTAGTGCCGCAAATGGACAGCAACGTCATCGTGATGGGAATGATGAGGATGTCCTTGTTCTTGAGCTTTTTAATCACACGGCTCATGCCGGCATTCAAAGCGTTGGTCTTGGTGATGACTGCGAACGATCCGCCAATCAATAAGACGAACGCAACGACGTCGGCAGCCTCCTGGATGCCCTTAGTAGGCGCTTGCAGGACCGCAAAGATATCCTGGCCCAGATTGATGGTCTCGCCGGTCTCGGAATCGGTGTAGTTCTTATCAACCTGTTCATAGGTTCCAGCAACGGCGACTTCACGCTCGCCCGCCGCTGTCGAAATCGTCTTGCGCTGATACTGACCAGAGGGAACGATCCAAGTCAGGACCGCAAAGACAACGATCAGCAAGAACATGATCGTATAGACATGCGGTAATTTGAACTTAAAACGTCTGTTTGTCTTCTTCGCCTTCGTATCTGACATAGATACCTCCAAAGAACTCGAGACTGCATCGCATCTCGCTTCAACGCCTGCGCAAGGCAAACGTTCTATGACGTTCCATAGATTACCAGCAGCTTTTCCCATCATCAAGATAATTTCAAACTGATTGCCGCGACGCGGTTGAACGGTTGCGTTCGCGCCGTGAACGGTATGGAGACGCCCGGTGAGATGATCAACCGGGCGTCTCCATTCGCAATGTCCTAGATGTCAAAGACGTAGCGAGACCCAACGATCCGCTGACGACCGATGATAAACGGCCGCCGCTGCTCATCGAAAAAGAAGGCTTCCATATAAAACAAGGGTTCGCCAACGGGAACTGCCAACAGCCGAGCGACCTCAGGCGACGCGCACGCGATCTCGAGTGTGCACGGGTCGGTAAACGCGGGCGTACGGCCCGTCCGGTTACGCACGAACTCAAAAATGGATTGGTTAGATAGAGGTGCCGTTGATAGATAAGCGTTGTCCTCGTAAACGTATATATTGTTCTCGAGCATGACGGGGACTCCATCGGCAGTACGCACACGCTCAACGCAAATCAAATCAGTTCCAACGGGAACACCAAAGAACTGCGCTTCGGTGGAATCCGCCGGCAGTATCTTTCTCGAAATGACGCACGCCCCCGGCTCCATTCCGTTAACGCGGCATGCGTCCGAAAAACTCTGGACGTCATCCTTCTGGCGAATCTTGCGCTTAAGCTTGGGGGCATTGACAAACGTGCCTTTCCCCTGCCGCTTCGTTAGATAGCCCTGCTGGACGAGCTCCTCAATAGCGCGTCGCACGGTAACGCGGCCAACTTTATAGCTCTCAGCCAATTCGAATTCGTTGGGTATCCGCGCGCCCGCCTTGTAGGCACCGGAGTTGATTTCGTTTTTAATGATATCGATAACCTGTTGGTACAGCGGTATCGCTGCTTTACCGTCAGTTAGCCCTTCAGTCGGTGGCATATACCCTCTCCCAGCACAATTAAGTCTAAAGCGGGCCCAAGGGCATTCAGCAAGCCCTTAAGCCCGCATTAGCATTAAGTATGCTTGCTGCCGCACCAAAATGTCGGGTATTTACTCATCTGACCCGAAAAACGCGCAACTACCGCACTCCTAAGAAAGCGTGAGCAGCTCCGGCAGCTGGTCGATAATCTTGTCCGCGGCATCCTGGCTAAAGCCAAAGCGTTCCTCGCGCTTGGCAATGACTGTCAGGCCAGCTCGCTTGCCGGCAGTGATGCCAGGCACCGAATCCTCGACGCAGCAGCAGCGATTCGCGGGCAGCCCCAGCAGGTCCAGCGCATGCAGGTAGATGTCGGGCTCGGGCTTGCTCTCCTTAAACTGCTCGCCACTCACCACATGCTCAAAGGCATCCGACAGCCCGCACGCATTGAGCACTTCCTCGATGCTATCCATGGGAGACGAGCTGGCAAGCGCCACGCGAACGCCACGGCGCGGCAGCTCTCGAATCGTATCCACGGCGCCTGGGTTAATCAAAGCCTGATAGTCGCGCGGACGCTTATGCGCCCACTCGTCCCAACGGGCCAACGCTTCCTCGCCAGTTAAATGCCCCTTACCGGCGCGCTCAAACCAATCGACCAGCATACGCAGGAAGAACTGATGCGAGGTACCGACCTGCCCGTTCAACTCCTCTTGAGTCAGGTTAAGCCCAAGCTCCTTGGCAAACGCGGCAGTCTCGCCCAGGTAGTAATACTCGGTATCGACAATCACGCCGTCCATGTCAAAGATAACGGCGTCGAACGGAAATGCGGACACGGCACCCTCCCTAACAAAAGGGCGCCCGCAAGCAGACGCCCGAACCATGCACTATCGGCGATTCTAACCCAGCAGCTTATCCAGCGCCACCGCAATACCGTCTTCGTTGTTATTGGCGGTCACCATCTGGGCTACAGCCTTAACCTCATCGACGGCGTTGCCCATGGCAACACCGGTGCCGGCCCACTCAATCATGGACTTGTCGTTCTGGCCGTCGCCAAACGATACGACCTCGCTGGCATCGATGCCGAGCTTGGGCAGGGCACCCTCGAGCGCGCAGGCCTTGTCGATACCGGGCGCCGTGTACTCAAAGTACCAGTCGGCCGTAAACATGCCCGAAAGCGTCTGCTTAAAGGGCGCATACATCTCCTCGTAATGCGCCTGCAGGTATGCCGGGTCGCCCGCAGTGAGTAGCTTGTCCACGGGATAAGCATCAGCGACCTCATGCAGGCTCTCCACCTCGCGAATCTTAAGATCGCACGCGTCGCGCTCATACTTGACGATATTCTTCTGCGAGCCGTCAGGCAGCGTGATCATGCAATGGTACGAGTCCTCGACATGCAAATCACGACCGAGCGAAATCATAGGGATCACGTCAAAATTACGCAGGTGATCAATCAGGCGATGCAATTCGTCGGCAGGCATAGCCTGATCGAACAGCACCTCGTCGGTCTGAGCGTCGACCACATGCGCGCCGTTAAAGGCCACCAGCAGACCGTCATGGTTTTGAAGGTCGAGCTCCTGCGCCAAGGCGTGCAGCCCCCATGCGGGACGGCCCGAAGCCAAGATGAGCTTAATGCCCGATTCCTGCGCCGCGAGCAGCTTCTCGCGCGTACGCGAGCTAATCACTTTCTGGTCGTTGGTGAGCGTACCGTCGATATCCATCGCGATGGCTTTGATTGCCATATGTGCCTCCTTGCATCGTTTTTATCGCGCACTATCTTATCCGAGCCGGGGCACGTTCGCACAGCGCGCGTATGACGGTTGCAAAACCACCCCATTTGAAACAAAGGCAAAAAAGTACTTGCAAAGACGCGTTCCGACATATAAGTTGATAAAAGATCGCTGTTGCGGTTTTAAGTAGATCGAGCATATTCAGTTTCAGTTTTCAGCGTGTAAGAGAAAGAAGATCGGCAAAGTACAACCCCAAACGCAATGACAACTTAATGAGGTAACTGCCACATGTGAGGCGCCCAGGGCATTGCTGTCTCGATTTTGAGCACGATGCCTTCCGCCCTGCATGGGCCGTTCCATCCCGCCCCTGCAGCAACTGCCTCACGGGCTCATTGAAAACCGCATAGCACCCCAACATCAGCACATCACCCACGGCAAGCACATCACTCACGACAACCAACACATCAACAAACAGCACGAACATCAACCGATTGGAGAAGCTATGACAAACCACCACGCTGAAGACGGCGATAAGAAAAGCATTCTGGATGCCCGCATTGAGCGAGCATATGCAAACGAATATGACGCCGCCTTTGCCGCCGCGACCATCAAGAACTACGCGTCGCTACCGCTCGCGACGATCTTGGCCGACCACCCTCAACTGCTGAAGCGCTGCACAAAGATCATGGGCGACCCCGACATTCGCAAGCTGACAGACCCCTATGCCCCAAAACGCGGTAACGATTCGCACGTTCTTACCGTAGGCTGCCTAGCCCATATGCTTACGGCGCTCGACACGAAACTCAAGCTCGAATGGGAACCCGACGAGCGTCATGAACTCGAAAGCAAGCGGAACACCCTGCGCACCGCACTGTTTCTTCCGTTGGACGGCCTCAAGCGCTGCAACGTCGAGCTCAATACACAGGCGCGGCAAAAGCCCGGGACCACGGGGCAGAAAACTCCAAGACCCCATGCGGCCATCGTCGACCGCAACCGATATAACCGCATGACCGCGCACTTTTCCGCCGAGGGAGCAGCCATAAGGACACTAATCGACCTGCTGTGCCTCCTGAGCGTCAACGAGCTATTTGAGGGCTATCTCGCCCTTGTTCCCGCGACGGCACCCAAGTCGGTAGCAAAGATCATCGAGACCTGCAGACGCCAGTTTGAGCGCCATCGCAATGGCAGCGAGATGAACGCCAGCATCGCGCAGTACTACACGGCCCATTACAAAAAAGACGGATGTGCCCCTGTCGAGCATCAGCTGCGGCTCGCCTATACCACGCCCGTCGCAACGCTCCATCGCTTTGGAGCCCTTGGCGCTTGCGAGCCGCACGGACAGGCAGCCCGCCCCACAACCGAGCTCGATCTCAGGCTCGGACGAACCCTGTAGCCCACCAGCCCCTGCGCGGGCTATAACCCTATTCCACAACACAACCAACAGAAAGGAGTCCCCATGGACACCAATCATTCCCCCATCATCAGCCCCCTCACCATGCGTGAATCCGCCCGAGGTATCACGCTCACCAGCATTTACTATGAGATGCTCGCCCGTCGCGAGCTCTCCGTCATGGGAAACATCGAAACCCCGATGGCCCACGACCTATGCCAGCAGATCCGCCTGCTCGATGCCACCGACCCCAGCCGCCCCATCACCATATTTGTCGCCAGCGCCGGCGGAAGCGTGCGATCGGGTCTTGCGATCTATGACGCTATGCGCCTCGCATCGTGCCCCATCCGCACCGTCTGCCTGGAATTCGCCGCGTCCATGGGCGCCGTGATCTTTATGGGCGGCGACGATCGCCGTATGGCGCCCCATGCAGAGCTCATGATTCACGACCCGCTGATCCCCCAGGGGGCAGGCGGCTCGGCACTTGCGCTGCAGGAAACCAGCCGGCGTCTCATGCAGACCCGCAAGACCCTCACGCAAATCCTCTCGGATCGCAGCGGCCTCACGCCCAAGCGCTGCCAGTCCCTCACTGCAAAAGACACCTACCTTTCGGCCGAGCGCGCCGTCGAGCTCGGCTTTGCCCACGAAATCCTCTCGGCCACCAAGGAGGTCGCCCATGTCTAACCTCGCCAGCCGCCTCGCCGCATCTGAGTCCGCATCGTCCACCATCCTCGCCAAGGATCGAACGCTTTCCTGCGACACCCGCCAAACGGGACTCAACAACAATGCACTTGTGATCGGCCCCTCGGGAGCCGGCAAGACCCGCAACGTCCTCAAGCCCAACCTGCTGCAAATGAACGCAAGCTACATCGTGCTCGACACCAAAGGCACGCTCTGTCGCGAAGTGGGACCCGTGCTGGCAGCCCACGGTTACCGCGTGCAATGTCTCAGCTTCGCCGACCTCAACACCGTCCCGGCCCTTGCGCCCGGCATCGAGCGCTGCGGCTACAACCCCCTGAGGCACATTCGCCGCAAGGCGGACGGCAGGCCCAACCAGCAGGACATCCTCTCGGTGGCAAAGGCCATCTGCCCCATCGAGGACAACAACCAGCCTTTTTGGGATCATGCGGCGGCAAACCTGCTGTCGTGTCTTATCGCCTACGTCACCGAACAGCTACCCGCCGACGAGCAGACGATCAGCTCGGTCATCAAGCTGATCGAGCACCTGCAGGACGGTGCCACGGGTCGATTGTTTGACGACCTGATCACGACCGACCCCCAAAGCTATGCCCTCTCGCTATGGCGGCGCTACGCCATTACGCAAAATGCCGAGCGCATGCACGCGAGCATCGTCGGCATCCTTGCCGAAAAGGTCATGTGTCTGGGATTCGACGGTGCGGCACAGCTCTATCGTGAGTGCCATCAGGTGGACTTCGCTTCCATGGGACACACCCCCTGCGCCCTGTTTGTAACCGTGAGCGATATTGACCGCAATCTCGATCCGCTGACCGGCCTCTTTATTTCGCAGGCGTTTATGGGCCTCATTCGCGAGGCCGATAGGCAGCCCGACGGCAGCCTGCCCGTGCCCGTGCGCTTTATGCTCGATGACTTCGCAAATCTGCAGATCCCCCAGATCGACAACGTGCTCTCGATTATCCGAAGCCGCAACATCTGGGCAACGCTGCTGCTGCAGTCGACCAACCAGCTCGATGCGCTCTATGGCGAGGCACGCGCACGCTCCATCATGGGCAACTGCGACACGCATCTGGTGCTGGCGTTCCAGGATCCCGAGAGTGCCCGGGTGTTTTCCGACCGCGCCGACGCGCTGCCCAGCACGCTCATGGCGACGCCGATTGATCGCTCGTGGCTCTTTGTACGCGGTCGCACTCCCGAACAGGTCGAGCGCTTTAGGCTCGAAGACCATCCGCTCTACGGGGAGCTGCCCGAGGTGCAGCGAGGCCATGCGGAGGCCGAGATCTAGGCGCAGGGTTCTCGCAGCGCGCGGCGCCCCGGCGATGTTCCACAAAGGCCGTGCGCCCCGGGACCACGGCAAAGCAAAGGGGCCCGCATCCGATAGGATACGGGCCCCTGACTATAAGGCGCGATGCGTTAACAGCAGCGACTACTTGCGATGCGCGCGATAGAACTCGATAAGCGCTTGAGTCGAAGCGTCCTGCTCGGCCTTGGCGGCGTCATCGTGGAAGGCCGGGGTGATCTGCTTGGCAAGCTGCTTGCCCAGCTCGACGCCCCACTGGTCATAGGAGTCGATGCCCCAGACCGTGCCCTCGACAAACGTGATGTGCTCGTACAGGGCGATGAGCTCGCCGAGTGCGAACGGGGTCAGCGTGTCGCCGAAGATCGAGGTCGTCGGGCGGTTGCCCTCAAAGCAGCGGGCCGGGACGATCTGCTCGGGCGTGCCCTCGGCACGAACCTCGTCGGCCGTCTTGCCAAAGGCGAGCGCCTTGGTCTGGGCCAGGAAGTTGCCCAGGAACAGCTCATGCACGTCCTGGCCGCTATCGGTCGCAGGGTTGGCAGTATTGGCGAAGGCGATGAAATCGGCCGGAACCACCACGGTGCCCTGGTGCAGCAGCTGGTAGAAGGCATGCTGGCCGTTGGTGCCGGGCTCGCCCCAGAAGATCTCACCGGTGTCGGAGGTCACGGCGCTGCCGTCCCAGCGAACATGCTTGCCGTTGGACTCCATGGTGAGCTGCTGCAGGTAGGCCGGGAAGCGGTGCAGGTACTGGCAGTACGGCAGCACGGCATGGCTCTTGGAACCGAAGAAGTTGACGTACCAGACGTTGAGCAGACCCATCAGCGCGACGGCATTGTTCTCGAGCGGCGTGTTGCAGAAGTACTCGTCGATGGCATGGAAGCCCTCGAGGAACTGCTGGAAACGCTCGGGGCCGAGCACGACGATCAGCGACAGGCCCACGGCGGAGTCGACGGAGTAGCGGCCGCCGACCCAATTCCAGAAACCAAAGGCGTTGGCGGGGTCGATGCCGAAGGCCTCGACCTTCTCGAGTGCGGTGGAAACGGCGACGAAGTGCTTTGCCACGGCCTCGGCGTTCTGCTCATCGGAGCCATCGATGGCGCCCTGAGCCTTGAGCTGCTCGAGCATCCAGGTCTTGACCTCGCGGGCGTTGGTGAGGGTCTCGAGCGTGGTGAAGGTCTTGGAGACGATAATCACGAGCGTGGTCTCGGGATCCAAACCCTTGAGCTTCTCGGCCTGGTCGTTGGGATCGATGTTGGAGATATAGCGGCAATCAATACCGGCGTCGGCATAGGGACGCAGGGCCTCGTAAGCCATGACCGGGCCCAGGTCGGAGCCGCCGATGCCGATGGACACCAGGTGCTCGATCTTTTTGCCGGTAACACCCTTCCACTCACCGGAGCGCACGCGCTCGGCGAAGGCATACATGCGGTCGAGGACCTCGTGCACGTCGGCGACGACATCCTGGCCGTCAACGATGAGCTGGCCCTTCTCGCTTGCCGGGCGGCGCAGCGCGGTGTGCAGGACGGCGCGGTCCTCGGTGGTGTTGATGTGCTCGCCGGAGAACATGGCGTCGCGGCGCTCCTCGAGCTTCACCTCGCGGGCAAGATCGCACAGCAGCTTGATGGTCTCATCGGTCACCAGGTTCTTCGACAGATCGAAGTGCAGGTCACCAGCGTCAAAGCTCAGTTTGTTCACGCGCTCGGCATCGGCGGCGAACCAGGCCTTGAGGTCGATACCTTCGGCCTCGAGCTTCTCTTGATGAGCCTCGAGTGCCTTCCAAGCGGCAGTCGACGTAGCATCGATAGGTGCGGCAACAGTTGCCATAGAGTCCTCCTCAGCATACGGGCGCACGCCTCCATGCGCCCGGACATTCAGATGCCACTATTCTAGCGCAGGTCAAGACTATAATCAGCGAGCGTTGCCAATCGGCCCCCAAACGGCAACCGACCAAAAAGGGACAGGTTTATTTTGGCAGGTCAAACGCTTTACCAACCAAAAATAACCCATCCCTTTATGCCAAATACTAGGCCGCGGCGCACACGCTGCCGAGCAACTCGCGCAGAGGAGACCCAATGCCCTCCAGCAGTTCGGGCGCGATGATGGCAAAAACGGGAACCTCGCCGACGCCCACGACAGCAGGCACCTTGCCCTCCGAGACAATGCATCCATAAGGGACAAAACCGTCTTCGCCGGCATCGAGCGCCGCCATGCGACGCGCGAGTTCGCGCGCAAAGCCAGCAGTATCGGCATCGCCAATCGCCAATACAAAGTCCACCCCTTCGTCGGTCGCCAGGGCCACGGCTTCGTCGATCAGCTCGTCTCCCCCGTCGCCCTCAACCGAGCCGCAGCGGAAAAGCACGCGCTCGAGCAGAGCTCGATCAAGCGAGCGGAGTGCCGCCGAGACAAGCTCATCACGCGTGTGCTTGTCGCCTCCCAGCACGACCAGTGCCTTAGTGCCGCCATAGTGGGCAACCAATCGCCCGCACCAGCGAGCCACATCCCCATCCGCAACCAAGCGTGTCGGCATACCAAACCCATAATTGACCATCTTTCCCACAACCCTTCCGTGCGTATAGGCGGTATCGATTGTTAGGCTCATGCTACGAAACAAGGTTTTCCGAGCTGTTTCGCACTCTTTAGAGCTGCGTTAAAAAACCCGATGCAGCCGCACGACCATACCTACCAAAAAGGGACAGGTTTTGACGATGTCCGGACGAGCGGGTATTATCGAACAAGTATTCGATAAGAACATGTGTTTGATGGGAGGACGCGTGGGACACGAGCGTCACACCTATATCTGCATCGACCTCAAGACGTTCTACGCCAGCGTCGAGTGCGTCGACCGCGGGCTCGACCCGCTCACCACCAACCTGGTCGTTGCCGACGAATCGCGCGGGCGCACGACCATCTGCCTTGCCATCACACAGGCCATGAAAGACCTCGGAATCCATAACCGCTGTCGCCTGTTCGAGATTCCCGACGGTATCGACTACATCAAGGCCGTACCGCGCATGCAGCACTACATGGAGGTGTCGGCGCAAATCTACGGTATCTATCTGGAATTCGTCAGCCCACAGGACGTGCACGTCTACTCCATCGACGAATGCTTTATCGACGTGACGCCCTATCTGGACCTCTATCACACCGACGCTGAAGGCTTCGCCTGCATGTTGCGCGACGAGGTCCTGGCGCGCACCGGCATCACGGCAACGGTTGGCATCGGCCCCAACCTATTCCAGGCCAAGGTGGCACTCGACATTACCGCCAAGCACGTACCCAGCCGCATCGGCATACTCGATGACGAGACCTTTCGCAAGGAGATCTGGCCCCATCGTCCCATCACCGACATCTGGGGCATCGGCCCCGGCGTGGCAGCCCGCCTCGAAAAGTACGGGGTATACGATCTGATGGGCGTCGCCGCGCTCGACGAAAACCTGCTTTACGACGAGCTCGGCGTCAATGCCGAATATCTCATCGACCACGCCTTCGGGCGCGAGCCGACAACTATCGCCGATATCCAAGCCTATCGCCCGCAGGCAACCTCAACTACCACAGGACAGGTGCTCTCGAAAGGCTATGCCTATGAACAGGCCTACACCGTCTTGCGCGAGATGGTCGACAGTGCCGTGCTGGACTTGATCGATAAGCACGTGGTGTGCGACAGCATCTCGCTCTTTGTGGGTTATGCAAGCGAACGAGCCGACATACGCCGCCTCGACGCCAGCGGCACAGCGCAATATGTGGACGGATGCGGACACCTACGCTCAAGCACGTCGAGTATCGAACCCACCGCAACCGCCGGCCCCGGACTCGCGCCCCGTGCGCCCAAGCCCGTCCAGCGCGATGACGAACGGCGCCGCCTGGTGCGCGAGGCGCAGGCAATCGATGGCATCTTTGTGGGAGAGCATGGCGGCAAACCGCGCGGTGGCTATGCCGCACTCTTTGCGCACTCCAACGCTTCGCGAAAGCTGCCCGAGCGCACCAATTCGTTTAAGAAGATCATGGGCTATTTCGATGAGCTCTGGGCGCAGACCGTCGATCCCAAACGACCGGTCAAACGCATCAACTTGGGATTTGGCAACCTCATGCCCGAAGAATTTGCCACTATCGACCTGTTTAGCGATATCGAGGCCGATGAGCGCGAGCGCGAGCTGGCGCGCGCCGTCCTGGCCGTGAAGGGCAAGTACGGCAAGAACGCGCTCGTCAAGGGATTGAGCTTTACCGCTGGCGCCACCGCACGCGAACGCAACGATCAGGTAGGAGGACATCGTGCCTAAGTCCCAACAACAGCCGATGCGGCCACCGACGCCTTTTGAACGTCTAGCGGACCCCGAGGGAAGACGTCGCTCCACCGACCCCAAGCTCACCGCCAACGGCTCCGTCCGCGCCGGCCGTGCCGCGCAGTTTATGCCCTTTGCCGCCCTCACGGG
>URMO01000062.1 GCA_900549085.1 uncultured Collinsella sp. | reverse complement strand
TTCACGAAGATGCCATTTTCGGTCACCTCGCTCTGGAAGTCAGCCTTTATAGCGTCGGTCTCGCGCATCTCACCGTACATGCGCCCGATTGATGTTCCGGAAGCAACCGACTCCAGATGGCCGGAACGCCCGCAGGCGCAGGGAATGCCAGCGGCAGCCGAGCACTCGATGTGGCCCATATGGCCGGCAGCACCATGGAAGCCCTGCATCACGCGGCCGTTCTCGACATATGCGCCACCGATGCCCGTACCGATGCCCAAACACAAGACGGAGAACTTGCCCTTGCCGACGCCCCAGTGGGCCTCGCCCAGAGCATGAGCCTGCACGTCGCCTACAACGGCAACGGGAAGGCCGAGGTCCTCGCGCAGACGCGGCCCCAACTGAACGCCGGACCAGCCGGGCATAATCTCATTGGCATACGCGATGGCGCCCGTCTTGGGGTCGACGACACCGGCAGCGCCGATGCCAACTCCGAGGACCTCGACATCGGGATTTGCTTCAAGAGCTGCCTTGATAGACGCCTCGATGCGCTGGAAGACCGCTTCGCCACCCTCCTGGGCCTCGGTGGGAACCTCAGCCTCAAAAACGGGATGGGGCACACCGCCGTCAGCCGGGTACTCCATGATGGCAGTCGCGATCTTAGTTCCGCCGATATCGACAGAGCAGACGTACTTGTTCTCCATGTCGTTCTCCTTCGGAGACAAAACAACTACAGGAAATGCGCCGTCAGGCTAGCCGTCACAGCGCGGTAAAGGTTTTCCAGGTGCCCGAGATCGCCGAGAAACCGTGCGGCCATTGGCCTAATGGGTCATGGCCGCACGGTTGAACGGCGAGGTCGGGTGCCTGGGAGAGCTTTAAAGGAGACCGTTGTCCTGGAGGACCTTGCGAATCGCCTCGACGTTCTCACCGGTCATGGCCTTCACCGGGCGCGGCATGGTCGGGCTGTCGAAGATGCCCATGAGGTTCATAGCGGTCTTGAAGGCGCCGACGCCACCGGCATAGCCCTGGACGCCCGAGGTGACATCCCAGATGTGCGAAATCTCATTGAGGCGATCCTGCTCGGCCTTGACGGTAGCCCAGTCACCAGCCTGAGCGGCCTTCCACTGACGAACGTAGCCCTCGGGCTCAACGTTGGCGAGGCCCGGAACGGAACCGTCGGCGCCACCGAGATAGGCACCGTCGACGACGACCTCATGGCCGGTAAGGATGCTCATCGGATGGCCGTTCTTCTCGTTCTCCTGAATGAGGTAGCGGAACGAGATGTCATCGCCCGAGGAATCCTTGACGCCAGCCAGGACGCCCTCGGCGCCGAGCTTAGCAAGGAGCTTCCAGGGGAGCTTGGTGTGGACGCACACGGGGATGTCGTAGGCGAAGATGGGCAGGTCGAGTTCCTCGTGAAGGATGCGGAAGTGCTCCTCGACCTCGGTCATGCCCTGCAGGGCATAGAACGGGCAGGTGGCGACGAGCGCATCGGCGCCCAGCTCCTGAGCGACCTTGCCGTGCTCGATCATGCGCTCGGTCTCGGTGTCGATGATGCCGACCAGAACGGGAACGCGGTGGTCGACGATACGGACGGCCTCTGCGACAATCTGGCGACGGCGCTCGTCGGTGGAGAAGACGACCTCGCCCGAGGAGCCCAGGAAGAACAGGCCATCGACGCCGGCATCGATCATGCGGTTGATGCTGCGCTCAAAGGAGGCAACGTCGAGCTGGTGGTCTTCGGTATCGGGAACAACGACGGGAGGGATAACGCCGGTGAATTTCTGAGTTGCCACAAGAATCTCCTTAGTTGTCTGGCGGGCAGCCCTATGCCGCCCACTCTTGTTGGCGGTGTCCAGGCCGTCTAGGCCAAAGAACACGAATAGAACGTTTGGTTAAAGAAGTCGACGACTTCGTTTTCGAACGCATTGATGCGCTCGTGAGCGTATTTGGCATAGATGATATGCCTCCGGTCACACTCAAGACCGTTGAATACGGCAAACTGGCCCTTGGGATCACTCACGGTATCCATGAGCGATGTGCCCATGAGCACCGAGCCACGAACCCGAGGCGACAGCGTCTCGAGACCGCTGGGAAGCGGATTGGCAAGCGCCGTGCAGGCAAGGCCCCGCTCGTCCAGAGCAGAAACCGCCAGCGCGACACCGCCGCCAAGGCCCTCGCCCCATGCAAAGATGCGGTCGGGATCCATGCCATCAAGGTTGCGCGCAACCTTCGCCAACGCGCAGCCCCAACGGACACGCTCGACAAAAGCGGGCGAAGCAATCCCCCGCTGCAGGTCGTCCGCACCAGCAACATCGTCATCCAGCGCGAGGACGGCATACCCCATGGCGGCAAATCTCGTCATGTGATGCCAGCCGCGCACAGGCCGATCGATGTCATGGAACATCAGGCACAGCGGCACGCGCTCAGATACTCGGGCACGACCGACAGGCTCAATCAAACGAGCGTGGACCGCATCGTCACCGAGCTTAAAGGAAACCTCCGAGTAACGGGCGCAGGGGTTAACAAAGTCAATTGCCGTAATGGCCAGGCCTTGAATCTCAAGATTCGAAGCGCATGTCTCTAAATCAGAAACATCTGCTTGGACATCACCGTGCCAGTCCTGATATTCTGCGAGCCTTGACGAAACCGTTCCAGGAATTCCCACGAGCCCGGGGACTATCAGCTCGTCAACATTGCTCTCGCACTTAGACATGAGCCTCCCCTCCCTCACAGAAAAACGGAGTGATCAGATCGTCAAAATCCTGAATCTCCTCGTGGCCAAAGCCTTCAAAGAACTCATGACGCTTTTCACAGGTCAGGTTGTTGTAGACCGCAAACTGCGTCGCCGGAGGGCAGACGATATCGGCCGTGCCCGTGCCAAACAGCACGGGGCACTTGACCATGGGGGCAAAATTCTTGGAATCGAAGTACGCCAGCTTGGCATAGGCTTCCTCGATACGAGTCGAGTCCTCGTCAAACCAACGCGACCAATAGCGCAGACCCTCGTAGGCAATATCGTCGGCGTCCAGATCCCAAACCAGGCGGAAGTCCGATAAGAAGGGATAGAGGATGGCGGCGCGATTGATAAGCTCGCTGTTAAGCGCGCAGGTTGCAATACCCAAACCGCCGCCCTGCGATGCGCCGTTCACATACACGCGGGTAAGATCGATGCCCTCGAGCTCGCGAACGATACGGCACAGAATGCGGATATCCTGGTGTAGGCGGACATAATAGAGGTTGGCCGGGTCGCCGTCGATACCGGCGACGATATGGCCCGCGACCGTCGTGCCCTCAAATCCACCAATGTCCTCGGAGGGGCCTCCTTGGCCAGGACAATCGAGAGCAATGAGCGCCATGCCCATGCCCGCAAACGACGCCTGCTCAAACCAGCTGCGGCTCGCACCCGGATAGCCGTGGAACTGAAGCACCAGCGGCACGGGCTCGTCCGAAACCGGCTTGAGATACTTGGCATGCAGGCGGGCGCCGCACATGCCGGTATACCAGAGGTCAAAAAACTGGCAGGTCGCGGCGTCGGCAATCGGTGCCGCCTCGATCGCATAGTCAAGCCCGACGGCGTCGGCCTCGGCCATGCGGTCCTTCCAAAAGAGATCGAAATCCGATGGACGGGGCATAGCGCCTCGATATTCACCAAATTGCTGTTGTAGCTCCTGAGCACTTGGCATGGCTCGTGAACCCAACCTTTCGAAATCGCAACGGAGGTGCGCCCGGCAAGGGAACCGGGCGCACGGGAGGGAAAGCGAGGCTACTCGCCGAGCTTGGGATGCAGCAGCGACGGCGCAGCGCCGAGCAGCATCTTGGTGTAGGGGTCCTGGGGGTGCTGGAAGACCTGCTTGGCCTCGCCCTGCTCGACGATCTTGCCGCCATTCATGACGATAATGTCGTCGGAGATGTAGCGGACCGTCTGGATGTCATGGCTAATGAACACCATGGCCAGGCCGAGCTCCTTCTTAAGATCGGTCAGCAGGTTGAGGATCTGCGCGCGGACCGAAACGTCCAGAGCCGAGGTGGGCTCGTCGGCGATGATGGCGTCAGGGTTCAACGACAGGGCACGGGCAATTGCGACGCGCTGGCGCTGGCCGCCCGAAAGCTGGCCGGGAAGAACCTCGGCGGCAGAACTGGGCAGACCGGTGAGCTCCAAGAGTTCCTTGACGCGCTTCTCCTGCTCGGCCTCGGTGCCCAGTTTGTGGACGCGCATGGGATCGAGCAGCTGCTCGCGAACGACCATGCGGGGGTTGAGTGCCGTCGCGGGGTTCTGGAACACGACCGAGATGACGCGGCCCATGTGACGACGGTCCTCGGCGGTACGCTTGGTGACGTCCTTGCCCTTAAAGTAGACCTTGCCGCTCGTGGGGGCTTGCAGGCCGCACATGACGTTAGCCGTGGTGGACTTTCCGCAACCGGACTCGCCGACGATGCCGATGGTCTGTCCGGGCATGAGCTTAATCGTTACACCCTGGACGGCGTGAACCAGGTTGGGGTGCAGAATCGAGCCGGTACGGGTCCTAAAGGTGACGTGGACGTCATCAAGGAAGATGATCGGCTCGACGCCGTTGACTGCGGTCTCGCTCATCTACATCACCTCCGCGTGAGGGGTCAAACCATTTGCCTTGAGCACCTCGTCGGGGAGCTCGGAATAGAAGTGCTCGGTGCCGGGCACGCGCTTGAAGACCGGACGGGTGTCCAAGCCGATGCGCGGATGGCTCGAGCGGGGCGCGAAGCGGTCGCCCTTGGGGAAATCGCGCGGGCTCGGAACGGCGCCGGGCACCTGGTGCAGGCGGCCCGAACCGCTCTCGATGGACAGGACGGAACCCAGAAGGCCGCGGGTGTACTCGTGAATCGGGTTGGTGAGCAGCTCCTTAGTGGGCGCCTGCTCGATAACCTGACCGGCGTACATAACCGTGATGTTATGGGCAACCTCGGCGACCAGAGCCAGGTCGTGCGAAACGAAGATCATGGCAAAGCCGAGCTTGGCCTGAAGATCGTTGAGCAGCTTGATGACCTGCTTCTGGACGGTAACGTCCAGAGCGGTCGTGGGCTCGTCGCAGATGACCAGCTTGGGGTCGCGGGTAAGGGCCATAGCGATCAGGACACGCTGACGCTGTCCACCGGAAAGCTCGTGCGGATAGCTCTCGAGCGTGCGCTTGGGATCGAGGCCGACGAGCTCCAAGAGCTCCTCGGCGCTGCGGGTGCCGCCGCGCTTGGTAAGCTGCTTCATCTGGGCAGAGATGAGCATAGAGGGGTTGAGCGAGGACAGGGCGTCCTGATAGACCATGGCGATATCGGTACCGCGCAGGCCGAACCACTCCTTCTTGCTCATCTTGAGCAGGTCGCGGCCCTCCCAGAGAACCTCGCCGGAAAGATGCTCGTCATCGTCGGTCAGGCCCATGATGGCCAGCGTGGTGATGGACTTACCGCAGCCGGACTCGCCTACCAGGCCCATGGTCTGGCCGGGACGGACGTCAAAGTTAACGTGGTCGACGACGTTGATATCACCGTGGTGCTCAAACTGGATGCAGAAATCGCGGACCGAAAGGATCGGCTCAACGGACTCATCGGGCACATGGCGGTCGTTACGCTTGAGTTCGACATCGCGCAGGGCGCCAAGACGGGCGGACAGGGACTGAGCCTGCTCCTTGTAGGCACGAACGGGGTCGGAGACCAGCAGGTCGGCCTCGCGGCGCTTGGAGGAATCGGTCGGATCCAGGGCGGCGGAGGGAGCAGCAGCCATGGCGTCGGTAATGCCCTCGGAGAGGATGTTGAGCGCCAGGCAGGTGATCATGATGGCCAGGCCCGGGAACAGTGCCTGCCACCAACGGCCAGCGAGCACGCCACCGCGAGCGTCGGCGAGAATGTTGCCCCAGGTAGCGGTGGGCTCCTGGATGCCGGCGCCGATGAAGGTCAGCGAGGCCTCGAAGATGATGGCGTCGGCGACCAGGGTAACGGTGAAGACCATAATCGGAGCGATGCAGTTGCGCAGAACATGCTTGATCAGAATCCACGGAGCCTTGGCGCCGGACACGATGACCGCGCGGACATAGTCCTCACCGTACTCGGACACGATGTTGGCGCGCACGATACGGGCGATCTGCGGGGTGTACATAAAGCCGATCGCAAAGATGATCGACGGCACGGAATTGCCCAGGATGGAAACGAAAACGGCTGCGAGGGCGATACCCGGGATGGACATGATGATGTCCAGGATACGCATGATCGCCTCAGAGATAGACTTGCGCGAAACCGCTGCAAGAGCGCCGACAACGGAACCACAGACCAAAGCCATGGCGGTAGCACCAAAGCCGATGATCAGCGAGTAACGTCCGCCGTAGAGCATGCGCGAAAGGATGTCGCGGCCCTTGTCGTCGGTACCGAAGATAAACCCGTTGCCGGGAGCCTGGCGAGCCGTAAAGATCTCAACCGGACTATAGGGGGCAAGCAGGGGAGCAAGGATCGCAGTCAGGGCGACCAGCACCAGCACGACGGCGGCAATCTTAGAAGACAGCGTCATCTTCTTCCAGCCACCGAGCTTGAGCCCCTTGGAGGCAGCCTTCTCGAGCTGCTCGGTTTGCTTCTCTCGAATCTTTACCATAATCTACACCGTCCTGATGCGCGGGTTGATGAGCAGGTAGAGCATGTCAACCACGATGTTGATGATGATGAAGGCAAGAGCAACGACGATAACGACGCCCTGAACCAGGTTCGCCTCGTTGCCCTGAACGCCCTGCAGAATCGCGGTGCCCATGCCGGGGAGGTTGAAGATAACCTCGATGACGACGGCGCCGCCCATGAGGTAACCGATCTTAAGACCGAGGGTGGTGACCGGGGTGATCAGCGCATTGCGAAGAACGTTGATGCCGACGACGACCTTCTCGGGAACGCCGGCGCCGCGAGCCATACGGACATAGTCCTTGTCGAGCTCCTCGACCATGGCGGTACGCACGATACGAGTCATCTGACCCGTCAGCGGAAATGCCAAGGCGATAGCGGGCATGATCATACGTCCCAGATAGCCAACCGGATTCGTAGTGAAGTGAGGCAGAGCACCCGATGCCGGGAGCACCTTAAGGTAGGAAGAGAACAGCAGGATCAACAGAACGGCAAGCCAGAACGACGGGGTTGCCAAGCCGGCGATGGAAAAGACGCGGATCACTTGGTCCGGCCATTTGTCGCGATACAGTGCCGCGATGACGCCGAGCAAAAACGAAACGACCGCACCGATGGCAAGACCGATAAAGGTCAGCTGCATCGTGACGGGCAGGGCCGTGGAGATGCGCTTGGCAACGGAGTTGCGAGCAGCACCATAGGTGCCCATGTCGCCATGGATCAGATCGCCCATATAGCGCACGTAGCGCACGGGCCAGGGGTCGTCCAGACCATACTTCTCATGGTACTCGGCAACCGCCTCGGGCGAGGCACCGTCACCCAACGCCGTGTAGGCGGGGTCGGTCTTGGAGAACGACATAAGGAAGAACACCAGGACGGTGACGCCCAATGCCATGATCGGCAGCGCCACAAGACGCCTTCCAATCAAACGTAGCAAGTTGTTCACGTTCTCTCCCCTTTCTTTTGTCGGTAGGACCAACTGGTATATGAGTACGGATACTCATTACAAGACCCGAGCGACATCGAGGTCGCCCGGGTCTTTGTTTCAACTATGAGGACGCTGCCTTACGACCGACATCCTGCATACAGACTCAAGCGAGTCTTACGCCTTGACGGTCGCAACGCCCCTGAAGGACATGCTCGTCGTGCCGATGCCCTTGAAGCCATCGAGAGCCTCGCCGTTGGGCGCAGTGGACGGATCGTCCCAGGAAGCGGAGACGGTCTTGACGTGGACAACGGGGTAGAGAACGGCGTTGTCGGCGATGATGTCGAAGCACTCGTTCCACTTCTTCTGCTGCTCGTCGCCCTCGGCGGCAAGAGCTTCGTCCATGAGACTGTGGAGCTTCTGCCACTCAGCGGACTCCTTCCACGGGCAACGGGTCTGCATCCAGACGTTGTCGCCGTACCACCAGTTGAGCAGCAGGTCGGGGTCAGCGCCGAAGCAGGAAGGATCGCCAGGGGCAAGGAGGATATCGTAGGCCTCGCCACCGTCGATGGCAGCGTAGGTGGCCGGCGAGGTATCGGTCTGGATGGTCACATCGAAGCCGAGAGCGTCGAGGTCGTTCTTGACCTGGGCGGCCATGCCCTTAATCTGCTCGTTGTCGGTGGTGCGCAGGGTGATGGCACCCGGGGTGATGCCGGACTCCTCGATGAGCTTCTTAGCCTTCTTGGCGTTGGTCTTGTACACCGTGGAAGCCTCATGATAATTGGTGAAGCTCTTGGGCAGGTAGCAGCTGGCAGCGGTGGCAAGGCCGGCGAAGGTGTTGCTGACCATCTTCTCGGTGTCGAGCGCATACATAACAGCCTGACGGACCTTGACGTCGTTCCAAGGCTCCTTGGCGACGTTGAACATGATGAAGCGGGTGCCGAAACCCTGAACGTTATCGATCTTGCAGCCGGCGCTCTCGAGCTGGTCGACGGCGTCAGCGGTAACGAGCTCCATAACGAGCGTGGAGCCCTCCTGCTGAGCGGTAACGCGAGCGGTGGGGTCGGTCAGGATGCTGTACTGGATTTTCTTATCCTCGGCAGCATACTCACCGTTGTACTCGGGGTTGGGAACCAGGGTGATCTCGGTATCGGAGATAGAGTCGTACATCCAGGGGCCGGAACCGATCGGCTGCTTGGCGCGATCCTCCTCGGACTGGGTAGCCGGGGTAACGCGGATGATGGCCAGACGATCCTTGAGCAGGGAGAAGTTGGGGACCTTGGTCTTGACCGTTACAGTGCTGGCGTCCTTGGCCTCGATGGACTCGAAGGGCTGGAAGAACGGAGCATAGGTAGCGGAAGCAGCGCAAGCGGTGTAGGAAGCGACGACGTCGTCAGCGGTGACCTCGGTGCCATCGGAGAACTTGGCGCCCTTGCGGATGGTGACCTCGAAGGTGGTGTCGTCCACGGACTTGGGATCGTCGGTGGCGAGCTCGTTGAAGGTGCTGTAGTCGTGGTAATCGATGCCGTAAAGACCCTCGACGACGTGCCAGTTAGCGCCAAGGCCCACAGCGGAGCCGGTGCTGGCGGGGTCGAAGCTGGACGGAGCGTAAGCGGAACCAGCGGTGATCACGCCGCCGCCACGGTTGGCGGAATCGGTGGAACCGGAAGCGGAACCTTCGTCGCTAGAGCTGCCACCGCAGCCAGTGAGACCAAGCCCTGCGACAGCAGCGACGCTGCCGGTGAGGCCGAGGAACGAACGCCTGGACATACCCTTGTTGATGATGGCCATGTCTTCTCCTATCAATAGAGAATCTTACCCGGAGGCACCTAGACTTGCCCCCGCGCAACTTGCGGACGACATATACCTTACCTGCCGACAAACCCAACTTGGGTGCCGCGCTCGGCGACCGATACGTACATCCGCTTGAACGGTATTTACTACCGTTCACCGAATTCGTTGACAAACGATACTGCAGACAGTATGTATCGGCGAGGTGAGATATCAGTCTTCGTCAACCCGCAGGATAGCAGGGTTATCGCTTGGGTTAGTCAAACGTTTTAGCGTTAATAAAACCCGAAACCAGCAGGCAATCACAGTGAAATAAAAGGTTGAAATTCACCCAATCATATATATCAGTTATTTAGGGTTGTTTAGTTTTCAGATCCACTTGTGGAGGCCTTGTCTCGCTCTTCATTCCAGGCAGCAAGAGCCTCATGGACCGATCTTGCGACATCGGCAGGAACGCCTCGAACTTCTGCGATCTCTTTCTCACTCGCCGCGCGCAACCGCTTCATCGAGCCAAAATGGCGCATAATAGCACGTTTTCTAGTGGGTCCCACACCTGGTACATCGTCGAGCACCGAGACCGTCATTGCCTTATCGCGCAGCTCGCGATGGAATGTAATGGCAAAACGGTGCGATTCGTCTCGTACCTGTTTAATCAGATAGAGCGAAGCGGACCCTGTCGGCAGCACGACAGGTGTCTCGTCCCAAGGCACGAAAACCTCCTCATCGGCCTTCGCCAAGCCGCAAACTGGTATATCGAGTCCAAGGGCCTCAAGTTGTTTGATGGCTGCCGTCAACTGCGGCTTGCCGCCGTCGACAACAAGCAAATCGGGGCGCGAGCCAAAACGCTCGTCGGCCATGCGCTCGGGAGCGTAGCGCCGACCAAGGACCTCGGACATCGACACGAAGTCGTTCGCCTCGTCCAGTTCGGCCTGGATTTTAAAGCGTCGGTACTGGCTCTTGTCGGCACGGCCGTTGGTAAATACCACCATCGAAGCGACGGTAAAGGTGCCGTGCAACGTCGAGATATCGAAGCACTCGATGCGCAACGGCGGCGCAGGCAGCGCCAGCGCGCTTTCGAGCTCCAGGAGCGCCTGATTGGTGCGATCGTCAGCATACCCCGTGCGCATCATGTAGCGCATGAGGGCATGACGCGCATTTTTGGAAGCCATATCGAGCAGGCGGTGCTTTTCGCCGCGCTGCGGCCTATGGAGATGGCAAGAGCGTTCGCGCTTGCCCGCAAGCCACTCCCCCAACGCTTCGGCATCCTCAAGCTCGACAGAGAGATTGATCTCGGCTGGAATATCAGCCGTCTCGTCGTAATAGCGCTTGAGAAAGCCCGATTGAAGCTCTTCCTCGTCGACATCCAGGCCTTTATCGAGGATAAACTCACAAGTTCGAACCGTTCGGCCCTCGCGAACGACAAAGACACAGGCGGCAGAGATAGTCTCTTCGCGATAGAAGCCGATGACGTCGATATCGACGCTCGATGGAAAAACGACCTGTTGGCGATCGTCCAGGCCCCTAATGACTTCCAGGCGACGCTTGACGCGCGCCGCACGCTCAAAATCGAGCGTCTCGGCTGCCTCCGTCATCTCGGACGTAAGCTCGTCAACGACATCCTTGCGATGGCCCGACAAGAAACGTTCGACACGTTTGACGTTCTTGGCATAGTCGGCAGGGGAAATCGCGCCGATGCATGCGCCCGGCCCGCGCCCGACATGGTAGTCAAAGCAGGGACGCCCGTTTTGCGCGCAAATCATATTGACGATGTCTTCTTCGCCCTTATGAGATTCGACGATGCGGCGGCAGCGGCGCCATTCCGCACAGGATGCCGAGCAAATAGGAATAACCTTGCGTAGCGTATCGATGGTCTCACGCGCCGCACGGCTATCGGTATAGGGGCCAAAATAGCGCGTTCCCGGTTTATGACGCTCTCGCGTGTATTTAATAGCCGGAAACAAGTCGCTCTTGGTAATGGCGATAAAGGGATAGCTTTTATCGTCTTTGAGATCGACGTTAAAGTACGGATGGTACTGGCCAATCAGATTGCGCTCGAGCACCAATGCCTCGTGCTCGGTCTCCACCACGATATAGTCGAAGCTCGCCACCAGCTGCATCATGAGCGGGATCTTTTGACGCTCGTCCTGCAGCGTCACGTATTGACGCATACGGGCACGCAGGTTTTTTGCCTTGCCCACATAGATGACATCACCCTTGGCATCTTTCCAAAGGTAGCAGCCGGGTTGCGTGGGAACGCGCGAAACCTGCTCGGCAAGTGTTGGAATGTTGTCGTGACCTGCCACGCGCACCTACTTGCGACGAAGCAGCGCCGAGACCTCGGGCATCTTAAAGACGAAGGCAAGACCAAAAGTCACAGCGAGCGAGACGACGCCTGCAACACAAACGTAGCCCAGGGTAATGAGGATCGAGCTGCCAAGCGCTCCGACAAAGTGCTCAAGTGCCCACATGACGCCGGCGCCCGCGGCAGCGCCCAAGCCACCGAACAGTAGGCCGAAGAAACCGCCATGCAGGATAGACTTGACCTGAAGGCCATGCAGACGACGGCGCAGCCACCACAGTGAGCATCCGACCAAGACCACGTAGTCAACGACGTACGAAAGCGCAATTGCCGGCATACCGTAGCCCAGCACCACGCCAAACAGCAGCACCGAACCGGCCTGGCCGATAGCGGAGTACAGGCAATAGCGGCTATAAGGTTTCATATCGAGCAGGGCCGAGAAGCTCTTCTGCATCAGCACGACCACGCCGTAGAGCGGCAGGGAAAGTGCCAGATAGATAAGGAACTCCGACACCAGCGCCACACCGGATTCATCGAACTTGCCGGCGCAGTAGATCATGTTGAGCGGACGGGCGAAGACGATCAGATACATCGCAAACGGAATCAGGAAGAAGAGCATCTGGGCGACACCGCGCGAAATGCCCGTGCGGACGCTGTCGTAATCCTTCTCCTGCGCATCGTGAGAGAGTTCGGTATAGAGTGCCGTCGAAAGCGAGGCGGCGATCAGCGCATAGGGCAATGTGTACCACAGGCGCGCATATGCGATGACGGAAGGGCCGGTCTCGGGCTGCACCACCAGCGCGGCGGCATTGGTAATGGAGGTCGAGACAAACATGCACACCGTGGCGAGCAGCGTCGGGATACCAAGCGCGATCGTCTGTCGCAGCGCGGGATCCTTAAAGTCGATATGGATATGAGGATGCACGCCATGCTTGCCAAGCGCGGGAATCTGGCAGGCCATCTGGACAAAGACGCCGAGGGTCGTACCAACTGCGATCAAGATAATACCGGCCTGCTCGCCAAATTGTGCAGACACGGGAGCAAAGCCCATAAAGCTGGCGATGACGATGACATTGTTGAGAACCGGGGCAAACGTCGACCAGAAATAGTCGCGGTGTGCGTTGAGAACGCC
>URMO01000061.1 GCA_900549085.1 uncultured Collinsella sp. | reverse complement strand
CGCGAGATGAACGCCGCAAAGAAGGCACTCGCGGACGCCCGTGCCCACCTGGCCGAACTTGAGCAGCGCATCGCCGATCAAGGCGAGGAGCTCGAGACGCGTCAGGATATCGCAGGCCGCTACGACCAAATCGTCGCCGAGCAGCGCCAGACTATCGACACGGCACAAAAGGCCGCCGCGGCGGCAGAAATCGGCCGCGATACCCATGCTGCCAAGGCAACAGAGCTCAAGGCGCAGCTCGAGCAAATAAAAGAAGAGGACGATGCCACCGAGCGGCGTCTCAAAGCCGCACTCGATGCCGTAGAAGCGCGCGAAGCCAGCTCGCGCGAAACCGGTAACCGCCTCGTTCGACGCCTCGAGGATTCCAAGCGCATCCGCGACAAGGTGCAGGCCGAGCGCGACGCCGGCGTTGCCGCAGCGCAGCAAACCGTCGACGCCACGCGCGCTCAACTCGAAACGCTGCGCCGCGAGTATGCCGAGCTGCAGCGCAATCCTTCGGCGAATCCCGCCAATTACACGGTGCGCACCAGCGAGCTTTCGATGCAGATCTCCGACACGGCCGATGCCCTGCGCAAAGCCGAGGAAGATGTCCCGAACATCACCGCCGATCTTGAGCACTCGCTCGCGGCCGCCGAGCACGCCGTCGAGCAGGCGCAAGCCCCCATCGCCGACGCCAAGCGTGCCCATCAGGCCGTGACTGCCGAGGCCGATGCCGCACGCGACGAGCTGCAGACCGCAAAAGCCGCCGCCGCAACGCGCCAGCGCGAACTGCGCGAGAAGATCGCCGCCGAGGACAAAGCGCGTCGAGAGCAAGAGCAGGCTATTGCCAATGCCCAGGCGGACGTCGCGCACGCACAGTCGATCATCGAGCAGGCGACCGAGGTGCATGACCATCCCGAGATTACCGAATCGCTCGCGGGCTCCCTGGCCCGCGATAAGGCCGAGCACGCCGAAACTGAGCGTGAAGTGGCTCAACTCGAAGCCGCCGAGGACGACGTGCGCGAGCGCACCCGCGACTCACGCATCAAATTCACCGGAGCCATCGTCTGCATCATCGCCGTAATCCTCGTGATCGTCCTGATCGGGCTCTTCGCGAGCAAGTAAACTAGCTGCCAAAAAACACTCAAGGCAGTTGCGGTGAGATAGTTCCTGTTTAGCCATCAAAAAGGCCAATTCAAGAACTATCTCACCGCAACTTATTAGATTGATGCAAGGCAATCTATCCCTCTTGCACCAATCTCTTGACATAAGGAGTGTCCCCAGGTGCCGGCACAAAAGGAACGTCCCCAAGTGCCAACCAAGTGCCAACAACGGAAGCGCCGATGTTTTGGCAACGACAGCGAGCGGGCCGCATTTGAGACAAGGTGACGTGAAACGAAAGGGCGCTGACCTTCTGGTCGCGCCTTTGAAATTGAACGGCAGATTGGCCAAACGGCGGGCTCGCAGCGTCGACCGGTCCGCCGTTCGTTAGAACGGCGGAACCCATGGGGCTCGCAGCGTCGAGGGGTTCCGGCGTTTGGTAAAACGCCGGAACAACCTAATGCTCGATCCAGCAGCGCAGGGTCTCGCCGGCCTGCAGGTGACGCAGATTCTCCGCGGCGATGTCGACCACGTTATTGAGCGTCGCGGCCAGGTGGAACCAGCCGGAGACGTGCGGCGTGATGAGCATGTTGGGCGCATCCCACAGGGGGCTTGTCGCAGGCAGCGGCTCGGGGTCGGTGACGTCGACCGCGGCGCCGGAGAGATGTCCCGACTCCAGAGCGGCAACCAAGTCGTCGGCGACCACAAGATCGCCGCGGCCGCCGTTGGCAAAGAAGGCGCCCGGTTTCATCGCGGCGAAGAACTCGGCGTTCGCCAAGCCGCGGGTCTCGGGTGTGCTCGGCATGAAGGATGCGACGACGTCTGCCTCTGCCAGGCGCTCAGGTAAGGCGTCCATGCCGTCCATGTCCTCAAACACAATGGGATAGACGAGCGGATGGCGCTTGATACCGAGGACGTGCGCGCCCATGCTGCGGCAGAGCGTGGCAAAATGGCCGCCGATGTCGCCTGCGCCCAGCACCAGCACGTTGGCGTTTTTGAGCGAGGCAACCGGCCCCAAATCCTCCCAGCGATGCTCGCGCTGCAAATCGTGATAGCCGGGCAGGCGCTTCATCATGGAAAGGACCATGGTAAACATGTGCTCGCTCACGGCCTGACCGTAGGCGCCGATCGAGCAAGACAGCTTAGCTTCAGCCGGCACGGTGCCGGCGGCCAAGTAATCGTCATAGCCGGCGGTCTGCAATTGCAACAGCTGGAGATGCTCGCATGCGGTAAGCAAAGCAGGGTCTATGTTGCCCAAGATCACGTCGGCGTTGGCGACCTGCTCACGCGTGATGGCGTCGGAGCTCGTGTAGATAAAGTCCTCGCCCGGAGCGCTCGACTCAAGAATTGCGCGATGGCGGTCATTGACGGGCAGCAAAACCAGGATGTTCACAAGCAGTCCTCTCCGCTCAGCCTGCAAAAAAGGGACGGGTTTGTTTTGGCAGGTTGTATCAGGCAAAACGTTCAAATAAAACGCCGGATGCAAGACGGGCGTGCCCGTCAGCATCCGGCGCTCGTACGGCTACCAGCTGAGCAGCTCGTAGCCGTCCTCGGTCACCACGAGCTGTACCTCGCGCTGGGCCGAGTCGCTGCCGTCCTTGGTGCGCACGCACCAGCCGTCGCCCTTGCTAATCTTAATGTCGGGCGCCCCGGCGTTGACCATGGGCTCGATGGTAAAGACCATGCCCGGAGCCATGATGGTGTCCACATCGGGCGCCTCGGTGGTAAAGCCCACAAACGGGTCCTCGTGGAACTCCTTGCCAATGCCGTGTCCGCCGTACTCGCGCACCACGCTAAAGCCGGCGTCCTCGACCGTCTTTTGCACGGCTTCGGCCATAACGGAGAGCGGCAACCATGGCTTGACGGCTGCCAAGCCCGCTTCCACGCTGGCGCGGGTGACCTCGACCAGGCGCTGGCGCTCGGCAGAGACCTCACCGATGCAGAACATGCGGCTCGAATCACTAAAGTAGCCGTCCAGGATCGTGGAGCAGTCGACGTTGATGATGTCGCCCTCGTGCAGCACGTCCGTATCGCAGGGGATACCGTGACAGACCACGTCGTTGATTGAGGTGCACACGCTCTTGGGGTAGCCCTCGTAGTTGAGGTCGGCCGGCGTGCCGCCGTGCTCGACGGTGTAGTCGTAGATCATCTGGTCGATCTGGTTGGTGGTCATGCCCGCGGCGATGTGCTCGCCTACGTAATCGAGCACGCCCACGTTGATGGCGGCCGAGCGCTTGATGCCCTCGATATCGGCGGGCGTCTTGTAGAGCGTGCGGGGCAGAACCTCCCAGCCCTCTTCCCACAAGCGCTCGAGGCGCTCATCAAAGGTGCTATGGCATTTCTTATATTTTTTGCCGCTGCCGCACCAGCAAGCGTCGTTGCGGCCGGGCACGGGTCCTTTGTCAAACATGGCTAACTTCCTTTCATCCGCAGCTAGTATAGCCCACCCACGCGTCTATAAAAGTTGCGGTGATATAGTTCCGATTTAAGCGGTTTAACAGCATAAATAGGAACTATATCACCGCAACTGATGGAGCGGGATGGCGGGCACTAGCTGCTGCGTGGTTTTGCTAGTAGCTCACCTGGCAGGGGATGCCGAGGGCGCGCACGCGTGCGGCGATCGTGTCGAGTACCTCGGGCGCCGCTTTAGTAAGGCCGGCGACCGGTGTTTCGCGCGCCACCGTGTAAATGGTCGCCTCCTGTGGGCGAATGCGCTCGAGCGCCGCGAGCCAAGGGCCGACGTACTCCTCGCCGGTGTTATCGAGAGACTTGCCCCGGTGCTCGCCGGTCAAAATGATCGTCTGGATAATGACGTGGCCGTTAAAGCTCGCGAACGTTTCGATCTGGTGCTCTACATCGTAGGGGCCAACGGGCTGGTCGAGCAGCTGGATAAATGCCGGGTCGACCGTATCGAGCTTGAGGATGTTGTCGTCGACCATCATGAGCGCATCGTGTACCTGGGGACGGTCGGCGCGCGTGCCGTTGGAAAGCACGGCAATCTTGGTGTTTGGGGCCAGCTGGTCGCGAAGCGCGACGGCACCGGCGATGGCCTGCGGAAACTCCGGCGCGGCGGTGGGTTCGCCGTTGCCGGCAAACGTGATTACATCAGGGAGCTCGCCCTCGATTGCCATCTCGTGCAGCTTGGCCTCGAGTGCATCGAGTACCACGGCAGCCGTGTTATACGGCTCGTGGCAGGGGCGCTCGGCGTTGAGACCGTTCTCGCAGTAGATGCAGTCGAACGTGCAGATTTTGCCGCTCGCCGGCATCATGTTGACACCGAGCGAAAGGCCCAGGCGACGGCTGCGAACGGGCCCAAAGATGGGGCTGGCATTTAAAAACGTAGACATAGGCATATACTCCTTGGGACAGTTGAGCTTAAGCATAGCATCGGCCTTCATGTGGGTCGCGGGTTTGGGCGCTGTTGTTTAGGCAGAAACCTTGCAATCGGGCGAGTTTTCGAAACCCTGTCATGAAAGGGTGCGAACCGGGTACAGTAAACGCATTCATGTACACACAAAATGACGCCATCTGACCAAGCCGCACCCCGGCACGGCCTGGTGGTGTTGACGATGGGAACACAGTATGGATTTTACGGTCGAGAATGCGGGCACTACGATCGCCTGCCGCGAGTATGCCGGCCCGGTTGTATCGTCCGACGCACCCGCCTTGGTTTGCGTGCACGGTGCCTGCGTCGACGGCGTCTTTTTTGACGCCATCGCCCGCGAGCTCGCCTGTGACTATCGCGTCATTACCTACGACCGGCGCGGTTGCGGCGAGAGCGGCGACGCTGCAGACGGACGCTACGACCTCGCCGTCCAGGCCGCGGACCTGCAGGCCGTTATCGAGCATATTGGCACTCCGGCAAACGTGCTCGCGCACAGTGCCGGTACGCTGGTGACGCTGGAGCTTCTCCGTGCAAACCCCACCATAATCTCGCGTGCGATTCTGCATGAACCCGCCGTGACGGATGAGGGTGCCGGTCTGGGCGCGGCCCCGGTTTTGCTCGAGATGATCGCCGCGGGAAAGGTCTCCAGGGCATTACGGGCCTTCCTGGGCGCCATCGGCGATTCGGACCCTGAGGCCCCCAAGTTAACCGAGGCAGAAGCCAAGCATGCCCTGCGCAACGGCCGCAGCTTCATGGCAAACGAATACGGGATTACTATGACCTGCGTTCCCGATTGGGATAGCGTCCGCGCGTCAAGAACGGTGGCCGCCGTGCTCCTGGGCGAGCTCTCGATTGGCACGCCTCGCGAGGCGGGCACAAGGGTGGCGGCTGAGCTTTTGGACTGTCCACTCGTAATGGTTCCCGGCGCGCACAACGGCCTGCGCGATCGCCCGGGAGCGGCTGCCCAGACTGTCCTTGGCATCCTGGGGCTCTAACACCCGCAATAGCCAAAGCAGACTTCACCCGCAAACGTTTCGGCCTTGTTAACAAATATGCTTAAAACCTCACGTCTGCGGCTTCAATCGCGCCGTCTGCCAACTCATAAAAATGTAACAGCATTCACGTGCTTACCTGCATCGGCAAGGTGTTACCCTTGTAACATTTGGAACCCACCGCTACCATGCGAAGCTATCGAAAGGGCCCCATATGCTCAATAATCACGAGGTCAATCTAACCGACGAGGAGGCTGCCACCGAGGTCGCCCGTGTCGCGAAGACCTACCCCGTGGTACGTTTGCTGTCGGCCGATCAGATTAAGAGCGAGCCTAACTGCCTGCTCGCCGGTGATCGCTGCCCTTGTTTGCGCCAGGCAAGTCTTGAGGCCTTGACAGATTCCGATGAGGTGTCGGAGCAACTGCTCAACGATGGCGTTGAGTACCGCGCCCATCTGCGCCCTCTGAAGGTCGAGGGCGAGCCTCATGTCCTGCTGATGGTGCGTCCGATCGATGGGCAAGAGGCTGCAAAAGAGGACCTTGTCTACACCGACGTGCTGACGAGCGTGCACAATCGCCGATATTACGAGGAAAAGCTCCGTAGCGCCCGCATGAATGCCGGCGTTGCGATGATCGACCTTGATGATTTTAAGGTCTTCAACGATACGTGTGGCCGTCATGCCGGCGACCTTGCGCTCGGTGCCGTGGCGACAGCCATGCGCAGCGGAATCCGTTCGACTGACGAGCTTGTGCGCTATGGCTGCGACAAGTTTGTGGTTGTCATGCCCAATATTCCCTCCGATGACTTCACCCGTCGCCTGCATCAGGTGTCCGATGCCGTTCGTTCCACGATTATTCCGGGCCATGAGTACGTGAGCTTGACGGCATGTGTTGGTGGCGTTCGCATTCATGGCGAGACGGTCGATGAGGGCGTTGGCCGCGCTGTCCAGTTACTGAGCCGCGCTAAGGCAAAAGCCGGTACGGTCGTGACCGATGCCGATTCCATCGAGGCCTTCCAAAGCGAAAAGCCTTTGGTACTTATTGTCGATGACTCCGAGATGAACCGAGTCATTCTCAGCGAGATGCTCAAGGACGAGTATTGCATCCTCGAGGCCGACAACGGTCGTACGGCGCTCGACATGGTCGACCGCTATGGTGATGAGTTGTCGCTCGTGCTGCTGGATATTGTCATGCCGGGCATAAGCGGCTTTGAGGTGCTGGCCGGTCTGTCGCGCCGATCGGTTAGTGACAATCTGCCTGTCATCATGATTTCGAGCGAAGATTCCGATGATATGGTTCTGCGCGCGTACGAGTTGGGCGCCTCGGACTATATCAACCGCCCGTTTGACTCCCGTGTCGTGCGCCGCCGTGTAAGCAACACCATCCGCCTATACGCCAAACAGCGCCGCCTGACGAGCCTGCTGTCCCAGCAGTACAACGAGCGTGTCAAGAACAGTCGCATGCTCATCGACATCATGGCTGGCGTCATGGAGCTTCGCAACGGCGAGAGCGGCAGGCACGTTACGAACATCGAAAAGCTGACCGAGCTGCTGCTTGGCTGTCTGGTCCAGCGTAGCGACACCATTTCCCTTGACAATGAGGAGCGCTCCACGATTGCCCTGGCTTCGGCGCTGCACGATATCGGCAAGATGTCGATTGACGATGCGATTCTCAACAAACCCGGGCGCCTTACGCCCGAGGAGTTCGAGATTATGAAGACGCATACCACAATCGGCGCCGACATGCTGCTTGAGCTGGGTAGCCATCACGCCGGCAATGCGCTTATGGAATATGCGTACCAGATTGCGCGTTGGCATCACGAGCGCTGGGACGGCAAGGGTTATCCCGATGGCCTTAAGGGCGACGAAATTCCCATTGCCGCACAGGTGGTTTCGGTGGCCGACGTGTACGATGCTCTGACGAGCGTGCGCGTGTACAAGGACGCTATCCCGCACAAGGAGGCAATTCAGATGATCCTGGACGGTAAGTGCGGCACCTTTAACCCGCTGCTGCTCGATTGTCTGCTCGATGTGCAAGACCTAATTGCCGAGACGTTGGCACGCCCCGCTGACGTCGTCGCGTTTCCCACGATTTAGTTTGACCAAAGGAGTTTTTAATCCATGATTTCCATGCGTGAGGCGTATGAGAAGATCGGCGCCAATTATGATGACGCGTGCGCTCGGCTGATGGGCGAGGAAATGCTCGCCCGCTTTGCCCTCAAGTTTTTGGATGACGAGAGCATGGACAAGCTGGAGGCCGCCATGGCGGCGGGAGACGCCGAAGGTGCGTTTATGGCAGCGCACACGCTCAAGGGCGTGAGCCAGAACCTGGGATTCGATAATCTGTACGAGCCGGCGGTCGTGGTAACCGAAGCACTGCGCGGTGCCGATGCCGTTGACGGCGCTCGCGAGGGGATGCATGCGCTGCAGCAGCAATATGCGGCTACGATGTCGGCCCTGCGCGAGGCGGCCGAATAAGAGCTTGCGAGCCTTGGGCTGTGTGCCTGTCGCGTATAGGCAAAAGGGCGCCCCGCCGGACCATGTGGCCGGCGGGGCGCCCTTATCTGTTGTGCGGTTGGCGAGCTAGCGGGCCTGCTTTACCTTGGCCGCCGCCTCGACAAACGACTTCCACAGGTTAAAGTCGGTCTCGAGCGTCTTCCACGTATACTCAGGGTGCCATTGCACGCCCAGGCAGAACGGCTGGCCTTCGACTTCGATGCACTCGGGAACGCCGTCGGTTGCCTTGGCGACCAGGCGCGTGCTCTTACCCAGACGATCGACGCAGCAGTGATGTGCGGAGTTGGTCTGGATCAGCCTGTGCCCGCCAACCGCGCGCTCCATCAGCGAGCCCGGCACGACCTCGACAGGATGCACAGGGTCGTTGAGCACGTGGGTATGGCGCCACTGCGTGCGACCCTCGCGCGCGCCTAGGCTCGGCACGTCCATGCACAGGGTGCCACCGGTGGCGACATTGAGCAACTGCGTGCCGCGGCAGGTGGTAAAGAGCGGCTTCTTGGCGCGAAGTACCTCGTTAACCAGCTTAAACTCAAAACGGTCGCGAATCTCGCAGCACAGCGTGGGGTCGTAAGGACGCTCGTCGCCCCAGCGTTTGGGGTTGACGTCCGGACCGCCGGGAATGGCGATGCCGTCGGCGATCTCCACGTAATGACGGATAACGTCGACGTCTTCGGTAATGGACATCTGCAGCGGCAGACCGCCGGCGGCAAGAATGGCGTCGACAAATACGCTCGCAATCTCCTCGTTGGGGGAGAGCGTCTCGCTCAAATAGGGCTTCGCTTCTTCCCAGCGTGGTGCGACCAGGATGAGCGGGCGGTCGGCGGGATCGACGTCGACGTGCGGAGTGTAGGACGATGAGGTGCGGGTTCCGATCATGGGTGCGGCTTTCGAATCCGGGTGGACATGGCACAGGGGTGGCGCGGGACAAACGTTACTGATGAATTTGCCCGCGTGGCAATTGGGCTAGTGGCCCTTAATGGAGTTGAGGAAGTCCTGGGCGCGCTTGGTCTGGGGGTGGTCGAAGAACTCGTCGGGTGTGCCGGTTTCCACGATCTGGCCGTCGGCCATAAACACGACGCGGTCGGCCACGCGGCGGGCGAAGTTCATCTCGTGCGTGATGACGATCATCGTCATGCCCTGCTGGGCCAGACGGACCATGACCTCGAGCACCTCGTTGATCATTTCGGGATCGAGGGCGCTTGTGGGCTCGTCAAAAAGCATGGCCTTGGGTTGCATGGCAAGCGAACGTGCGATGGCTACACGCTGTTGCTGGCCGCCCGAGAGCTGTGCGGGCACCTTATCGGCCTGCTCGGCAACGCCCACGCGGCCCAGCAGGTCCATGGCGCGCTCACGAGCTTCCTCCTTGGAGACGCCCAGCACATCGACCGGTCCCAGCATGACGTTCTGCAGTACGGTCATATGTGCAAACAGGTTGAACTGCTGAAATACCATGCCCAACTCGGCACGCATGCGGGCAAGGTCCTTGCCTTCCTGCGGCAGGGGCTCGCCCTCGATGAGGATCTCGCCTGAGTCGATGGTTTCCAGGCGATTGATGGTTCGGCACATGGTCGACTTGCCCGAGCCCGAGGGTCCGATCACAACGACGACCTCGCCGCGGTCGACCGACAGATTGATGTCGTTGAGGACGTGCAGATCGCCGTAGTGCTTATCGACGTGCCTGAGCTCGATCAGCGGCTGATTGCCGGTGGAAGAGGTGCTCTGTGCCATGGTGCTCGGCTCCTTATGACTCGAAATGGTAAAGCGTTAGCGGATGATGGTCGCGCCGGTCTTGTGCGAAACATAGACAGCGGCCTTGTTGATCGCGACGTTGATGAGGATGTAGATGACCGCGATAACCAGGTAGACCGACACGAGGGCGTCGTAGTTGGTAATGAGCACGCGGGCGTTTTGCATGAGGTCGGGGTAGCTCACCACGTAGGCCACGGTGGTGTCTTTGACTACGACCACGAGCTGCGAAATCAACGACGGAATGATAAACCGGATAGCCTGCGGCAACACGATTTTAAAGGTGATTTTAGCTTTGGAGAGACCGAGTGCCTGGGCGGCCTCGACCTGGCCGCGCGGCACGGCGTTGACGCCGGCACGGAAGATCTCGGCAAGTACGCCAGCTGCAGCGAGCGCGACGGGAAGCGTGAGCATCCAAAACGACGGCAGCGCGATCTTGTACTGGGGCAGCACCAAAAAGAAGAAGTAGATGAACAGCAGGCTCGGTACGCCGCGGAAGAAATCGGTGAGTACGCGGCAGACCAGCTGCAGCGGCTTAATGTCGCTCGTGCGGCCGAGCATGAGGGCTAAGCCCAGCACCAGCGCGATGGCGCCAGCGGTGAGTGCGACTTTAACGGTACCCTCAAAGCCGGCAAGCAGGAACTTCCAGGTGGTGAGGTGCGTAAAGAAATACCAATAGTGGACCGAAAGCTGGCCGGTCACATAAAAGCGCTGCAGTACCAAGGCGATGAGCGCCGCCACGACAACCAATGAGATGGCGGTGCCGATGCGAATCTTGGCGCGCATCTTGGGGCCGGGAGCCTCGTAGAGCGCATCACGCATGGTAAGCGCAGGGGAGGAATGCTTGCTCATCGGAGGATCCTCACCTTCTTATCGATATAGTTGCCAATGTGGCTCACCACAAAGGCCGTGCCCAGGTAGCCGAGCGCCGAGATAAAGAACGCGGCGACGCCGCCAAGTGAGCGCGTGTTGATGTAGCTCACCACGCCGGTGAGCTCCTGCGGTTGCAACGGCACCTGACTGCCGAGCGCGGTGGTGAGCATGACGGCGATAAAGAGGTTGGTCATGGGCAGCACGCTCGAGCGCAGCGCCTGCGGAATCACGATCTTGGCGAGGATGCGATTGAAGCTCATGCCGAGCGAGCGGGCGGCTTCCACCTGGCCGACGCCGACGGTGTTGATGCCGCTCATAAAGTTCTCGGAGCCAAAGGCCGAGCCCAAAAGGACCGTGGCGACGATAACGCAGGTGCGGTAGGGCAGGACGACCTTGAGCGGCGGCAGCGCATAGACGACGATGATGAGCAGTGCGATGCCTGGGATGTTACGGAAGACCTGGACATACAGGTCGCCAAAGACGCGCAGCGGCTTGAGCGGCGACACGCGCATCACGGTGACGGCGACGGCCAGTGCCATGGCGATGGCAAACGACTCAAGCGTCATACCCCAGGTTGCTAGCAGCGCGTCGATATAGTTCTGGCCATAGAGCGACCAGAGTTCGGAGAGACTCATGCGGACCTCCCGCCGATAAGGAAAGGGGCTCCCGTGTGTACGGAAGCCCCGACAACTCTGTGAGGAAACAGTTTACCGCAATAAAGCGCATCGTGCGTTTCCATATGGTTTCGTTGCGGCCGTTACTAGGCTCGTTGCCTAGGCGCCGATCTCGGGCAGCTCGGGAACATTGGTGTCGCCCGTACGGTCGCCGATGCAGATCTGCCACAGCTCGGTCCAGGTGCCGTCGTCCTCGATCTTCTTAAGGAAGTCGTTGACAAAGGTGACGCCGTCGGAATCGAGCGGCAGGCCGATGCCGTAGGGCTCCTTGCTGCCGAAGGGCTTGCCGGCAATCTTGTACTTGCCGGGCTCGCGGACCAGGGCGCTCTGCTGCATGTTGTTGTCGATGACGTAGGCGTCAACACGACCCTGCTGGAGTGCCTGGCGGGCCTCTTCGTCGGTCTTGAACTCCTGCTGGCTGGCCTTGGGGGCGAACTCCTCCAGAATGGCAGGGCCGTTGGAGCCGGACTGGACGGCGACGTTCTTGTCGGCCAGGTCGTCGACGCTCTTGATGTCGTCGTTATCGGCGAGCACCAGGATGGCCTGCTGGGTGTAGTAGTAGGGACCGGCAAAGGATACGAGTTTCTTGCGCTCGTCAGTGATGGTGTAGGTGGCAAAGACAGCGTCGACCTGGCCGTTCTGCAGGACGGATTCGCGCGTGTCCGAGGTCACCTGGGTGATCTCGACCTTGTTCTCGCCCAGAATGTAGTTGGACAGGAGCTGTGCGATACCGGCGTCGAAGCCGCGGGTCTGACCGTCTTTCTCGTTGAGGAGGGAGAAGAGCGTGGAGGTCTGAACGCCACCGATCTTAAAGACGCCGGCGTCCTTGACGGCCGTGGCCCAGGTGCTGGCGGCGATGGCGTCGTCATCGGCCTTGGGGCCGTCGTTGACGAGCTTGTCGAATGCCTTGGCATCGAGCGTGGCGGAAACCTCGGTATCCTCGGAGTCCTTGGAGGAGCCGGTGGCGGAACCCTTGTCGGCCTCGGCGCTGGTGTCAGAGCAGCCGGCAAGACCAAGGCCGGCGACGGTTGCGAAGGTGGCGGCAACGAAGCCGCGGCGGTCGAGAACGACCTGCTGGGAGAGGTTCTTGCTCATGGTAGAACACCTTTCTCAATAAAATCCCTAGCGGTTGAGTAGAGTTATACCCTATCCCGCTCAAATGGGTCAACACGAAATAACTCAGAAACATACTTGTCTTATGGGTAATTCTACCTACCAAAAAGGGACAGGTTTATTTTGGCAGGTTTTATCTGGGCAAACGCCGATTATTACAGCTGAGAAAGCGTTTTGCGGATGGCGTGGTCGCTCGCGGCGGTCGCTATAATGGCGGCAACGCGACACGTATATAAGTAAGGAGATCGCGTATGAACGGCTATTCGTTTTTCGCGCCGACCATGACTTAGAACCACCACAAAGGGGACAGGCACCTTTGTGGTGGTTCTTGCAGATGTGGCGGCCTGCCTCTCTGTTTTGTCTCAATCTGTAACAGGTAGACGAGGAAATGGGTTCTAGCTGTTACAGATCGAGATTATCTCTTCAGGGGGTTC
>URMO01000060.1 GCA_900549085.1 uncultured Collinsella sp. | reverse complement strand
GATTGCAAGTAACCGGTGAACGGTCGAAAACTACCGTTCACCGATAATCTCAAAACTGGTTCTAACTGGTATTAAGTCAAAAAGACCAATTCACATATCTTCACAATGACCTGCAATTTTTCTACACGCTATTTTTAGCCGCCCTGCGTTGTTTAGACACAGGAAAAGATCCGATCTTTTGCCAAAGCATTTCGGAACGGTTTCAAAACCGCAGGTAGAAGTGTTAACGACCGGTAAACGGTCGATTTATCACCGTGAGCGGTGCAAAAACGTTTTACCGTATGAATCAACGAAAGCGACCTCTTCTGGGGTGATATAGTGACAACAACACGTCACGTGGTTACTACCAGTTTAGAAACCACTGGTCTTCAAAGTACGCTTTCTAAGAAGCTTTAAGGGCGAGCGCCCGCTGGCTTCCGAAAATCATCGGACTCAGATCGTACACACCTTCGGAAGGGAAATTTGAATGGTTGGCTTTATTCTTACCGGTCATGGACAGTTCGCACCCGGCCTCGCAAGCGCTATCGCTATGGTTGCTGGCGACCAGCCCGCTTTTACCGTCGTTCCTTTTGAGGGCGACCAGGCTGCTTCCTACGGTGAGGATCTCCGCGCCGCTATTACCGCCATGCGCGAGGAGTGCGATGGCGTGCTCGTCTTTACCGACCTGCTTGGTGGCACCCCGTTCAACCAGGCGATGATGATTGCCCAGGATGTCGACAACGTCGAGGTTCTGACCGGCACCAACCTTCCCATGGTTATTGAGCTTCTGTTCCTCCGCGGCAACGCCACGCTCGCCGAGCTTGGCGAGCAGGCCGTGACCGTTGGCCAGACGGGCATCACCGCCCAGACGGTCGCATCCGTTGCCGGCTCCGAGGAAGAGGATATCTTCGGCGACGAGGACGGCATCTAATGGCCGATTTCGGAGCCAACGTCCTGAGCTCCTCGGTCGCCCTTTTAGGCCTGCTTGTCATCATGGGCTTGATTTACACCATCTGGTCGCAAATCAACATGAAGAAGAAGCAGAAGTACTTCAAGGAGCTGCACACCGAGCTCAAGCCGGGTCAAGAGGTTCTTTTCGCCGGCGGTATCTACGGAACCGTCAAAGGCATCGAAGGCGAGAAGGTCCAGATCAAAGTCCGATCCGGAGCCGTCGTAGATGTTTCGCGTTACGCGATTCAGGAGATCAAGTAACTGTCGTCAGCAAATAACGAAAGGAAGCTGATCAACATGGCAGAACCCAACATTCTTCTTACCCGCATCGATAACCGACTGGTTCATGGTCAGGTTGCCACCCAGTGGAACTCCACCCTGGGCTCCAACCTCATCCTCGTCGCCAACGACGACGTGGCGTCCAACACCATGCGCCAGAACCTCATGAAGATGGCCGCTCCCGCCGGCGTCGCTACGCGTTTCTTCTCTCTGCAGAAGACCATCGACGTCATTGGCAAGGCGAGCCCGCGCCAGAAGATCTTCATCGTGGCCGAAACACCGGAAGACGTGCTTACGCTCGTCAAGGGCGGTGTGCCTATAAAGAAGGTAAACATCGGCAACATGCACATGTCGGAAGGAAAGCGCCAAGTCGCCACCTCCGTCGCAGTTAACGACGAGGATGTCGCTGCGTTTAAAGAGCTGCAGGAATTGGGGGTGGAGTTGGAGATCAGGCGCGTTCCGAGCACGCCTGTTGAGGACACGAGCAAGCTCTTCTCGTAATCCTCGTGATCCACGTTGTCAGGAGTGAAACCCTGACGTTCTGTACGTGAAATCCAAAGTGCGTACATACATTTTGAAAGGAGGAGCAAGATGGAATACTCGATCATCCAGATCGCTCTGGTCTTCGTCGTCACGTTCATCGCGGCAATCGACCAGTTTGACTTCCTCGAGTCTCTCTATCAGCCCATCGTCACCGGCGCCGTCATCGGTCTTATCCTTGGCGACCTTAACACCGGTCTTCTCGTGGGTGGTACCTATCAGCTCATGACGATCGGCAACATGCCGATCGGAGGCGCTCAGCCGCCTAACGCCGTCATCGGCGGCATCATGGCAGCCATTCTCGCTATCGCCACGGGCCTCGAGCCCAACGCGGCAGTCGGCCTCGCCATTCCGTTCGCTCTGCTTGGCCAGCTTGGCGTTACCCTGGTCTTCACGCTTATGTCCCCGCTTATGTCCACGGCCGATAACATGGCTCACAACGCGGACACCAAGGGCATCGAGCGCCTGAACTACTTCGCCATGGCTCTGCTCGGCCTGATCTTCGCTGTCGTCGTCACCCTGTTCTTCATCGCTGGCGCTACCATCGGTCAGACCATCGCTTCTGCCATCCCGACTTGGCTGCAGACCGGTCTCTCCGCTGCAGGCGGCATGATGCGCTTCGTCGGCTTCGCCGTCCTGCTCAAGGTTATGATGAACCGCGATATGTGGGGCTTCTTCCTCATGGGCTTTGGCCTCGCGCTCATCACCGTTGCCAACGATTCGCTGGCAACCCCTGCTCTGCTCATCCTCGCTCTCATCGGCTTCGGCATCGCTTTCTGGGACTTCCAGCAGCAGACCGAGCTGAAGGGTGCAGCTGTTTCTGACGGAGGTGACTTCGAAGATGGCATCTAATGAGTATGTGATCCCGGAGCACTACGAGGATCTCACTCCTGCTCCGCAGCTCGACCAGAAGACCCTCAACAAGATGGCTTGGCGCTCCTGCTTCCTGCAGGCATCGTTCAACTACGAGCGCATGCAGGCCGCTGGCTGGCTCTACTCCATCATCCCCGGTCTGGAGAAGATCCACACCAACAAGAACGACCTCGCGGCTTCCATGAGCCACAACCTGGAGTTCTTCAACACCCACCCGTTCCTTGTCACCTTTGTTATGGGCATCGTGCTTTCGCTCGAGCAGAACAAGGTTGACATCCCCACGATCCGCGCCGTCCGCGTCGCCGCAATGGGCCCGCTCGGTGGTATCGGTGACGCCCTGTTCTGGCTGACGCTCGTGCCTATCACGGCCGGCATCACCTCCAACATGGCCATCAACGGCAACGCCGCTGCACCGATCATCTTCCTGGTGATCTTCAACGTCGTCCAGTTCGCTCTGCGCTTCTGGCTCATGAACTGGTCCTACAAGCTTGGCACCAGCGCTATTGACGCTCTGACCGCCAACATGCAGGCCTTCACGCGTGCCGCTTCCATCATGGGCGTCTTCGTCGTCGGTTGCCTGGTCGTCACCATGGGTGGCACCCAGATCAACCTCCAGATCCCCAACGGCACCACCCGTGGTCTCTCCGCTACTACCGTGATCGTCTCCGAGAAGGAGGCCGAGAACTTCACCGGTATGGAGGGCATCGATACCGAGACCGCTGAGGCCGGTACCATCGCCATGACCGATAAGGACGGCAACGCCCTTACCGCTTCCGATGCCGACGGCAACGCTGTCGAGTGCGGCGTCACCGATCTGGGTAACGGCATGGAGTCCGTGACCTACGGCACCGTTACCGAGGATCCGGTCAACTTCTCTGTTGCCGACACCCTCAACACCATCGTCCCGAAGCTCGTCCCGCTTATGCTTACGCTGCTGCTTTACTACATGTTCGCTAAGCACAGCTGGACCCCGACCAAGGGCATTCTCCTGCTCTTCGTCCTTGGCATCCTGGGCGCTGGCCCGCTTGGTCTCTGGCCGAGCATCTGGTAAGGCTCTAGCTTGAGGGGTGTGTCCCTACGCGGCTCACACCCCGACCCCTTAAGCCATGTGTATGTTAAAAGCCGCGTGCTCGAAAGAGCGCGCGGCTTTTGTTTTCTTAATGATTCGGGTGTGGCAGACAGATAATGCATAACACCCTAGGTAGTTAGCCGAATTCGAGCAAAAGGGAGGATAGGATGGCGATCGGAGCGCGTAAGCAACCGCTGTACGATCAGCTGGTCGATATTCTGACCGAAAAGATTGACCATGAATATCGCGCCGGTGACATGATTCCTTCCGAGCGCGAACTTTCGGAGCGCTATGGTCTCTCGCGCACTACGGTACGCCTGGCTCTGCAGGAACTGGAGCGTTTAGGACTGGTGGTTCGGCAGCACGGTCGCGGTACCTTTGTGACCGACCGTTCGGCAAAGGCAACCAATCTTATGCAGTCCTACAGCTTTACCGAGCAGATGCGCGCGATGGGTCGAGAACCCGAGACCACGATTCTCGAGTTTTGCGAGATGGAGGCCGATAAGAATCTGGCCGAGCATATGGGATTGCGCATCGGTGATCGCATTTTTAAGCTCAAGCGCCTTCGCTCTGCCGACAACATGCCCATGATGGTCGAACGCAGCTATCTACCGGTTCGTCAATTTCTGTCCCTAAAGCGACCGCTGCTGGAGCGTAAGCCGCTTTACGATGTGATTGAGCAGGACTTTCAGCAAAAGATTCGCGTGGCCGAAGAGGAGTTCTATGCGAGCATAGCCCGTCCCACCGATGCCCACCTTTTGGGAATTGTCGAGGGCTCGCCTGTGCTCGATTTGGTCAGGACTACGTATAACGAGTCAAACGAGGTAGTGGAGTACACACTCTCGGTTGCTCGTGCCGATCAGTTTAAATACAAGGTTTACCACCAGCGCAGTAACTAGTGCTCGCATCGTTTCCATATGGTGATTCTTTGCATTTAACTGGTTACTACCAGATAACCAACCGAAGTGTATAATTGCACGTCAGAGGATTACTTCTAGAGAGAGGTATTAGAAATGTTCGAGAAGAGTGTCGAGGAGCTCACCGAGCTCGGCGCCCAGATCACCACGGCCGAGATTGCTCAGCAGCCCGAGCTTTGGCGTGATACGCTCAACATCTATCGCGAGAACAAGGAGGCCATCGAGGCCTTCCTGGCCGAGGCTCGCGCTATGGGCGAGGGTCGTCTGTCCGTTGTCTTCACCGGTGCCGGTACGTCCGACTACGTTGGCGATACCTGCGCCCCGTACCTGCGTCACGCTGGCAACACTGATCTCTACGACTTTAAGCCCATCGCCACGACCGACATCGTGAGCGCCCCGCGCGACTTCCTGCGCGCCGAGGATCCCACGCTCGTGGTTTCCTTTGCCCGCTCTGGCAACAGCCCCGAGAGCCTTGCCGCCGTTGCCGTTGCCAAGGAGCTCGTCCACAACGTCAAGTTCCTCAACATCACCTGCGCTCCCGAGGGCAAGCTTGCCGTCGAGTCTGCCGATGATCCCAATGCGCTGACGCTGCTCATTCCGCGCGCCAACGACAAGGGCTTCGCCATGACCGGTTCTTATTCCTGCATGACCCTGCTCTCCACCCTTATTTTCGACACTGCCTCTGACGAGCAGAAGGCCGAGTGGGTCGAGACGATTGCCAAGATGGGCGAGGAGGTCATCTCCCGTGAGCCCGAGATCGCCGATTACCTGGCTGGCGATTTCAACCGCGTGACCTACTTGGGTTCTGGCTCCTTCGGTGGCCTTGCTCAGGAGAGCCAGCTCAAGATCCTCGAGCTCGCTCACGGTCTGGTCGCTACTTCCTACGACACCTCCATGGGCTATCGTCACGGACCTAAGTCCTTCGTCGACGATAAGACGCTCGTCTTCGTGTTCGTCAACAACGACGCCTACACCCGTCAGTACGACATCGACATCCTCAACGAGATCGGTGGCGACGAGATCGCTCAGCACACCATCGCCGTTCAGCAGGAAGGTGCCACCGTCTATGAGGGTGAGTCCTTCACCTTTAAGGGCTACGAGGCACTTCCCGAGGGTTACCTTGCTCTGCCGTTCGTGATGTTTGCCCAGGCTATCAGCCTGCTCAACTCCGTCCGCGTGGGCAACACGCCCGATACGCCGAGCCCCACCGGCACGGTCAACCGCGTGGTTAAGGGCGTGACGATTCACCCCTTCACCGCTTAATCGCGTCCCCCTGTAAGGGCGCCCGTCCGCTCATAACGGCGGGCGGGCGCTTTTTGTTTTACGTGAGCTGGGTATAAGCATTACCACAGTCAACTGCTTTAGAAGCGAGGAGTGCATATGAGCACGTACGCAATTAAGGCTGACAAGTTCTTCTTGCCGGCAGGCCCGCAACTGGGCGGCTATCTTATGGTCGAGGATGGCGTTTTTGGCGCCTGGCAGGCCGACGAGCCCTCTTGCGAGATTAAGGACTACACGGGATCGTGGATCGCACCGGGTATGGTCGATACTCACATCCATGGCTTCTACAACCACTCAACTACCGATAACGATCCCGAGGGCATCGATATCAGCTCAACCGAGCTCGCCCGTCGCGGTACCACCAGCTGGCTGCCCACGACGTTCACCGATGGCGTCGAACAGATCAAGGACGCCTGCGCTGCTATCGCCAAGGCGGACGAGGGCCGCGGCCCCGACTTCTGCGGTGCCCGCATTCAGGGCATCTACCTGGAGGGCCCCTTCTTTACCATGAAGCACGTGGGCGCGCAGAACCCCGCTTACCTGATTGACCCCTCCGAGGAGGTTTTCGACCAGTGGCAGGAGGCTGCGGGCGGTCGCATCGTTAAGAGCGCCATGGCCGCCGAGCGCGACGGTGCCGCTGCTTATGCGGCTGCTCTGAACGCCAAGGGCGTGGTGACCAGCATCGGTCACTCCGACGCCACCTACGATGAGTGCATCGCCGCTATCAATGCCGGTGCCAGCTGCTTTACGCATACCTATAACGGCCAGCGCGGTCTGCATCACCGTGAGCCCGGTGTCGTGGGTGCTGCCATGTCCACGCCCGAGACCTACGCCGAGATCATCTGTGACGGCAAGCACGTAAACCCTGCCGCCATCAAGGCACTGCTGCAGGCAAAGGGCTGGCAGCACACGGTGCTCATCACCGACTGCCTGGGCTGCGGCGGCATGCCCGAGGGCAGCTACACCAGTGGTGGCATGGACGTCATCATGAAGGACAACCTGTGCTGGCTCGCCGACGGCAAAAGCATTGCCGGCTCGGTGCTCACGCTTGCCCAGGGCGTCAAGAACATCGTCGACTGGGGCATCGCCAGCGCCGATATCGCCATTCGTATGGCAACCGAGGTGCCGGCACGCTCCGCGCACATCGAGGATAAGTGCGGCAGCATCATGCCGGGTCGCGACGCCGACTTTGTCGTGTTCGACCATGAGCTTACCCTCGTCGAGACGTATGTTGGCGGCCAGAGCGTCGGCAACGCCTTTACCGAGTAACGATAGAAAAAGACGGCGGGCCCGAATCTGCTCGGACCCGCCGTATGGGTTAAACGCTCAAAAGCACCTTCACAGTTACAGCTTGTTAGCGATCTTCTTTGCCGTGCGCTTGACGCCGGCCACCAGGCCTCCTGCAGGATGCTCCTTCTCGTATGCTAGACGCTTCTCGCGCTTGGCGTACTCTTCGACGATGATATCGCCATATTCGTCTTCGATCTTATCGAAGAAGTCGACGGCGCCCTTAATTTCCTCAGCGGTTGGGTGTCCCTTTTGGACACCGCCGGCGAGTTTGAAAGGCCCCCACGTATCAAAGCCGGGGCAGCCGTAGACACCCATAAAGATGGCCTGCCTCATGCGGCAGATGCCATCGATATCCTTGCCGTACCACTTGTTTTTGCCACCGTAGGTCATAAGGCCAAACACCTTGTCCTGCGGCTGCAGCACGTTCGTGAGCACTCGTGCCATGTCCTTGTCGATCTCGGAGTAATAGATGCCCGTGGCGACGCCAATCAGATGGTATTCGTGCAGGTCGGGGTACTCGTTTTTGCCAAGCGCCTTGACGTCGAGGGTATCGATCTCGGGGTGTGCCTCGACGATGGCGTCCACGAGCTTTTTCGTATTGCCGTGATGGCGCGAGGCGTAGAGGATGATGGTTCGCATAAGAAGGCCTTTCAGCTGTAATTGCATCAATGTCTGTATGGTACCCCGTTACATGGCTGGGATACCGGACGCATCGATGAACGTGCGGGTTCGTCCTTTGGTTAGGGCCGAGACGGGTACTTGCGAGCAAAAAGCAGTTGTTCGAAAGGATGGGCAATGGAATACGCTCTCTCCAACGATTCGATTTCTATTAAGGTGTCCACGGCTGGTGGTTCGTTTACCTCGATCGAGGCCGGAGGTCGCGAGTATCTGTGGCAGGGCGATCCCGCCGTGTGGTCCGGCCAGGCACCGATTTGCTTCCCGATTTGCGGAGGCTTGCGCGATAACAACGCCATGACGTTTGCCGGGCATCATGTAAAGCTCGCTCGCCATGGGTTTGCGCGCAAACAGGAGTGGAAGCTGCTGAGCCAGAGCGAGAGCGAGCTGGCGATGTGCCTGGCTTCGGAGGATAACGCCGCGCTGCTGAGCGATTATCCGTATCCGTTTAAGCTTGTCGCCCGCTATACGCTCGAGGACGCTGCCGTGCGCGTTTCCTACGAGGTCACCAACGAGGGCACCGAGGACATGCCGTTCTTTATCGGCGGTCATCCCGGCTTTAGGTGTCCGCTCGATGAGGGCGAGGCCTATACGGACTACGAGTTGCGCTTTGAGAAAGACGAGGCTGCGGAGCTCTGCACCGCCGTTCCCTCGACTGGATTGATTGACGTGGCAAACCGCTCCAAGAACCCCATGGTGGGAAAGACGCTGCCCCTGTCGCACGATCTCTTCGATTTTGCGGAGACCATCTTTGACGTGCTCGAGAGCCGTCAGGTCACGCTTTCCAAAAAGGGCGAGGACAAGGGCGTCCGCCTGAGCTTTGAGGGCTTCCCATATCTCATTGTGTGGAGCAAGCCCGAGGGCGATTTTGTGGCGGTTGAGCCTTGGGGCGGTCTCTCGACCTGCTCCGATGAGGACGACGTGCTTGAGCATAAGCGCGGCTGCCTTGTCGCCAAGCCCAAGGAGACCGTCGTTCGCTCGTTCACGATTGAGATTCTGTAATTCCGTTTTGCCGACTCGTATCGCGAGGCACAAGGAGCCTGCGAGATAAGGAGCTAAAAATGATCCTCACCGTTACGATGAACCCGTCTGTCGATACGCGCTATCAGCTCGATGAGCTCATTATCGACGACGTTAACCGTGTGACGCCCGAAAAGACCGCTGGCGGCAAGGGCCTCAACGTGGCCCGTGTGCTGGGCCAGCTGGGCGACGACGTTGTGGCAACCGGTCTGCTCGGCGGCCACATGGGCGCCTACATGGCTGAGCTCATGGACGCCAACGGTATTAACAACGACTTTGTGCCCATCAAGGGCGAGACTCGCATTTGCCTCAACATCCTCCACGCCGGCAACCAGACCGAGCTGCTCGAGAGTGGCCCGACAATTGCCCCCGAGGAGCTCGATGCCTTTACCGCCAAGTTTACTGAGCTTGCGGGCAAGGCCGACGTCGTCACCATTTCGGGTTCTCTGCCCCGCGGTGTCGAGGCAGACTACTATGCCAAGATCACGGGCATTGCCGAGAACGCCGGCGCCAAGGTGCTGCTCGATACCTCGGGTGCTTCGCTCGAGGCCGCCCTTAAGTCCGAAATTAAGCCCGAGCTGGTCAAGCCTAACCTGACCGAGATCAACGGCCTTCTGGGCACGAGCTTTACCACCGACGATGTGGACGAGCTCCGCGCCGCGCTCGCCTCTGATGCCCGCTTCTCCGATATCCCCTGGGTCGTCGTGTCCATGGGCGCTGCCGGCTCCGTTGGCTTCCACAATGGCCGTGCGTTCCGCGCAAAGACGCCCGATATCCCTGCCGTTAACGCCACGGGCTCTGGTGACTCCACTATCGCTGGCTTCGCGCATGCCATTGCTGCTGGCGCAGACGACGAGACGGTGCTGCGTACCGCCAACACCTGCGGCAAGCTCAATGCCATGGATCCCATGACCGGCCATCTAGTCATGGACCGTTGGGACGAGGTCTACAACGGCGTTGTCGTGACCGAGCTGTAAGAGCTTGGGCGACGGCCCCGGCATCGATTGCTAGCTCATGTCGACGACAAGTGCGATAGCATTATGTCGGGGCGCGACGCCGACGTTGTCGTGTTCAATCCCGACCTTACCCTGGTCGAGACGTATGTGGGTGGCAACAGCGTCGGTAACGCGTTTGCCGAGTAGCCGCCAAAGAAGCGATCCGAGAGGGGATTTAGATGATTTACGGTGCATTGGGCGATATCGAGGAGTACCGCGGAATGCTCAAGGGCCTCGACGTGTTGATCGACTGGCTCGAGGAGAATGACCCGGCGCAGCTCGAGGTCGGCAGCCATCCGATTCTGGACGACAAGGTCTTTGCGAACGTCATGGCTCCCACGACGCGTCCCGAGGCCGAGGCCCACTACGAGACGCATCAGCGCTATCACGACCTGCAGATCGACGTCGAGGGTCGCGAGGCCTTTAAGGTTGCCACGGGCAGCCTGACGCTGGTCCAGGAGTTTGACGAGAAGGACGACTACGATCTGGTCGATTCCGACGCTTCGATCGCCGGCGATCTTGCTGACGACAAGTTTGCGCTGTTCGTTGCCGGCGAGCCTCACATGCCCACACTCGAGTTCCCGGGCGATGGCGCACAGCCGGTCAAGAAGATCTGCTTTAAGCTGCTTGCAGACGCTTACTGGGAAGAGTAGCGCGCTGCTCGTGAGCTAGCGTGATTCCCCTTGGGGGGCGCGTTTAAGCCCCGCTGATCGCGGTTCCTTTGAGGATTGCGGTTAGCGGGGCTTTTCGTTGAGCAGGGGAGTTGCCGGCGGCGTTGTGCTTGGTTTGGCGGATGTTCGCAAGAAATCGGCAACAAAAAAGCCGCCCGAAGGCGGCTATCTTGTGCAATGGAGCCAGCGACCGGGCTCGAACCGGTGACCCCCGCTTTACGAGAGCGGTGCTCTACCAACTGAGCTACGCTGGCGGCCATGTGGTGACGCAACTGAGGCGTCAACGGCTATCTATGATACGGGACATCGCACATCCGCGCAAGTGTTCTGACGGCTTTTCTCACTTTAAATGCACTAATATTGGAGACGTGATGTCCCGCTCGTATGGGTCTCAAACAGAATGGGGCAGCCATGGCTCAACCCAAGATCCTTCTCACGCGTATCGATGACCGTTTCATTTACGGGCAAGACGTTGAGCTGTGGAACGAAGCCGTAGGTTCCAACCTTGTTTTAATCGTCAACGATGAGATCGCGGCGGATTCGCGCCAATGGGCACCCATGAGGGTGGCGGCGCCAGAAGGCGTTTGGACGCGGTTTTTCTCGGTGCAAAGGACCGTCGATATCATTCATACCGCAACGTCGCGCCAATGGATTCTCATCATGGTGGCGTCGCCCACGGATGCACTCGCGCTGGTTAAGGGTGGTGTGCCGATCACCAAGATCAGCATTGGCCATATGCGGGCAGGGGAGGGCAAGCATCCCATAACGCCAGCAGTCGCCGTAGACGACGCAGATGTCGCTGCTCTCAGAGAGCTGCAAAAGCTCGGCATAGAACTAGAAATCTGCTATCTCCCCAGCTCCAATCTCGACCCCATCCAACTAGTCATTGGGGACGTTCTTAAATGACTAGTCAAACGGGACACCCTTGGCACTTGGGGACGTTCCTTATGTGCCGGCCTTTTAGGAACGTCCCCAAGTGCCGACAGGTGGGGACAGTCCTTCTCGCCAAACGTTAAAGACTGTCCCCAATGACTAGTCATTTAAGAACGTCCCCAATGACTAGGTAGCAAAGCGCCCGTCGGCGGTGGTGCCGGCGGGCGCTGCTGTGCGATATGTTGCGTTGTGGGCTTAGTGCCTCATAAAGTGGTATTCGATCACATTGCTATAGGGGTGACCCGGGCCCACAATGCCCTGCGGGAACAGCGGCTGGTGTGGCGTGTCGGGGTACATCTCTGCCTCGAGGGCAAAGCCGGCGCCCCAGCCATAGTTAGCATCGTCCTTGGCGTGCTCGTCGCCCAGCCAGTTGCCGGTGTAGAGCTGCACGCCCGGGGCGGTGGTGTAGTAGTCCAGCTCACGACCGGTCCACATCTCCTCGACGTGCAGGGCGCGGCGCAGATTGCGGCCGTACTGATAGCCATCGATGCACAGGCAGTGATCGTAGCCGCGTGCCTGCTTGATCTGCGGGTCGTCGGCCTCCATGCCGGGCGCGACAGGACGCAGCTCGCGGAAGTCGAATGGCGTGCCTTCGACCGGAGCAATTTCGCCGGTGGGAATGTTCTGGCCGTCAATGGGCAGGTAGTGGGCGGCGTTGGCGACAAAGAAGTGCTCGCAGTCCATGCCGGCGTTATGACCGGCAAGGTTGAAATATGTGTGGTTGGTCATGGACACGTAGGTGGCGCGGTCGCTCTCGCAACCATACTCGATGCGAAAGACGCCGGTGCGTGTAACGGTAAACACGGCCGTAAACGTGCGGTTGCCGGGCAGGCCCAGCTCGCCATTCTCAAGCGAAGTGGTCATGCACACGGCGTTGTGAGTCTCGTCGAGCTCAACATCCCACACGCGCTTGTGCAGGCCGTGCTCAAGATCGCTGTGCAGGTTGTTGGCGCCTTCGTTGGCCGGCATATGCCAGTCCGTGCCGGCGATGGTGATCGTGGCACCTGCAGTGCGGTTGGCCACAGGTCCGATGGTCGCACCAAAGCAGGCGGGGTTGTCAAAGTAATCCTCGAGCTTATCGAAGCCCAGCACCACATCGCGCACGTTGCCGGGGATGTCGGGCACGTCGATGCCCAACACGGTGGCGCCATAGTCCATAATGCGAACGCAGATCTCGGGCCCGTTGAGGGTGTAACGATGAACGGGGGTACCGCACGGCGCGGTGCCGAAAAGCTCGGAAGTGATCATTTGGTTCCTAACATCGAGGTATTTCCGACAAACTGTAGCGCGAACAGGCGAGATTATCACTACACCCCACTAAAGCAGGGGGTATTTTTCTCAAAAAAGTGATGATTGGAGCTGTGCGGGCGTTCATTTCTGACGCGCGCGAGTCTGATACAATTTGTTCGTTATTGTTTGAATTGACGTGAGCGTGGAACAGCGAGGACTCATCGTGATTAAAGCGGAGCGACAGGATAAGGTTCGGCAGCTGCTCGAGGAACAGGGAACGGTCAGATCGGAAGAGCACACGTCTGAACTCCAGTCACGAGTGGATATCTCGTATGCCGTCTTCTGCGTGAAAAAAAAAAA
>URMO01000059.1 GCA_900549085.1 uncultured Collinsella sp. | reverse complement strand
GTCGAGCATGCGCTCGGTCACGTCCTCGTAGAGCTTGGTCCGCTGGATCGTCTCGCTCATTCGCCCATCATGTCAAACACGGGCGGCTTCGCGCCTGCCGCGTGCAGCTTTTCCAGCAGCACGCCCGCCAGCGCGACGTCCAGCATGCCGGTGCCGATGATCTGCGCGTAGATGCGGTGGTTCGGGTCGGTGCGGCCGGGCATCTTCCCTGCCAGCACGTCGGGCACGATGATATCGAAGGAGTCGGCCGTGATCTCGCCCATCTCCGCCAGCTCCTTGACGTTGCCGCGGTGCAGCGACTGGCCGACCTGGTCGACGGCGATGCGGTCCGCCTTGCGGACGACGTCGAACGAGGTCTCGCGGAACGAGCCCATCGTCATGACCAGCGCGCCGGGCTTGACCCACGGCTCTTCGACCAGATCCGCGTTGGCGTTGGTGACGGTGATGATGACATCGGAGCCGCGGCAGCCCTCTTCGTTGCTCTTGCACTTGACGAAGCGGAACGGGGCGTCCGGGAAGCGGGCGATGAAGCGGTCCATAGCGGCCTCGGAGATATCGCAGACGCGGATCTCCTTCATATCGAGGACCTTGGACATGCAAAGAAGGCTCATGTAGCCCTGCAGGCCGGTGCCGATGATGGTGACGACGTCGGTCTTCGCGGCGAGCAGGCGGGCCATGACGGCGGGCTGCGCGCCGGTGCGCAGGTCATTGATATGGTCGCCGGAGATCAGCGCGCGCAGGATGCCGGTCTTCGAGTCGGTGATCAGGACGTTGGCCTTGATGTACGGCAGGCCGAGCGCCTTGTTGCCGTCATAGCCGCCGACGACCTTGATGCCCGTCTTGCCGGCCTCGTAGAGAGCGGAGACGACGTCCTGGTAGAGCGGCTCGCCGATGGAACCCGGCTCCTTGGTGCGGTCCATAACGGCAATCTTCTTGACGGTCTCGGGGAGAACGTCGACAAAGTGCTTGATGGAGAACGGACGGAACAGGCGAACCTTGACCAGGCCGACCTTCTCGCCGTGAGCGTTGAGGTAGTCGATGACTTCCTCGAGCACGTCGCAGAAGGAGCCCATGCACACGACGACGCGATCAGCATCGGGAGCGCCGTAGTAGTTGAACAGGCCGTAATCGGTGCCGAGCTTCTCGTTGATCTTCTTCATGTAGCCCTCGACGACGGCAGGAAGCTCGTCGTAGACCTTGTTGCAGGCCTCGCGGTTCTGGAAGAAGATGTCGCCGTTCTCGTGGCTACCGCGGGTGTGCGGGTGCTCAGGGTTGAGCGCGTGATCGCGGAAAGCCTGGACGGCGTCCATGTCGCACATCTCGGCCAGATCCTTGTAGTCCCACATGGCGACCTTCTGGATCTCGTGGCTGGTGCGGAAGCCATCGAAGAAGTTAAGGAACGGGGTCTTACCCTCGATGGCGGCAAGGTGAGCCACCGGCGAGAGGTCCATGACCTCCTGGACGTTGCCCTCGGCGAGCATGGCGAAACCGGTCTGGCGGCAGGCCATGACGTCGGAGTGATCACCGAAGATGTTCAGGGCGTGCGAAGCGACGCAACGCGCGGAGACGTGGAAGACGCCCGGGAGCTGCTCGCCCGCGATCTTGTACATGTTCGGGATCATCAGGAGCAGGCCCTGAGAAGCCGTGTAGGTGGTGGTCAGAGCACCGGCGCCCAGCGAACCGTGAACGGTACCGGCTGCACCTGCCTCAGACTCCATCTCGACGACCTTGACCGGGGTGCCAAAGATGTTCTTGCGACCCTGGGCCGCCCACTGGTCGACATGGTCGGCCATCGGGCTGGACGGCGTAATGGGATAAATTCCCGCTACCTCGGTGTACGCATACGAAACATATGCGGCCGCCTCGTTGCCGTCCATAGACTTAAACTTACGCGCCATATACCCCTCTCCTCTCATATAGGTATACAGGCCCCGGCGATCGCCGGGATATTGGCGTGATGGGATTTTCGCTGTTGCTTCCAATCATCTGGCAGGCAGACTGAGCAGCAGGTACATGGCGTGGAGAGAAGGCATGCCAAGGCGAGGAGGGCTGCACGCGCTCCACAGGCCCAGCTACCCGTCTTGCACATGACCGGGCGCCGCAAAGGCCGCATGCCGGATGCTCCCGGGCACGCCCCGGCGATGGGAGGCGCCCGCAACGGAAATCCGCATGCGGGTTTATTGTACCCCGCCGTCAAGCCATATTTCGGCAAATATAGGTGGCCGGTAAAGGTTTACCTCGGGTGACTGCCGGGAACAAAATGATCCCTTGGGGACGGAGGAAAACGGATCACCGAAGAGGCGTTCGACCCCGGTGATCCGTTTTCCTCCGTCCCCAAGGGATCATTTGGCAGGACTGGCTAGAGAGCGCCGAGGAGAATGGCGTAGGTGGTGGATTCGCCGAGCCTGAGCTCGTCACCGGGGTTGAGCTGAGCGGAGCGGCCGGGCTCGACCTGGGTGCAGACGTTCGTCGCGCCGTTTACCACCACGGTTCCGTTGGTGGACGACAGGTCCTCGACGTACCAGACATTTTGGTCATCGCACCACACGTGGGCATGGCGAGCCGAAACGTCATCGCCCACATCGGTGATATCGCCCTCCCCCGTCGCCAGCGCACCGATCTCCACGCCCTGCTCGCTCGGCTGAATCCAGCGCGGGGCACTTACCACGTAACCGTTTTGCACGCGCAGCAGTCCCAGCGGATGCGCAGGCGCCGCCTCGTGATCGCCCGTGACCGTCGAGGTGCTCAGCGAGCGCGGCGTCGACGTGGCGCCGCCGCAGGTCGCATGAGCGTAGTCGATGGCATAGGTCACCGAGGATCGAACATCCGCCGAGCAGCCGACGGCGACAAACAGCACCAGCACGGCCTCAGCACGCTCGGCGGGCATAAGCTCCGCCGCCTGCGACAGTCGCTCGACCGCATTGCGGTAGAGGCTCGTATCCTGATGGCATTCCTCGAGCGCCCGCACCATGGGCTCGCCGGCGGGCCCGCACACCATGTTGATCACCGCCGTGGCATTCATGGGATTGCGGCGGCGCAGGGCAAGATGCGACATGATGCGCGCGGCCGAGGTGCCGTAATCGGCAAAATAGCGCTCCTGCAGCGTGCCGACCGGAGCGCGCACGATAAAGCGCGAGACCCAGGAGCGATCGGCGGCGCGGCTCTGGGGGCTGCGGCCATCGGCCAGCGGACGGCTCGAAAGCACCATGCCACATAGCTCGATATGGCTCAGGTGCGCTGCGCGTTTAAAGATGTCGAACATGGCTCCGCACGGGGTGAGCTTGATTTGAGATGCCATGGCCTAGACCTCCTTGGTCGTTGAACTCGTATCGGACGACGTCTCGGTCGTCCCGACAAAGGCGCGAACCGCCGCGGCACCACCGGCAAGCGGCGTCACCGTCTGGGTTTTTGTGCGCCGCGGCGCCGCGACGGGAAGCTCAAAGGCAAAACCCATCGACAGCAAAAACCATACGAGCGTGTATGTTGCAATTAAGGCGGCAACAAAGCCGCTCGCTACGGCGCGCTGGGAAAACACGGTGCATGCAACCGCGATCAGCACCGGAACCTCGCAGGCAGAAAGCGCCAGTACGCCATGCAGGAACCCCGTGCGACGATCGCGCGCCATGGCGCCGGCGACAATGCCCGCCATGCCCGGCAGTGCCAGCGCGAGCGCGGCAACGATACCCGGCAGCGTGCCGGACCACGAAATGTACCCCACGGCAACCGTCGCACGAGCACCAGACGCCAGCAGTGCCACCGACACCACCACAACGGCCCATACGAGGCCGCAGGCAGACGCAGCGCCGATCATCGCAGCTCGACGGACCACGCGGCCGGACGCGTCCATGGGACAGGGTGTGAGCGGCTCGGCGCGAAGCGAGCGGGCGACATTTTGCGCATAGTGGTCGCAAAATGCCGAGAGCGCCGCTTCCACCGCAGCCGGCTCGGGACGATCTTCCTGATGGCAGGACAGGCAGGCCATCACCACATCGAACAGCTGAGCGTCGACAAACGCCAGCGCATCGCGCAGATCCTCGGAATTTGGATCGAGCCCCAGCTGCTGAGCCTGTTCGGCCGCGGCAAGTGCCACATCGGGCTCGCGTCGCAGCAGTTGCGTCAAGTCGCAGCCGGGCGCGTGGGCGCCGACGGGATAATCGGGCAGCGTATCCATCTTGAGGCGATAAGGGCTGGCGATATCGCGTGTCTTTTTGCGCGAGCCCGAAGTACCCGACGCACCCGGCGCTACTTCGTACGGCGCGACACCGGCGATGAGCTCGTAGACCGTACTCGCCGCTGCGTAGACATCGATCGCCGGCGACATGCGAAGCATGTGCAGGTCGGGGATATCGTCGGTGAGCATCTCGGGCGGGGCGTAGGCCACCGTCGCACGGCGCAACGTGGCATAGCGCTCGGTAAACGACGCCTTGCCGCCGGTGCCGGCCACCGCAGAGGCGGGCTCGAGCGCCAGCGACGAGCCAAAATCGATCAAGCACAGGTCGAAGGTGCCTTCGGCAAGCTGTCGGTCGAGCGGCAGGCGCGCCGTGCGCACCATAATATTAGCGGGCGAGATATCGCGATGGACGAACCCCTCGCCTACCAAGCTCATGCGGCAGAGCAGATCGAACAGGTCGCGACCCAGGCGCGCCGCCACGAGCGGCGACAGACGCCCGGCATCGTCCACGGCAAGGCGCGAGCGCAGGCGAGCGAGCGTCTCGCCCTCGACCCACTCCATGACGATCACGGGCACGCCGTCGACCTCGCCCCACCCGTATAAGCGGGGAAAGCCCTTAAGGCCCGAAAGGGCACGATGGCATTCATATTCCTCGCGAAACGCCGCCTTGAACTTGGTGACCAGCGCCTCGTGGGCGACATCGTCATCAAATTCGTCGCGCGTTGGCAAGATGAGCTGCTTGAGCGCCACGGCCTCGCCCTGCGCGTTGACGGCACGCGTCACACGGCCGATACCGCCGCGGCGCATGGTGGCGTCATCGGCAAACAGCATCGTAAACCGGCGCAGGTAGGCGGGAAGCTCGTCCGTACCCAGGGCGACGGCCGGCTCAAACCCGTCGATGCGCGCCAGGCGCAGGCCCACCATGGGATCACGGTTGAGCGGCTGGGCTGCCGTAGAAGCGAGGTCGTTCGTCATAGGGCGATCGCCGCCACATTGGTGTTGAAGTTGTTGAGCGCAACGTCGTCGTCGCCATAGTGTCCAACCCATTGACACAGGTTGGTATAGCAGCCCCACAGATTGGCATACTGCCGATACCACTTAGATTTGGTCGAGAACCTTTGCCGACCGAACTCGGCACGGATAACAAACATATCGTTGGCCAGGGTGTCGCACGGTCCGGTATCGCCCGTAGCGTTATAGGTCGAAACCACACTGTTGGCGCGGGCGACATAGCCATCGAGCATGTTGTATTTGGTCACGAGCCAACTGTGAATACTCTCCTCCTCGGCAGCCGAGAGGCCACCCGAGCCCATATCGCCGCCGGTACCGCCGTCCGTCGAGCCACCACTCGAAGATCCACCGCCAGAGGCGGAGCCCGAACCGGAACCGCCGCCCGAGCTCGACGAACCGGTGCCAGAACCGGACCCGTCCGAGCCGCCGGGCTTGCCCGTCTGTTGCGTATCCTGCTCCTTCTGCTGCTCCGCCTTGTTAACGACAGAAGCCACGCTGTTATTGGAAAGCTTCGTAATGACCTTGGTGTTGGTGAGCACGATGGTCTTGCCGTTTGCCAGCGTGATCTCGTTGGACGCCTGCTCGCCCTCGTCCGCGGAATCGACGCCAAACACGGTGCGCCCGACCACGCTCGCCCACGCATATCCAGTTGTCGTTCCCAAGTCGCTTTTGGCCTTGCGCCCAATATGCAGCTCACGCGCAGCATGCGCCTGCACCATGGACGGCACCGTCATGCCATAAGCCGAAACACCGGCTATGACCAGCACGAGCGAGCAAGACAGCAGCACACACGCCCGAGGCGCCAGGCCCAGCCGGCGTCGCATGCGCACCGCGGCGCCATGCTTTGTCTGAGTTCCCCCGGGCCGCATGCGTTCTCCTCCAACAAAAACACGCCGCTTAAAAGCGGCGCATTCTTTCATATTCACATTTGAGTGTATCAGCGAACCCAAAAGGTTGCGCAACGAATGGGCAAATACGAGGTGCAGACGGACCCATCCACGCGATAAGCGGATGAAAAGCAGGTTTGTTGCACAACAAATGCATGAACGCATGCCCAATTATGAGCGCGCCGTGCGGCAGGCCGACGGGACATGCCGCGGAGCTGACACCGCCTAGATCGCGCGGCGGGCCTCGATAGCGCGGCCAAGCGTAAGCTCGTCGGCATACTCCAAGTCGCCGCCCACGGGAAGGCCACTCGCAAGACGCGATACCTCAACGCCCAATGGCTTGATAGTGCGGGCCAGGTAGCTCGCCGTGGTCTCGCCCTCGATGTTGGGGTTGGTGGCGATGATAACCTCATGGATATCCTCGTGGCCCAGACGCGCCAGCAGCTCGCGGATGTGCAGCTGCTCGGGACCAATCTTGTCCATGGGGCTGATCACGCCGCCCAGCACATGGTACAGGCCATGGTAACTGCCCGTGCGCTCGATTGCCTGGACGTCGCGCGGCTCGCCCACCACGCAAATGCGAGTGGTATCGCGCATCGGGTCCTGGCAGATGGAGCACTCGTCGGCCGTGGCGTAGTTAAAGCAACGGCTGCAAAAGTGGACCTCCTGCTTGACCTCCAGGATGGCCTCGGCCAGGCGGCGGGCCTCCTCGGCATCGGCCTCGAGCAGGTAATAGGCGATGCGCTGGGCCGACTTGGGACCAATGCCCGGCAGACGGCCCAGCTCATCGAGCAGTTTTTGCAGACTGTGATTCGCACTCATATATATGCGTGTCTTAGAACGGCATGCCCGGAATGTTAAGGCCGCCGGTGATGGCGCCCATCTGCTTGTTGGCGAGCTCGTTGACGCCGCGGACGGCCTCGTTGACGGCAGCCATGATCATGTCCTGCAGCATATCGACGTCCTCGGGATCGAGGGCATCGGGATCGATGGTGAGGTTGACGAGCTCCATCTCGCCGTTAACGGTCACCTTGACCATGCCGCCGCCGGCAGAGGCGTCGACGGTCTGGGACTTGAGGTTCTCCTGCGCGGCGGCAAGCTGCTCCTGCATCTTGCGGGCCTGCTTCATCATCTGCTGCATGTTCATACCGGCCATGATGGCTCCTTTACGTGCGGCCGCACGCCGAGCTGCAAGGGCAGCCGGAGCACGGCGGGACTTTCAAACTCAAAAATCGTACCACGGCGCGGGGCCAGCGAGCGGGGCGGACACGCTACCTCAGTCGATATACATGTCCTGGAGTGCAAACCGCACCCAAAAATTATGCAAAGTTGAATAATTCGCATCTGCATAAATGTCTCAAATTAAATCTAGCAGGGCCGGAACCCGGCATTTTCTGCATCCAGCTAGATAGCAAAATGCTAAACCGCCGCTCGAGGTGGCGCTCATGACGGCATGGTAAAATTTGATTGTCAAAGATCGCAATTTGGAGGTGCCCCATGAATGTCCCCGACGCGCTCCAAAACATCCGCTCAAAACACCCCGTTGCATATGTGGTTCTCTATCTCTTTGTCGGCTGGGCATTGCTGGTTGTCATCACCCATGCCATAGCCTTTGGAGCAGAACTGCTGATATCCAGCTCGGACCAGCCCGTCGTCAAATGGGAAGCGGCCGATGAGTGCACCGACGGAACCCGAACCATTTACTACAACAGCCCGTCCCTCTACCAAGAGTTCAAGGTCAAGATAAAGGACTCCAAGATTGTCGATGCCGAACTGGGCTCTTTATTTACAATCGGAGCAACCGTCAACGCCGAGCAAGTCGAGTACACGGACAGCCATGCGACATATCGTATCGACCTCAGCATCCTAGGCCGACCGTCACGTGCCTGTCTGCTCGAATGCGATATACGCGGCACCACACTACACATGTCCGAAATACAGATGCGCCCGGACAAAGAGAGCTCTTCGTGAGCAGTATGTCCGCCCGCACGGTTACTCCACCGGTTTGAAGATGGTGGCCTGGCCAAAGACGTTGCGGATGAGGGCTTTGGCCTCATCCTCGGTCTGCGGGATGCTCGGGGCTGCGCCCTGGTGGCCGAAGGGACTGCCGGCGCCGGGGTTGGACTCCCAAGGGGCAGCGGGGGCGTCATCGCTTGCGGGAGCGGACGTCGCAGCTGCGGGAGCCGCGACTGAAGCGGCAGGGCTGGGCGCAGGCACCGCGGCAGGCACGTCGAACGGAGGAAGATCCTCCCCGCTCGCATCGCCGGCGAAGCCGCCGACCATGGCGTCGTCGTAGGGCACCTGCTCGGATTCCCACGACGCAGCCTGCGCAGACGGCTGAGTCTTGGGAGCGGACGCGCGCTCGGGCGCTCGGGGCGCGGGCTCGGTCGGGAGCTTACCCGTAGCGGGGGCGCCGGCGGGGTTGTCGGAGCGCAGCCAGGGGGTCTTGGCCAGGTCGGATGGCTTGGGCACAGGCGCGGCAACGGGCTTGGGTGCGGGGACCGGAGCAGCCGGTTTGGCCGCAGCGGGTTCAGGCGCCGACGAGGTCGGTGCCATCACCGACGTCGCTTGCCGCTGCGGAGCGCTGGCGCTCGAGGATACAGGGGCCGCCGAGGACACGGGTTGCGGGTCCGCAGATGCCGCAGCCCGTGCAGATGGAGAATGCTCCTCATGTTGAGGAGCCGGCGTGCCACCCCCATTCAGGACATAGTCGACGGTACGACGACCGAAGACTGCGTTGACTGTCGGCAGGACCACCGACTGCGTATCGGCGCGGCCGAGCATCTTGATGGCAAAGGCCGTGGGGAACGACACCGTAAGCTTAGAGCCGTCGTCCGCCGTGGCGCGGGCGTTAAGCAGAAGAGCCGCGTAGGAGGCTTGCTGAGCTTTGACGCGCTCGACGACCTCGGCCCATTTGCGCTGTAGCTCGCCGGCATCCTCGACCGCGGGGGTCTCGGCGGCGCCGGCGGCAGCAACCTGGGCGGCGTTGTTGAGCTGGGGCTTAGGTGCCGGAGCGGCGGCAGGCGCGGGAGCCGCAACGGGCTGAGACATCGGAGCCGATGTAGGCTGAGATGTCAGCGCGGCAGGCTTGGGGGTCGGCGCGGGCGCAGGCTGGGCAGACGGAACAGCAGCGCCGCGGTCCCAAGGCATGCCACCCTGATGCGCGGACGTAGCAGCGGGGGCGACGGTCACCGCAGGAGCGGCAGCGCGGGCGCCCGAAATGAGCGTCGGCTGCTGGGCAGCAGCGGGTGCGGATGCAGCAGGCGCACTCGCTTGAGCAGCAGCCACGCTCGCCGGCACCGCGGCGTTGGCAACCATGGCCTCCAAGCGTGCCACGCGCTCGGCCAGGGCCTCAATGGTCAGATCGGCCTCGGGACGTGCCAGGCGCGTGCAGGCGATCTCGAGCACCAGGCGCACGTCGCTCGCGCCCCTCATCTCCAGCGCGGCATCGTCAAGCACCGTCAGCACGCGGGCCAGACGGTCGGCCGAATGCTCGCCAAAGGCGGCGGCCTCGGCAGCAAGCGCCTCGGCCTGCTCGACCCCGCCCTCAAACAGCTCGGCACGGGCACCGGCAACGCAAGCCACATACACGTCGCGCACATGCGCCACCAGGTCGCGCGTCAGCTCAAGCAGGTCATTGCCCTCCTCGACCTGTGCACGAATGAGCCCATAGAGCTCAGCAATATCACGCTCGGCGATGGCGCGGGCAAACTCGCCCAGAATCTGGTCCGAAACCTCGCCCAAAAGCGAGCGGGCATCGTCCGCATGCACGGCGCCGTTGCCAAAAACGCTCAGCTGCTCCAGCGTGGAGAGCGCGTCGCGCATGCCGCCCTTGGCATGGCGCGCCACGATGGCGAGCGCCTCGTCGTCGTAATCGAAGCCCTCCTGCTCGCACACGTAGGACAGGCGATGCTCGATATCCTCGTTGCCGATGCGGTGGAAATCGAAGCGCTGGCAGCGCGAGAGGATGGTCTCCAGAATCTTTTGCGGATCGGTGGTGCACAGCACAAAGATCACGTGTGCCGGCGGCTCCTCGAGCGTCTTGAGCAGCGCGTTGAACGCCGCCGTCGTGAGCATGTGAACCTCGTCGATGATATAGATCTTGTACTTGCCGCGCACCGGGGCAAAGTTGACGGAGTTGATGATCTCCTCGCGCACATTGTCCACGCCCGTGCGGCTTGCGGCATCGAGCTCGTAGACATCGGGGTGGTTGCCCTCGGCGATGAGCTCGCACTCCTCACAGGTGCCGTCGGGCATGCAGCCGCTTGCGCCCTCGGCGCGCGCCGCCTCGGCATTGCGGCACAGCAGCGCCTTGGCAAGGATGCGCGCCATGGTGGTCTTGCCCGTGCCGCGCGGTCCGCAGAACAGGTACGCGTGGGACAGGCGTCCCTCGGTGATGGCGTGCTCGAGCGTCGAGACGATATGCTGCTGGCCCACCACGGAGTCGAAGGTGAGCGGGCGATACTTTCGGTACAACGATTCCATGGGTGCTCCCCCGGGTATACTGAGTCTTGTTGCCGCGACGGCCATGCGGTCGCACGGCATACTTCACTCATAATAACCCGTACGGCGAGCCCGCCGCGATAGGAGTCCAAAGAGCATGGCAGACGCAGAGAGCAACCTCGTTCCCTCCGAAGCAGCCGACCAGGTCGAGGTCGCGCTCGAGAAGCAGGCCGCAGCCGACGACGGCATCCTGTACCTCAACGAGTACCAGTACGAAAACGACCTGGTCACCGACTTCGCCCGCCTGGTCGCCTCACCCAGGCGTCGCGGCTCGCTGTATGTCGCCGCGGCAATTGCCGCGCTGCTCGGCATTGGCATGCTGGTGGCCGGCGGCAACTGGATCAAGTTTGGCGTCGTCCTGATCGTATTCGGCGCCTTTTTGGCCTGGTGGAGCAAAAACCTGCACCACACCCTCGCCCGCGACTTTATCGATGCCGTCGAGGCCGACGAGTCCATGGGTGGCCGCTATCGCCGCGTCGCCGCCAACGAGGACGGCCTGATGGTTTGGGGCAAGAGCGGCAAGTCGCAGTTCTTCCCGTTTGAAAAGCTCGACCACGTGCTCGACGGCGAGCGCATCTTTGTAGCCATGTTCGCCGACCAGGGCGTGACGATCCCTAAGGACACCTTTGTCCGCGGCAATGCCGAGCAGTTTGGCACCTTCCTTAAGGCGCGCATTAACAAAAAGCTCCGCATCGAGACCAAGAAGAAGAAAATGAAGGCCGAGAAGGCTGCCGCCGAGGCCAAGCGGGGCGACAAGGCCGACAAGCCCCAGGATAACAAGGGCAAGCGGCGCAAGCAGAAGAAGAGCAAGAAGAAGCGCTAAGGCCAAGCCAGACAGGCAGCCTCGCATCCCGCCATCCTCGCCATCCGCCTGAGCGTGCTACACTAGCAGCATCTATGCCACCGCGAACGGCTCGGCCCCGCGCCCGCCGCTCGCAAACGAACTTTAAACGCACGAGGGTTGGCCATGCCGCTTTTCTCGCAACATACCGCCCGGTTCTCGCCGGACGTTCCCTTGGAGGGCACTAGCTCTCGCGAGCTGCTCAAGCGGTACCAGCCGCTCGAGACGCTTGCGACCGGCGGTTTTGGCTCCATCGAGATTTGCCGCGACACGCACCTGCGCCGTCGCGTGGCCATTAAGCGCATCCCTCTTATCAACGGCGCCGGCATGCCCGCCAGCGACATCATGGACGTGCTGCGCGAGGCACATACCGCCGCCATGCTTCAACACCCCAATATCGTGCAGGTTATCGACTTTACGCACGACACCGCCTATGCCTACCTGGTCATGGAGTATGTCGACGGCATGTCGTTGGCCGAGTTTTTGCATCGCGTGGATGGCCACTCGCTCACCTTTGACGAGGCTGCTGCCATTGCCGACGCGCTGGGTCAGGCACTCACCTTTGCCCATGCAAACGGCGTGCTTCATCTGGACATAAAGCCCGCCAATGTGCTTATCGACCATTCGGGCAATGTAAAGCTCACCGACTTTGGCATGGCGCGGCTGTCGTCTGCCGGCGGCTTTGGCGGATCGCGCGGCGGCACCATCGGCTACATGCCGCCCGAGCAGCTCGACATCGAGACCGGCACGGTCGACGAGCGCGCCGATGTCTTTGCCCTTGCCTGCGTGATCTACGAGGGCCTGTGCGGCAGCGCCCCCTTTATGGCGTCCACGCCCGCCGACTCGCTCGACCGCATCATCGGCGTCGCCACCTATCCCAGTGAGCTGATCCCGCACTTTCCCCCGGGGGCCGAGGCGGCGCTCATGAGCGCCCTCTCCCCCATGCCGCAAGACCGCCCCGATAGCATCGAGGCATTCTGCGACCGACTCCTTGCCGGCTTGGGGAGCGTGCGCGAAGGCCGTCGCAGCTTGGAGCAGATGGTAGGCGAGCTTTCGAATGACGAGTGTGCGGCAGATGATATCGAGCCATCGAGCTACGAGGATGACACCGTCGAGGTCGACCCCGCACTTGGCTGGGCGGGCACGCGCTGGGGCCGCGCACGCAATTACACCATGCGCGGCATCTCGGCACTCTCATGCGGAGCCTTCAGCTTTTTGCTTATGCAGACAGCCGGCGTCGCGGCGCTTCCCGGGCTGGTCGTGGCGGCCGTCGCCATTGGCGCGGCGGCAGGCTTGGCCCCGCAGATTGGCTCGGCCATCTCGGCCGTGGGCTTTTTGGTGCTCATGGCCAACGCCACCATGCAGGCACAGGGCATTCTGTCGATGCTGCCGGTCGCGGTCATTTTTGCCGCTGCCATGTCCGGTTGGTGGATTGCTTGGGGACGCACCGAGGCAGCTGCGAGCACGACGCTCACCTGCGCGCTTGCGCTGGGTTGCCTCACCGGCGACGCCCTCCTTGCCGCCGGAGCCGCCGCGAGCATCGCGGCGTTTTGGCTCGGCCCGGCAAGCGCCGCGGCAGCCACGGGCATGGGCGCACTCTTTGCCCGCCTTGCTGCAGCGGCTCTCTCTGCGGGAGGCGCACTGGGGCTTAGCAATGTCGCCGCAGCGCTGGGAGACGCGCTCCTTCTCACTGCAATCGTGCTGGTTGCAGCAACAGCCGCGGCAACATCGCTGCTGCTCAATGCTCATGCCAAGCGCGCCGAGCAGGGATCGAACCTTGCCGCCGTCGTCGCAATTGCCGTCGCCGGCATCGGCTCGGCCGTATCGTTTTGTCTTGCACACCATATGGAAATTGCCAGCCTTGCGGGCCCGGTCGTCGCCAAGGCGGCGGTTACGGGAATCCTATCCTCTATAATCGTCGGGATATGCCTTTATTTGCGCGGATACCAAAGAACCTAAACGGAGAGTGATCGTTCGTGAACTTCCTGAAC
>URMO01000058.1 GCA_900549085.1 uncultured Collinsella sp. | reverse complement strand
GCTTAATACGCGGAATGGGGTGCGCCGGGGCGTGCATGCCGCAAAACACCACGGCTTCACCGCACAGAGCGCCGCACTTGGTGCCGCCGATGTAGAACACGTCGCACAGCTGCGCCAGCTCAGGCAGGGTAATGTCGCACTCATCGGCCGCCAGCGCATAGGCCAGGCGAGCACCGTCCACAAACAGCGGAATCTCGCGTTTCTGGCACACTGCGTGAATTGCCGCGAGCTCGGCCTTGGAGTACAGCGTGCCGTACTCGGTCGATAGACTCACGTACACGGCACCCGGAAACACCGTGTGCTCGTAGCTCTCGTTTTCGTAGAACACCTGGATATAGTTCTCGAGATCCTCGGCACGCATCTTGCCCTCGTAGCCGGGGATGGTGAGCACCTTGTGGCCGCCAAACTCAATGGCGCCCGCCTCGTGGCAGGCGACGTGGCCAGTCTCGGCAGCAACGACGCCCTCGTACGGCGCGAGCAGCATGTCGATCACCGTCGCGTTGGCCTGCGTGCCGCCCACCAGAAAAAACACGTCGGCATCGGGGGCCTGGCAGGCCTCGCGGATAAGCTGCTTGGCACGCTCGGTGTGTACATCGGTACCGTAGCCGGGCTGCGGCTCCATGTTGGTATCGACGAGCGCCTGCAGCACTGCCGGATGTGCGCCGTGGGAATAGTCGTTGTTAAACGCGAGCATGGCAATCCTCTCTTACCGGGTATCGGCCAGATGATTCAAACGGAGCTATTGTACGCCGTTGGGATAGGCAATGCGCGCGGCAAGGCACTCAAGTGCCAGTACCAGGGCAAAGCCGCAGCTCACGTCGCTCAAAAAGTGCGCACCGATCACGATGCGGCCAAACGCGACGAGCGCCGCGACCACAGCCGCCGTCCAAAAGACCACGCGGCGGCGCGACGGTTTTTCCTTAAAGGCCGCCGCGGGAAGCCCGGCGAGCATAAGGCCGATCGCCGCATGCGCGGTGTGTCCACTCGCGAACGACTTGAACCCGTCCTTGATCACGCCGGCGGCGATATAGGTCCACTTGTCGGGATTGCCGATCACCCACCACGGCTGAAAATTGAGCCCCGGCGTGACCTCGATCACGCGCATGCGCGGGCGCGACCACAACGGCTTAACAATGACGTTGAGGATGATGGCCTGAGCGACCCACACGGCCAGTACCATCAACGCCCAGCGTGTGAGCTCGTCGGGCTCGGTCGTGCGAGTAAGGCGATAGACGATAAGGTTGGCTGCGATGACCAACGCAAACGTCAGAACCAGCTGAAACGCGATGAGCTTGCCGCCGACGCGCAGCGATCCGATAATCTCGTAGCCGACCAGGCCCACGTTGATCAGAACGCCCAGCACGGCGAGCCACTTGCTCGTCTTGGAATCGGGTCGTGCCGAGCGCACGAGCATAACGCCCGCGACACTCGCCGTCAGCTCAAACGGCAGCTCGCCGGCCGCCTCGATAAAGCGGCCGTACATGCTGCCGATGTTGAACAGCGCGCTCGAGATCTGATAATCGAAGAAGCTGCCCACGCCCAGACAAAGACACAGGACAACCGCGATAATGGCGACATCTTTCTTATAGATGTATCCGAACATGCTTTCCTTTCGATGGGGTCAGAATCAACCTGCGAGGCGGCGGGGCAAAGAGCAGCTGATAGCTCCGTCCCGCCACGCCCCTACTTGTTAGTCGTCGTCGCTGGCACCCAGCTGCTGCAGCAGCATGAGCGCGGCCGCCACCGGGCCGGCGCCGTCGTTGGCATCGAGGCCGCGACCCAGGCCGCTGCCCGCGCCGGCGCCCGCCTTGTAGGGCACCGACAGCTTGCGACTCTTGGGAAAGTTCACCGCGCCATAGCGGGTCTTAAGCTCAAAGGCTACCTTCTTGGGCACGTCGACGCCCAAGAACGTGATGCGGCCGCCACTGAGCGTAACGCTCTCGAGCCCCAGGCGCTCACCGCGAATGCGGATGCGCGCGCGATTGAACAGGTTGAGTCCCGCCAACGGCAGCTCGCCATGCGCGGCCTCGGTCTCCTCCTGCACCTCGTCGATACTCTCCAGGTCCTCAGCCGCCGCGAGCTTGCGGTACACGAGCACGCGCTGGTCCACCGCCGGCATGTACTCCTCGGACAAGAAGTAGTCGGCCGGCAGGTTAATGCCCACGCTCGCCGCCTCCACGCCGGCGTCATCATCGCCGCGCGCCTCGGCCACGGCCTGTCCCAGCATCTGCGTAAACAGATCAAAGCCCACGCTCGACAGGTTGCCGTGCTGCTCGGCGCCCATGAGCGAGCCGGCACCACGGATCTCCAGGTCGCGCATGGCGATGCGCATGCCGCTGCCCAGGTCCTGGAACTCGGAAAGTGCGGTCAGGCGCGCCGTGGCCTCCTCGGTGAGCGGCAGCTCGCCCGGGAACATAAAGTACGCGTAGGCCTGCGTGGCCGAGCGGCCCACGCGGCCCTTGAGCTGGTAGAGCTGCGCCAGGCCCAAACGCTGCGAGTCCTCGATGATGAGCGTGTTGGCCGTTGCGTTGTCGATACCGCTCTCCACGATGGTCGTGGCGATAAGCACGTCAATCTTTTTGGTCGCGAACTCGATCATCACGTCCTCGACCTCGCGCGGGCTCATCTTGCCGTGCGCCACGCCCACGCGCGCTTCGGGCGCAGCCTCGTGCACGCGCGCCACGGCATCGTCGATGGTCTTGACGCGGTTGGACACGTAGTACACCTGACCGCCGCGGCCCACCTCCAGGCGAATCGCCGCACTCACCACGTCGGGGTCGTACTCCCCCACGTGTACGATCACGGGACGACGCCCGGTCGGCGGTGTGGTGATCAGGCTCATGTCGCGCACGCCGCTCGTGGCCATCTGCATGGTTCGCGGAATCGGCGTTGCCGAGAGCGTGAGCACGTCGATTTGCTCGCGCAGGTTTTTGAGCTGCTCCTTGTGCTGCACACCAAAGCGCTGCTCCTCGTCGATGATCACCAGGCCCAGGTTCTTGGGGTTCACGTCGGCCGAAAGCAGACGGTGCGTGCCGATGAGCACGTCAATCGTGCCCTCGGCAAACGCCTTGAGCGCGCGCTTTTGCTGCGCCGGCGTGCGGAAGCGGCTGAGTACCTCGACCTCCAGGCCAAACGGGGCAAAGCGCTCAAAGAAGGTCTCGTAGTGCTGTTGGGCCAGAATGGTCGTGGGGCAGAGCACCATGACCTGGCGGCCGGAGTCCACGCACTTAAAGGCCGCGCGCAGGGCGACCTCGGTCTTGCCAAAGCCCACGTCGCCGCACAGCAGGCGGTCCATGGGCTTGGGCGCCTCCATGTCGGCCTTGATGTCGGCGATTGCCTCCAGCTGGTCGCGCGTCTCGTCGTAGGGGAAGCTCTCCTCCATCTCAATCTGCTCGGGCGTATCGGGCGGACAGGCGATACCGGTAATCGACGAGCGGCGCGTATACAGGTCGACCAGGTCAAACGCCAGCTTTTTGGCATTCTTGCGCGCCTTGTTGGTAGCCCGCGTCCAGTCGGCGGTGTTGAGTCTGGTCAAGCGCGGTTTATCGCCGTCGGGACCAACGTAGCGCGTAATGCGGTCGACCTGCTCCAACGGCACGTAGAGCTTGTCGCCATCGGCGTATTCCAGCAAAAAGTAGTCGCGTTCCTTGCCGCCCACTTCCTGGCGCGCGATCTCGCTAAAGAGCGCGATGCCGTGGGTAGCGTGCACCACGTAGTCGCCCGGCTTAAACGGGAAGGTGATCTGCGTAATGTCAACCTTGCGGCGGCTGCGCGCGCGGTTGGCATCCATGCGGGCGTTGAGGTCGGCGATCGAGAACACGGCCAAATTGGCGTCGGGCACGACCACGCCCTGCGGCAGGGCCGCGTCCACAAAGGTCACACGCCCGCGCGAGATGGTGGGCACGGCGGCGCCGGCGGCAGCCTGCGCGGCGCCCGCCTCGAGCGAGCGGGCGTTGAGCGCATCTGCCTTACGCTCGCGAATGGAAGCACGGGCTTCCTGGCGTGCGGCACGGTCGGCGGAATCCGCCGCCGCCACGCGCACGCGGTCGCCGATAGCGCCGGCATTTTCGGGCGCCGCGGTCAGCGATTCCTCAAAGGTAATGCCCTCGTCGCCAAAGGTAAGCTCCATCGACTCGCGCGCACCACGGTCGGGGATGGCAAACACGCAGGCATAGCGCTTGCCCACGACCTCCTGGATGCGCGTCATGAAACGGTTGTCCGAGCCTGCGATGGCAGGCTGCTCAATCTTGAGCTCGGCCGTCACCGCACCGCCGGCACGGATGAGGCTCACATAGTTCAGGCGTTGCTGGGAACCAAAGTCGAGTTGCTGGGCACGCACGTACAGGCCGTCCAGACGGTCGACCCCCGCCTCGCCGGCACGTGCCTCGATATCCTCGTAGGCGCGCAGGCAATCGTCGAACAGCGAGCGCGGCTCGGACAGCACCACGAGCGCCTTGCCGCTCACGTGCGACAGCGGGCTTACGGTCTGGCCGTACATCACCGGCAAAAAGCGATCGAGCTCAGGCGTGACGATGCGTGCATCCACCATCTCGAGCAGCGCCGCCAACTTGCTGTCGTCCTGGCTTGCGCGGTAGAGCGCCACATGCATGTTGTGGACGGCCTCGTCGGTAAGCGCCAGCTCACGGCACGGGAAGATCTCGATGCTGTCCTCGTTGCCGATGGTCTGCCCCGTTGAGCTCACCATGCGGCGGATGCGGTCGATCTCGTCGCCGAAGAACTCGATGCGCACGGGCGCTTTTTCCTGCGCGGGAAACACCTCGACGGTGTCGCCGTGCACACGGAACAGGCCGGGCGCGTCAGCGGCGCCGGCATTGGTGTAGCCCATGCCCACCAGACGCTGCGGTACCTCGTCAAAAGAAATCTCCTCGCCCACCGCAAAAGTAGTGGACCCCCAGTAGCGGCTCTCGACCGGCGGCACGCAGCGCAGCAGCGCGCGAGCCGAGGCGACCATGATGCAGTTGTCCCCGCGCACGATACGCCCGAGCGCCTCGCAGCGCTGGGCCACCACGGCGTCGTCGGGCGCCTGCTCGCGCCAAGGATAGTCCTTGCGCTCGGGAAAGCGGCACACGTGCGCCAGGCCCACATAGGCGGCAAGGCTACGCGCGGCGCGATCGGCCGCATCCTCGCCACTCACGATGTAGACCGTGGGGCGCGGGCGGCGCGCAAACTGGGCGGCGGCCATAAGCGTTCGGCCCGACTGAGACACGGCCAGCGTCACGTCCTCGCCAGCATCGAGCCCGGCCTCGACGGTCTGTAGCGCTTCGGCAGTGTAAAGCTGCGCGGCTATACGGTGAATGAGCATGCTGTTCCTCCGGCATCGCAACGCCAAAAGCCCGCCGGGGCAAGCTCGGCGGGTCGTTCGTCAAATTCGTTGCCTGTCATGGTAGCGCATGAAGAGGACTCCAGCTCAAGCGTACGCCCAGCCCCGCAACAAAAACGCCAGACGGACAAGCCGCCTGGCGCTATCAGAGTGAGCTATACGCCGAGTCTAGTCGTAGACGCCCATTTTAAGCAGCATGAATGTCGGGGCGCCGTCACCCTGCGCGACGCGGACCGTACAAGTCTCGGTACGGCCCATGGATGCGTCCGCTTGAATTGCGGCGATGAACTGGTCCTTCGGCAGGCCGTAGGTGCTCTCGGGGATGTCGGAAGGAAGTAACATACCGCCAGCACTGTAGACCTCATAGGTAAGCTCGTAGGTGTTGTCGCCAAGGTCAGTCGCGCCCGTAACGATGGCACATGGTGGGTTGTAATTTCCCTGGCCGTATTCTTGCTTGAGATACAAATACCCGTCATGCGCTTCGGCTGAATCAGGAATCGCTTGCCCCTCCGGCGTTCTGTCATAAGTCATATCGGCATCGGAAAGCGTCAGGCCCGTCAAGCGGTTGAGTTCCCTATTGACCGCATCAGTCGCCACACGCTGGCGATTGCCGTTGTCATAGTCACCCTTCTCGATTCGATACGGCGCGTTGTCAATAAAATGGCACCAGATAAACTTAACCAGCTTGTATTTCTCGTCATCCGAAAGGCCGTCAGTCGAATCGAAGCCGCCCGCCTGATACCAGTCCAGATCGAAGTGTTCCTCCGTAAAGTTCGACAGGAACAGATTCGCGGCGGCATAGGTTGCCTGGTCATTGAGGTCGACTTTTACGCTGCTGCCGGTCTGCTCAGGCTCATCCGCCTCATCCTCGTCGGCGGCAGGCTTCTCCTTGGCGCTTCCCTCGTCCTTGTGCTCGGCCGAGCCCTCGTCGGACCCAAGTACCGTAATCTGCGATGAATTGCCCTGCCCAAGCGGACCCAGCACGCCGGTCAGCGCCAGAGCGGCACTGCCGGCAACGAGCACGCCCACCACGCACATGCCGACAATCACCGCGCGCTTATGTGACTTCTTCTGCACGGGAGGCATCCCTGCCGCCGGCATCGATGCGGGCTCAGCAGGCGCGGCCGCCGGAGAGGCAGCGCCCATGCGCGCCCCGCAGTTCGTGCAAAAATCGGTTCCGTCGGGCATCTCGGAGCCACACTTGGTGCAAAACATATTCGGGCATCCCCTTACAACAAACGGCATCTGCCGTCATCATATTGAGCCCTCGCGACCCAAATGTGTTGCGCAACATTGTCCAAAGCCTTCGGACGCCGGCAAAACGTGCCGGGCCCTACCCCGTCGCGCGCACGCTGGGGCAAAGGTCTGCCAGTAGGCACTCGTCGCACTTAGGTTTGCGGGCATCGCAGATCTCGCGGCCAAAGGTAATCCACTGGTGGTTGACCGACTCCCAATACTCGTGCGGCAAGATCTTGAGCAGATCCTGTTCGGTCTTGAGCGGCTCTTTGGCGTGCGTCTTGGGACTCAGCATCAGGCGGTGCGCGATGCGGTTGACGTGCGTATCCACCGCGATGCCTTCCACGATGCCGTACCCCACGTTGAGCACGATGTTCGCTGTTTTGCGCCCCACGCCCGGCAGCTTGACGAGCTCCTTCATGTCGGCCGGCACCTCGCCGCCGTAATCGGCGACAATCATCTGCGCGGCCTCCACGGCATGCTTGGCCTTACTCTTATAAAAGCCGAGTGACTTAATGGTGTCCGCCACGTCGGTCACACTTGCCCCGGCCATGGCCTCGGGCGTGGGCCACTGGGCAAACAACTTCGGCGTCACCTTGTTGACCTGCGCATCGGTCGTTTGAGCCGAGAGCAGTACCGCGATGAGCAGCCTAAAGGGATTCTCGTGGTCCAAGAAGCACTCGACCGGGCCATAGCGACGGTTAAGGCGCTCACACACCTCGATGGCGCGCTCGCGTTTGGCGGCATTGGTCTCGCGTGGCATAACGACTCCCCGGCTCGGCAGAAACATAACTTCACGGAAACGATTGTCCCACGTACAGGGGGCTTTAAGCCTCCAAAAATGCGCCAGTCTGGCGACCCCACAGGCTTGCATACTCGCCGCCCGCCTCGACAAGCTGCGCATGCGTACCGTCCTCGACAATCTCGCCGTCCGCCAGCACCACGATGCGGTCGAGCGCCGCCACGGTGGACAGGCGATGCGCCACCACAATGGAGGTGCGACCGCGCATCAGGTTCTCGAGCGCCTCCTGCACCAGCGCCTCGGACTCGCTGTCGAGGGCAGATGTCGCCTCGTCGAGCACCAGAATCGGCGCGTCGGTAAGGACGGCGCGGGCGATGGCCACACGCTGGCGCTGACCGCCCGAGAGCTTAACGCCGCGCTCGCCCACCATGGTGTCAAAGCCACGGGGCAGGCGATCGATAAACTCCAGGGCATTGGCCAGGCGCGCTGCCTCGCGGATCTGCTCGTCGGTGGCGTCGGGGCGGCCGTAGGCGATATTCTCGCGAATGGAGCGGTGGAACAGGAGCGCCTCCTGCGGCACGTAGGCAACCTGGCGGCGCAGGCTCTGCTGCGTGCAGCGCGAGACGTCCTGGCCGTCCACGAGCACGCGGCCGCCCTGAACGTCGTCCAGGCGCAGCAACAGCTTGGTGAGTGTCGTCTTGCCCGAGCCCGATTTGCCCACCAGACCCACGCGCTGGCCTGCCGCCACATGGAGCGTCAGGTCGTTGAACACGCTCTCGCCCGCCGCGGCGTCACGGTACGCAAAACTCAGGTGCTCAAAATCAATCGCGCCCTCGCCCACCTTGAGCTCGGGGGCATTCGCGTCGTCTGCCACCAGACGCGGCTCGTCCAGCACGCGCGTCATCTCGGCGGCGTCGCCCAACGCGCGATTGATGCGCTGCATCATGGAGCTTACGTAGTTCAAACGCATGGTGAGGTTGTACGTATAGGTAAAGATCATGACGAGCGAGCCAGCCGAGATGCCAAACCACGCGTTGCCGCCCGCCACGAACACGCTCACCACAGCCATGGTGATGACGATAAGGCCCGAGGTCGTAAAGTTGCGCTGCATCATGGCGTGCATCGATACCGTTTCGGCATCGCGGGCGGCGCGGTCGGCAGCATCGAACAGGTCGCGCTCAAAGTCTTCGCGCCCACAGGTCTTGACGGCCAAGATGTTCGTGACCGCGTCGGACAGTACGCCCGACAGCTTGTTCTGCGCGGCGGACGTCGCGGCCGAAAGCGGCATGATGCGCTTGTACATAAGCCAGACAAACGCGATATAGACGACCATGATACCCACCAGGATCACGGTAAACGTCGGCACCACCGGGGCGAGCGCCGCCACCGTGCAGACAACCGAGGTGATGGTGGGAATGAGCGAATACACCGTCACGTCCACCAGACCCGTGTAGCCGCTCATAAAACGGCTCGTCTGGCTCACAAGCGATCCGCCAAATCGACTGGTGTGGAATGTCATGGATTGATTGGAGAGCGTGTCAAAGCACAAGCGCGCCAGGTGATAGTTGCCCGCAATCTCGAGCTTGTAGACGGTGTAGTCCTGCAGCTTGGAGAGGATCTGGCCTACCAGATTAACGAGCACGAGCGCCAGAATGTAGGGGCCAAAAACTTCAAACACCTGGTCGCCTGCCACGGGGCCGGCTTGGACGCGGTCGACGATAAGCGCCATCACGTAGGTGTTGGCAAACGTGAGCAAAAAGATATAGCCCGCCGACGAGAACACCGAGAGAAAGACGATCAGCGGCTGTGTGCGCGTGACATCCCAAAACCGCCGCAGCGTGCGGCGCACGGTGGAGCGCTTGAGCGGGCTGGTGCTTCTCTGAGACATGGGCTTCCTTTCGCATCTGGCAGGGCGAAACGCCATTGTTGCACACCGAAGCGCGCTTCAGGCACGTACGACGCGAAAAGCGCCCGCGCTCCGCGCTTGCGCAGACGCCCCGCCGTCAGGCACGGCTAGTCCTTGTCTTCTTGGTCTGCGAGCAGGCCCGCGGACGTGAGCCCCAAGATCTCGTCGGCCTCCCCGGCATCCTCCAGCGCGTCGATGTCCTTGAGCTTGCGCTCCATAACGTTGGTGCGCGTGGTGATAATGCCCTCGACCGTCTTGCCCGCGGTCTCGATCTGCTGCTGCGCACGACGCAGCGCCGCCTGATAGCGCGGCAGCTCAGCCTTGACGGCGGAAAGCACGCGCAGCACGTCATCGGTGCGTTTTTGCAGCCTAAACGTCTGGTAGCTCATCTGCAGACTGTTGAGGATGGCGGCCATGGTGCTGGGGCCGGCAACGTTGACGTGATAGTCGCGGCCCAGGGTCTCGATAAGCCCGGGACGGCTGACGACCTCGGCGTACAGCCCCTCAAACGGAACGAACAGAATGCCGAAGTTGGTCGTCGCGGGCACGCTCAGGTACTTCTCGCAAATGTCCTTTGCCTCGCGCTTCACCATCATATCGAGCGTCTTGCGCGCGGCGGCCACAGCCTCGGCATCACCCGACTCTTGCGCGTCGAGCAGATGCTCGTACGCGTCGCCCGGGAATTTGGAGTCAATCGGCAGCAGCACGGGATCGCCCTCGTCCACCGGCAGCTTGACGGCAAACTCAACGCGCTCCGAGGCACCGGGCTTGGTGGCGACATTTTCCAGATACTGGTCGGGCGTAAGGATGTCCGCCAGGATCGCACCCAGCTGCACCTCGCCCAAAATGCCGCGCGCCTTAACATTGCCCAGCACGCGCTTGAGGTCGCCCACGCCGGTGGCAATGGACTGCATATCGCCCAAACCCTTGTACACAGCCTCGAGCTGGTCGCTCACCTGCTTAAACGATGCAGACAGGCGATCGTTGAGCGTGCGGGAAAGTTTCTCGTCCACCGTCGCGCGCATCTGATCGAGCTGCACGTTGTTGTCCTTGCGGATGGCGCCCAGCTGGGCATCGACCGTCTCGCGCACCTTGTCCAAGCGGTGCTCGATGCCCTCGCGGTTGGCACCGAGCTGCTGGGCCGTCTCGCGGCGCAGGTCATCCATACGGTCGCCAGCCTGCGAGAACTCACGCGCGATGGTCAGGTAGCGCTGCTGCTCTACGGCGGCGTCGGTCGTCTGCTGCTGCGCGATGGCGTTTGCCGTGCGACGGGTTTCTGCCAGCGCGACGTTCAGGGTGTCGAGCGCGTTGTTGGCCTGCTCGAGCGCCCCGAGCGTCTCCGCGTCGCTGCCGCCACGCTCTCGCAACTCGGCACGAAGGCCTTTAAGCTGCAGGGCGCAAACCACAGCAACTCCCACCGCCACCAAGGCAATCACAACAAGCGCAATATCAATAGCAGACATAGATTCCGCCCAACAAACCCAATCGATTATCAATCAAAACTGCAATCAATCTTACCCCGCCACACGCACCGAGCGCCCGGCCCCTTCTTGGGCGCCCCTCTCCTCCGCATATTCCATAATGCGGCGCGCCGTTTCCCTGCTCACTTTTGAGTCATCACCGGCTAAGTATGCGTACACGTTTCCCTTATTCAGATTCAAATCGCGGCAGAGGCCGTAGCGCGTTACGCCCGATTCCCCTAGCGCTCCCAATGTTCTTTTTCGCATCAGGGCGTTAATCCTTCTATCGGCAGCCGGCTTCTCCTTCACCCCTCTATACGCACGCCAAACGTTGGCATAACGATTGGGAAGCTCACTTTTGGCACATAGAGACGCCATGCCACCCGCTTGATCGTACAAGGACAAAACGCCTCGGTAATCCTCTTCCATCCACGAGCCCTCGGATAAGCCCAGAACGTATTCGGCTTTTCCTTGCGCCAAAGCGAGCAAAAACAGAGGCTCCGCCACGCGCGGCGCAACCGTCGTCGCTTGCTCAACCAGTTTTCTAAAACTCAGCGACTGCTGTCCGGATAGCTCCCGGCAATAGCCTTTTAAGAATCCCTCAAAGGTCAGATTCAACCGAGCACCTCCTTTTTGTATTGCCTGTATGCGCAGACCATCTCTTGATAACTCCGCTCCGAGGGCGACGACGCCAGAGCCTCTCCCTCGTCGAATATAAGCCGCTCGAGCAGATCCCAATCAAGTCGGTCAACGAATGCCTGACTATGAAGATCGACGATGTCGTTCGGACGATAGGCATAAAGCTTCATCACCGCCAGGTCCTCCAAAGATGGCGTAAAGTACCTGATAAAACGCGCCCCAATCTTCAAGGGAATCAAACGATCTTCGTAATTGAATGGCATCTGATTACAATATGCCACCGCCATACCATTCACCTCGGGGTATCGAGCTATGATCTCGCGGAGGCACCTGTCTGCCTCAAACACATCAATGTCATGTGTAACCGACCGATTCGTCACATCGTTTAGCATGAAAGCGCTTCCTCCCACCAATACAACGCTCGGCCTGTCGTCTCTTGGACCTATTTCCAGCTCCGCCTCTTCGTCAATGCCCAAAAGAGTCTGCTCTAAATCCTGCTTATACATAGCAAATCCTATTATTATTCATCTTCAATAATACTATTCAGTCGCACGACAGGACCCAAAGGATGCAAGGATTCTACTCGTGGCGATAATCCGTACACCCTAGAAGTCCTAATGTGACAAACGCTAACTCTCCCAGCCGGCGCGGATGGTTGTTATGACGTCGCCTAGGCGCTGGCCGAGAGCTGCCAAGTGCTGAAGCACCTCACTGGGCGAGGCGCCGTTGAGGATGCAGGTGAGCGCATACGAGACCAGGAAAATCGCCGCAAGTCCTAACGGGATCAGCACAATCATCGCTAACGTGCGCAGGCGCTGGCCCACGCGGCGGTGACGTGTGCGGCGCTTGTCGAACGCAAGCTCCTGCGCATATGAATCTTGTTGTACGGAATAGTTCTCTGGCGCCGATCCGCCCGCAGGCGAAACCGCAGGCGTGGCATTTTGCGCAGGGGGCTGGGCGGCTACCCCTTGCATTTGTATCTCCATGAGCCGTTGCTGCTGACGCAACATGCGCTCAGCTTGTTGCTGCGGAGTCTCAAGAAACAGATCCATGCTGGCCTCCAAAATCGGAGCATTCGACGCTTACGCCCAGCATCCCGCACCGCCAAGGCCACGGCAACGCAATCCGTAGCAATAGCTGCGAAGTTTCTTGTTGACAAAAGCTGTCGAAAACCTCAACAACTCCCCTACCAGCACTTTCTCTGAGCTTTTTTATCGAATGATCTTTTGCCCTTCCACCAACCCGCCAACTAACCAAAAGCTGACCAAAAGCTTGACGGAAATTGTGAAGACCGGGACCCCACACAAAAAGTGCCGCCCCAAAGGGTCGGCACACAAACTTATTATCAGCTTTTCTGTAACGAGCATGCGACGACTCAACGCCGGAGCGCAGGGCGGGGAAACCTTTGCCTCGCGCGACCCTGCGGAGCCGTGAGCGAGAGGGAAAGGTTTCCCCGCCCTGCGCTCCGTGGTCGGTGGGGGCAGATTACATGCCCGAAAGACCGCGAGCAGCGGTGGCACACAAAAACGCCAAGACTAGAATCACGAGCGAACCGGCAATGTCGGCCACCACGCCCGTAAGACGACGCTCAAACAGCCAGCTCTCAAAGTGCGGGGCGACATTGCGCCAAACACGCCACAGCAAGATGCCCATGCCGATAACGCCCGGGATATTGAGCAACAAAATCTCGGAGCACAAGAGGCCGATCAGGTTGCCGGCGGCAAAGCCCGCATCGCCCTCGCAGTATTTGCGATAAATCATGTACAGCATGTACGCCACAAACGGCTGCAGACACGCCGAGATAAACGTAACCACCATCGAGGGGTCTTGAGAAAAGACATCGGTGAGCTTATCCGCGCTCGTAGCATCTTTCGAAGCCAAGAACAAGCCAATGACCACCACGGGCACCACGCCCAAGATAACCTCGACCAGAGTAAACAACTTAGCAGTCAGATCATCGCTAGCCGTATTGAGGTGAGGCGCCCACTCAGGATGAGCATGTGCACCGACCTTCTTGTCCTTCTCGGCACGATCGGCCTTTTTGCCCTCGGCAACCCGACGACCAGGATCCTTGCGAGTCCCCGCCGCAGCAACCCGAGCCCGAGATTTCTTACCCATAAAAAACACCCCGCCAGGTAGTAGATAAACTAAAAGTCGCCACCCAGTGTACCCCCTAAACAACGGCGCCGCCCCAACCCGGAGCAAGCCCCGTCAACCAAATAACCGAACCATCAACCAAATGGCCGCAACCCAATCCCTATAC
>URMO01000057.1 GCA_900549085.1 uncultured Collinsella sp. | reverse complement strand
TGCCCAGATAAAACCTGCCAAAATAAACCTGTCCCTTTTTGGCAGGTTACTCGGCGCTTTTGAGGGCGCCGACCATGTCGATCTTGTTGAGGGTGCGATTGGTAGCGAGGTTGACGATAAACGTAAAGCCAAAGGCTAGCAGCACGGATAGCACGTAGCTCAGCGGCTCGACCTCAACATCAAAATACAGCGACGGCATCTGCAAAATGTAGGTAAAGCTCTCGGCCAGTAAGCCGCCTAGCGGCACGCCCAGCGCGGCGCCAATCGCCGTGAGGATCAACGTCTCCTTGTTCACGTAATGGTGCACCTCGCCACGGCGGAAGCCCAGCACCTTGATGGTCGCCAGCTCGCGTTCGCGCTCGGAGATATTCGTGTTGGACAGCGTAAACACCACCACAAACGACAGGCACGCCGCCATGAAGGTCACGAGCACCACAACCGAATTGATGATCGTAAAGTTCGCCTCATAGTTTTCCCAATGCTCGGCCGTACTCGAAATCGTAAGCCAACCGTCACTCTTAAGATTCTTGCTAAACGCAATCTGGTCGGCCGACGAACCCTTAAGCAGCACAAAGACGCCGTTAAGGCGTACGCTTCGACCGAACGCACGCTCATAGGTGCCCTGCGTCATGTAAAGCGTGTTGCCCAGATAGTTAAGCGAAATGTCGCTGACTTTGACCTTGGCAACATTGAGCGACGAATCCTGGACGTGAGCCGTATCGCCCGGCTGAATCCCCAGCACCAGCTGTGAACTTTTGCTCAGATACACGTCTCCGTCACGCAAAGGCAGCGGTTCTTTGGACTCATCCTCCAGACGCACGTAATCGCCCAAGTCACTCGTGCGGTCATCGGGCACCACGATCAGCTGCACGGTCTCGCTCTTGCCGCCAAACGTAAAGGTGACGTTGTCAGTCATAATCGGCAGGGTCGAGGTCACGGTCACGTTGAAATCATTGGCCGCGCTGCGCTCATCCAATGCCGCGCACGTCTGCGAAAAATCGTCGGGATTGGCGACCGCCAGCAGGTCGTAGCGCGTGATATGCCCGTACTGTTTGGGCGAAAGCGCCACCGACGTGTCGCGAATGCCCATACCGCAGATCACGAGCGCTGTGCAGCCGGCGATACCGAAGATGGTCATAAAAGCGCGCTTTTTGTAGCGGAACAGGTTACGTGCTGCCACCTTGTTCAAAAAGCCCATGCGGCGCCAGATAAAGCCGATGCGCTCAAGCAAGATGCGAGAGCCGGCGCGTGGGGCCTTGGGACGCATGAGCGAGGCCGGGGCCTCGGCCATCTCGTGGCGGCAGGCGATAATCGTGGCACCCACCACGCCCACGGCAAACAGCGCCACCGACACGAGCGACGACACGATGTCGTACGAGAGCAGCATCTGGGGCAGCGAGTACATGTCGTCGAACACCGTAAACAGGAACAGCGGCAGGCCCACAAATCCGATGATGTTGCCGAGCACGCCGCCGATCAGACATGCCCACAGCGCATAGTCCACGTATTTGGACAGGATGCGCTCGCGTGAATAGCCAAGCGCCTTGTACAGGCCAATAAGCGTGCGCTCCTCCTCGACCATGCGCGTGGCGGTGGTAAGACTGATGAGCACAGCGACGACAAAGAAGATAAATGGGAAAACCGTGGCGATGGCCTCGATCGAAGAACTGTCGCTCTCGACGCTCGAGTAGCTTGCGATGTTACCGCGGTCCTGAATGTACCAGGTGCATTCGCCCAGATCGGAAAGCTCGGCGCGGGCATCGGCAAAATGCTGGTCGGCGGCGGCGCGACGCTGGTCCAACTCGGCCTGAGCCTGGACGCGCTCCTCGCTGCCCTCGGCCATACGGTTGATGTTATCCTGCTCGATCCCAAAGAGCATGGCGGCCTGACGCTCGGCCGTATCCAAGCTTGTCGGCGTGTCAACCGTCAACTCCTGGACGCGCGCCTTCTCACGCTCCTCGCGGATCTTCTCGATGTTGCCTTTGACCTCGTTGATCTTTGTCGTGTAGGCATCTGAATAGGAGTTAAGACTCTTGGCTCCCTCGACGATCACGTGGACTGCGGAGTAGGAAGAAGATGTCGCGGCATCCTCGCTCACATAGAACTTATAGTCCGCAGCCGAAGCAGCGCGAAAGGCGTTGACTGTCGAGTCGGAGCTCACATCAGTGGGATCGAGAACCTCGGCCGTGATGGTGTAGTCCCCATCGGCAAACTGGTCCTTGGCGCTTTGGTTCGACGAGCTCGCGTCATTGGCGGCAAAACTCACCGTATCTCCGAGTTTTTTGCCCGAAGCCTTCAGGAACTTCGAAGTCACCGCGACCTCATCGGCGCTCTCGGGCAAATCGCCGCTCACCAGCACCGGCTGATCGATGTTCTCCTTGGAGAGACTTTGCACGACCACGCGCTCGCGCGTTGTGCCCACGGCGGTGTAGGCAGTCTCGGTGTAGATGCCCTCGACCGTCTCGACGCCGTCGACCTCTTGGATAGCCGCGAGATCGTCGCGCGTAAGGCCATAGGTCGACTGCACGTTAATGTCATAGACATTCTGCTGGTCAAAATAGGCGTCGACCGAATCGCACAAATCCTCGCAGCCCGCCTTAAGGCCGCACATCACGCTCACGCCAAGCGCAGTGATGACCACGATAGATAGGAAGCGCTTAAGACTGCCCCGAATCGTGCGGTAGATGCCACGGCGAAAAACCGTCGGCACCATATCGTTTGAGCTTTGAGCGGTACGGTAGGTCGCGAACTCCCGGTCGCGGCCCGCGTGCTCCGTATCGTGGTTTTGGCTGTTTTGGCAATCTTGGTCCATGGGCGCTACCACTCGATCGTCTCGATAGGCACGGGATTTTGCTGGACCGTCTCGCTCTCCACGCGGCCGCTCTTAAAGCGGATCAGGCGATCGGCCATGGGCGCCAGCGCGGAGTTGTGGGTGATGATAATGACCGTGATGTCCTGCTTGCGGCAGGTGTCCTGTAGCAACTGCAAGATCTGCTTGCCGGTTTTGTAGTCGAGTGCACCCGTGGGCTCGTCGCACAAAAGCAGCTTGGGGTTCTTGGCCAGCGCGCGGGCGATGGACACGCGCTGCTGCTCGCCGCCCGAAAGCTGCGCGGGGAAGTTGGCGAGGCGCTCGCCCAGGCCAACCTGGCAAAGCGTTTGCTCGGCATCGAGCGAATCGGGGCAGATTTGCGCCGCGAGCTCGACGTTTTCGAGCGCCGTCAAGTTGGGGACCAAATTGTAGAACTGGAAGACAAAGCCGACGTCGGCGCGGCGGTATTCCACGAGCTGCGCCTCGTTGGCAGAGCTCACGTCGCGCCCGTCCACCGTCACGGTGCCGGAGGTCGCCGTATCCATGCCGCCCAGGATGTTGAGCGCCGTGGTCTTGCCGGCACCCGAGGCGCCCAGGACAATGGCGAGCTCGCCGCGCTCAACGGTAAAGCTCGCGCCGTCGAGCGCGTGAATGCGGGCATCGCCCTCGCCGTATGCCTTGATGACGTCTTTGAATTCGATATAAGCCATCGAGTAATTCCCATCTGGTCGGATAACTCTTTAGTATTACCCATTTCGCACCGACCAAAAAGGGACAGGTTTATTTTGGCAGGTTTTAGAAGCGGACAGTGAAGGTAATCTGGTTGCCGCGGCCGCAGACAGAAGCGCTCCCGCCATGGGCCTCGGCGATGGCACGCACCACGGATAGGCCCACGCCCGAGCCGCCTGTCTTGGCGCTGCGCGACACGTCCGCACGATAGAAGCGGTCAAACAGCCGGTCCAGGTCACCCTCGGGCAGCTCATCAACAGCATTCGATACGACAAGCTCGGCCGAGCCTTTGCCCGCACCGCGCGAGGCTGCGCGCAGGCTTAGCTCAATCACGCTGCCCTCGCTTGCGTAGCGCGTGGCGTTGTCCAGCAGCAACTCAACCACCTGCGCCACCGCCGCAGCATCGGCATGGGCCCGCACGCCACTCGCAATCGACGTCGACAGACGCTTGCCGCGCGAAACCGCCACCGACTCAAACGGCGCCGCCGCCTTGTCCACGGCCTCCGAAAGATCGATCGATGTCATGGTAAAGCCGGCCGAACCCTCGTCCATACGCGCCAGGAACACCAGACGCTCCGTCAGCGCCGTCAGCCGCGCGACCTGCTCGTGAATGCTCTGCGTCCACTCGCTCTCGCCGCTTTCAATCTCCTGCACCTCGTTAGCGGCGTCGATCACAGCTAGCGGCGTCTTGATCTCGTGGCTTGCATCGGTAATAAAGCGCTTTTGCTTGCTGTAGCTCTCGACCATCGGCCGAATCACCGCACCCGAGGCCACCGTCACAATCGCCAATACTGCCAGCCAGCCAATGCAACTGATTGCCACGCTCGCGCTCAAAAACGAATGAAAGCTTGCAAGCTCACGCGAGCAGTCCACGAACACATAGGTGGTCTCACCGTCTTGAACGTCAGTCGTATAGCGATAATTGCCAGAAAAACCCGAGACCCAACCCTTGGAATGCAACTTTGCGGCAATACTGGCGGCGCGCTTGGCACCCACCGCGGCAATGCGGGCCGTGTTGACATCGGCAACCTGTCCGGCGGCAATCGTCACCGTAAAGTAGCGCGTGTCAAAGGGAGACTCCGCCGTCATGCCTTCAAAACGCCCATCGCGAACGGCCGCCCGGTTACCGGTAGCAACCTTGCCGGCAACCGCATCCTGACCGGGACCGATCTTAGGCTCGGCATTCCAATCAATTCCGTCCTTGCCCGCCAGGATATAGTCCAGGCGAGCGTCGGCCATTTTACAGACATGCGAATAATTGACGATGTTGATGCCGGCAATAATGAGCGTAAGCACGACGGTCACGGCACCCATGGCAACCAAGATGAACTTGCGGCGCAGGCGGCGGCCCAATGCGTCAGCAGCATTTGCCCGCCCCGTACTACTCGAGGCGGCGTGAAACCGCTCCGTCATGCGTTTACACCACGTGCGCACGCTCACGCCTGCTCGCCTTCCTCGACAACCTCAAGCGAATATCCCTGGTTGCGCGACGCGCGGATGGCCACATTGGCACCCAGCGCCGTCAGCTTTTTGCGCAGGTACGAGATGTAGACCCACACCACGTTGGCGCCTTCGGGCGCGTCCTCACCCCAAACCTCGAGCATCAGACGTTCGGTGGGCATGCGCGTGCCGGCGTTGCGCATAAAGAGTTCCATAAGCTGAAACTCACGATTGGCTAGGTGTTCCTCGCCCAAGGGACCTATAAGCGTGCAAGCCGCCGTGTCAAGGCGCACGTTGCCCACGCTGAGCGTCGTAGCGTCAATCGCCGTGGCAGCGCGCGTCATGGCACGAATGCGAGCGAGCAGTTCCTTGGCGGCAAACGGCTTGGCCAGGTAATCGTTGGCGCCGGCGTCCAGGCCCTCGACCTTATCGGACACCTCGCTTTTGGCCGTGAGCATGATGATGGGCAGTCGCTTACCGGCGGCGCGCGTGCGCTTGAGCACCTCGATGCCATCCATGCCGGGCATCATGATGTCCAGGATTGCGGCGTCATAGTCGTTGGCGAGTAGATATTCGAGCGCCGTCAGGCCGTCGAGGGCGGTATCGACCTCGTAGTCGCTATGTTGAAGAATCACGGTAAGAGCGCGGGAGAGGCCGGGTTCGTCCTCGGCAAGCATCAGCTTCATGGTTGTTCCTTTGGCGCACGGCTATACAGGTTTCGATACCGCCGATGATAGCGCACCGTCAGCCGCCTTAGCGCAGCCTTAGCTGCTCAACCCGCGCGTTTTCAAATACGCAGGATATGGCTTAGCCAAACTTAAGGCGCAGACGCCGAGCACCTGGACGCATGCCGGCCGCGAAAAGACAGCGACTCGTCCTTTCGCGGCGTCCTAGTTATGCAAAGTGTTCGAGCGTTACTCCTCGTACGCACCCTCGAGCCGCAGCAGCCACTCCTTGCGGTCAAGGCCGCCGGCATATCCGTTGAGCGATCCGTCGGCCGCCACCACGCGATGGCACGGCACGATAATCGAAATGGGATTACGTGCGACCGCAGCCCCCACCGCACGAGGAGACACAACGGGTGCCTCGTTTCCCGGTACACGATGTCGAGCGGCAACACGCTGGGCGATCTCGCCATACGTAGTGACCTCGCCACGCGGAATAGAAAGCAGCTCAAACCAAACCTCGCGCTGAAACGCCGTACCAATCATATGCAACGGCGGCGTAAACCGAGGTTCCTGCCCTGCAAAATAAGCATTCAGCCAAGCCCAAGAACGCTCAAGCACCGAAGAGGCCGCACCATTTACCGGACTCACCGGCGACATGCCACCAGTACCGGAAACCGCATCGGCGCCTTCAACGTGCTCCGCATCTTCTTTGAGAAGCGTAGAGCCAAAGTGCTCCTGCCCCTCAAACCAAAGTCCCGTCAGACCGCGGCCATCAGCGGCAAGCAAGATTTCGCCCAAAGGCGAAGCAAACGTCGTCGTGACCACCAGCGGCTCCTTTCAAAACTCCGCTCCATAATACCGCGAATTGTGCAGACAACCCCAATCGACCCCAAAGTCAGCTCAGGCAGCAGGCGCAGCGCGCCGCAGCTGCCGGCCGCACCCCACAGTCCCCAAAGGCGGCAGGCGCAAAGCGCCGAGGCCGCCGCCGGGACCAGGGCCCGCAACGGCCACGCGCCCCCACATCAGCCCAGCGGCCCCAACCAACAACGGCCCCATCGCAGGCCGCTCGCAGCAGCGTCACCGCAGGCGGGGGCCGGGCTTAGTTTTCAGAACACTCCGCAGACCAGTGTGGCGCCTTGTCCGCGGCTCCGAAGGAGCAGGACAAGGCGCCACACATGGTCGAGGACGTTCTGAAAACCAAGCCCGGCCCCCGCCGGACAGGTCACACTACTCGCAGAGCATCTTGGCGATTTGGACGGCGTTGGTTGCCGCGCCCTTACGGATTTGGTCGCCGCAGCACCAGAAGGTGATGCCACGCGCGGCCTCGGGGTTCGAGATGTCGCGGCGCACGCGACCGACCCAAATCAAATCCTGGTCGGACGTATCCATCGGCATGGGGAAGCGGTCGTGTGCATCCTCGGCAGCCATATCGTCAACCAGCTTGACGCCGGGAGCTGCAGCCAGCGCAGCACGGGCCTCCTCGACCGTAATATCGCGCTCAAACTCAAGCGTAATGCTCTCGGAGTGCGAGCGCAGCACGGGCACGCGCACGCAGGTGCAGTTCACGCGCAGCTCGGGCAGGTGCATGATCTTGCGGCCCTCGTTTTGCAGCTTCATCTCCTCGGAGGTAAAGCCCTCTTCCTTGACGCCGCCAATCTGCGGAATCAGGTTGCTCGCAAGCTGGGCGGCAAACGCGCGCGGCTCGGGAATCTCCTCGCCGCGGCCCAGGGCGGCCAGCTGGGCCTCGAGCTCGGCCATACCGGGAGCGCCAGCACCCGAAGCCGCCTGATACGTCGAGACGATCATGCGCTTCACGCCGGCGAGCTGATGCAGCGGCCACGTGGGAACCAGGCCGATGATGGTCGCGCAGTTGGGATTGGCGATAAGGCCGTGATGCCACTTGATGTCGTCGGCATTGATCTCGGGCACGACCAGCGGCACCTCAGGATCCATGCGGAAGGCGTGGCTGTTGTCGACCACGACGGCGCCGCGTTTGACGGCCTCGGGCAGTAGCTCCTTCGCGATGTCGTCGCCGGCGGCTCCAAGCACAATGTCACAGCCCTCAAAGGCCTCGGGACAAGCCTCTTCGATCACGATCTGCTCGCCGCGGAACTCGACGGTCTTGCCCGCAGAACGCGCGCTCGCCAGCAGCTTGAGCTTGCCAACCGGGAACTCCTGCTCGTTTAGGCACTCGAGCATCTGGGTGCCCACGGCTCCCGTCGCGCCCAAAATAGCAACCGTGTACTGTTTCATGCTTCCCCCTTTAAAGGTTATGGCTTTTGCCCGCACGCCGAGCAGGCCGATTATTGTTGCCAGTGTATACAAGAACGAGGCGGGCACGAAACCCGCCCCGTCGAAACGAAACCGAAACGAAACGCCCCGCCGTAGATTTTTGAGACATGACCCAAAAAATCTACCGAGCAGTCGCTACTTTTTGAGCGCAGCCAGGGTGGGATCGACCGGCGTGGGAGCCTCCAAGTCGGAGACCTTCACAATGCCGTTCTCGTCGGAGAAGGCACGGTAAATGGTCTGAATCGCCAGGTCGAAGTCCTTCTCCTCAACACCGATAATGATGTTGATCTCGTCGCAGCTCTGCGAAATCATGCGCACGCTCACGCCGGCCTGGCCAAGCATGCCAAACAGGTGGCCCGAGATACCCGCGCGGCCGCGCAGGTTACGACCGACGGTAGCGATGAGCGCCAAGCCCTCGACAACCTCGATCTCGAGCGGCTCGACCTCCTGCTGAATGTCGCTCACAAGCGAGTACAGCGAATCGTGAACGTCCTGCTCCTGCACCACGGCGCCAAAGCGGTCGACACCGGTGGGCATGTGCTCAACGGAAACGTCATAGCGCTCGAAGACCGAAAGCGCGCGGCGCATAAAGCCGACACGGGGCTTGGTGCGGTCGCGGGCCACATTGATGGCGACAAAGCCGCGTTTGCCGGTCACGCCGGTAATGATGGGCTCCGCCTCGCCCTCGTCAGCCGTCTCGCTAATGATGGTGCCGGGGTCCTGCGGCGCATTGGTGTTCTTGATGACCAGCGGAATGCCTGCCTCGCGCACGGGGAAAACGGCCTCCTCGTGCAGGACGCTTGCGCCCATGTACGAAAGCTCGCGCAGCTCCTCGTAGGTAACGCGCGCAATGGGCTGAGCCTCGGGAACAATACGCGGATCGGCAGAATAGAAGCCCGAAACGTCGGTCCAGTTCTCGTACAGATCGGCGCCAAGGCACTTGGCCAGAATCGAGCCCGAGATATCGCCACCGCCTCGATCGAGCAGCTTGATCTGGCCCTCACGCGTCGCGCCGTAGAAACCGGGCATAACAAAGCCGCCCTGCTGGCCGTACTCCTGCACCAACTCGGAGGTGCGGTTCATGCTGAGCGTACCATCGTGATGGAACGCCACAACCGTCGCGGCGTCCAGGAACGGCAGGCCCAGGTACTCGGACATCAGGCGAGCGGTGAAGTACTCGCCGCGGCTCACAAGCTCCTCGGTGGAGTAGCCGCCCGAGCGGGCGCGCTCGGCAAAGGCTGCGAACTCCTCGCGGATGGGATAGGTGAGCTCCAGCTCGTCAGCGATATCAAAATAGCGCTGGCCAATGTCCTCGAGCAGCTCCTCACACGACACGTGATATTTAACGTGCGCGTTAACCAAGTAGAGCAGGTCGGTCACCTTGGTGTCGCCCTTAAAGCGGCGACCGCAGGCGGAAACCACCACAAAACGGCGAGCCGGATCGGCATCGACGATGGCCTTGATCTTCTTGAAGTGTTCGGCGTCGGCGACCGACGAGCCGCCAAACTTGGCAATTTTTATCATGGCGTGGAGGTTACCTTTCTAAAAGCCTCTGCAAACCTATTTTGCGCGCTCTGATACCATGGGTTCACCGATTGGGACCAAGGTATCCGAGGAGCACTGTTATATGGGAACTTATCATAGTACACGAGGACGCACTTTATCATGCTCAAGTAAGGTGGCAATCCGCACCGGCATAGCTCCCGACGGGGGTTTGTTTGTCTCGGACGAGCTTGGCACCCAGCAGGTCGATATCAGCTCGCTTGCAGATAAATCGTACTTTGAAATCGCTCAAAATGTGTTGGGAATGTTACTGAACGATTACACGGACGAAGAAATTTCAGCCTGTGTGAATGAGGCTTACCGCGGTACGTTTGCGAGTGAAGAGGTCACGCCGCTCGTCAAGCTCGACGCAGCACCGGGCACCGACGCCCCTCAGACCTATGTGATGGAGCTCTTTGGCGGCCCCACGAGTGCCTTTAAGGACGTCGCCCTGCAGATGCTCCCCCGCTTGATGGCCCGCACTTCCGCCAAGGACGGCGGCGCCGAGCGCATCATGATCGTCACCGCCACGTCGGGCGACACCGGCAAGGCCGCACTCGCTGGTTTTGCCGACGCTCCGGGCACGGGCATTACTGTCTTTTATCCCGAAGGCAAAGTCAGCCGCGTGCAGAATCTGCAGATGTCCACGCAGGAGGGCGACAACGTCGCCGTCTGCGGCATCCGCGGCAACTTTGACGATGCCCAGAGTGCCGTCAAGCGCATCTTTGCCGATAAGGAGCTTGCCGAGCGTCTTGAGGCCGCCGGCACGGTGCTTTCGAGTGCCAACTCCATCAACGTCGGCCGCCTGGTACCGCAGGTCGTCTACTACTTTGCCGCTTATGCGCAGCTGCTGCGCGCCGGCGCCATCGAGGCCGGCGACGCCGTGGAGTTCTGCGTACCGACCGGCAACTTTGGCGACATCCTGGCCGGCTACTACGCCAAGCGCATGGGTCTGCCCGTCGCCAAGCTCGTCGTGGCGAGCGACAAGAACAACGTGCTTGCCGACTTCCTGACCACCGGCGTTTACGACCGTAACCGCCCGTTCTTCACGACCATCTCGCCGTCGATGGACATCCTCATCAGCTCTAACCTGGAGCGCATGCTCTACTTCCTGTCCGACGGCGACTGCGAACTCGTTGCCGGCCTTATGGAGCAGCTTGCCCAGACTGGTCGCTACGAGGTTCCTGCCGACCTGCTGGCAAAGATTCAGAGCGTCTTTGGCTGCGGCTGGGCCAGCGAGGACGAGGTCCGCTCTGCCATCAAGAGCTGCTGGGATGCAAACGGCTACGTGATCGACCCGCACACCGCTTGCGGCTATCACGTCTTTGACAAGGTCGCCCCCGCCGAGGGCGCCAAGGCCCGTGTGCTGCTTTCGACCGCCAGCCCCTACAAGTTCCCGCGCGCCTGCTGCGACGCCCTGGGGCTCGACGTTCCCGAGGACGACTTTGAGGCCATGCGCGTGCTCGAGCAGGCCACCGATACGGTCGCCCCGGCACAGCTCGCTGAGCTCGAGTCCAAGCCCGTCCGCTTCGAAGACGTCTGCAACGTCGATGAGATGGCAAGCTACGTCGAGTCTGCAGCAAAAAAGATGGCTACCAACTAAAACCCTTATTAAGCGCCGGCGAAAGCCGGCGCACCTCCTTTTATCAGACACCCACCGGGATGATGACGAACGCGCATAGCGTGCCTGGCTGTTTAGTTCGTCGCGAGTTCCGCACGCAAAGGAAAGCACTTAATGTGCTTTCCTTCTTGCGCAGGACTGCCCGAGCAGCGAACTAAACAGCCAGGCACGCCAGGAGGACTCACATGATCAAGATCACCGTCCCAGCAACAAGCGCCAACTTGGGCATTGGCTACGATACCCTCGGCATGGCCGTCAGCCTCTACTCGCACTTCACCTTCGAGCGCGCCGACAAGCTCACCATCACGGGCTGCCCCGAAGAGTTCCAAAACGAGAACAACCTGGTCTACGTCAGCTTTGTCGATGCGCTTGCCGCATGGGGCGAGCCTGCCTTCCCCGTTGCTATCGATATTCAGACCGACGTGCCCGTCGCCCGCGGCCTGGGCTCCAGCTCCACCTGCGTCGTCGCCGGCATCATGGCGGCCGCCGCGCTGACCGGCCACACCGTCGACCGCGCCGAGCTCGTCCGCATTGCCACCGAAGTCGAGGGTCATCCCGATAACGTCGCCCCCGCTATCCTGGGCGGTGCCGTCTGCTCCTTTACGCCGACCGATTCGCTCCCCCAGTGTCTGCGCTACGAGGTGAGCGATCGCTTGCGTTTTATTACCGTGATTCCGCCCTACGAGGTACATACGAGCGAGGCGCGCAAGGTCGTGCCGCAGGAAGTTCCACTCTCCACCGCCGTATGGCAGATGGGCCGTATCGCCGGCATGACGCGCGGTCTTGAGTCCGGCAACCTCGACCTGATTGCCGCCGCCAATGACGACCGCATCCAGGAACCCTATCGTCGCCGTCTGATTCCCGACTACAACGCCGTGCGCGACACCTGCCTTAACGGCGGCGCTAAGACCATCTGGATTAGCGGCTCAGGCTCGACCCTCATGGCTGTGACCGACGACACCATCGTGGCAAAGTTCCTACAGGTCAAGCTGCGTGAGCAGTTCCCTAAGTGTGATACGCATATTCTGACGTGCGACACGGAAGGCGCCCAGATCGAATACCTGTAGCGCCCTGCCTCATTGCTCTCACCGGTCCCCTTGGGGCTTCCCCTGAAAACGTCCTCGATCATGAATTGCCCCGCCGTGCGCTTCGCGCGGCGGGGTCCTTCCGTCCTGCGGAAAGATTTGGGAGGTAAGCCCTGGGGCCTCCTGCGGTAACTAGGGAGGCCGAGGCTATTCGCCTTCTTGCTGCGGGTGCCTGACCTGAAATTCAGTTGCGGTGAAATAGTTCCTGCTTAGCCCGCAAATGGCTGAATTTAGGAACTATTCCACCGCAATTTACTGAGTGGGAGCTCTTGGCTGCTACTTGCATTGACATTTGTCCTAAAATGGCTGGTCGTTAGGGGTTGCTACCGGTAGTTGCGGTAGGGTTTGAGCAGATTCTAACTAGAAATGGTGGTCGCTACCGGTTGTTCTCGGCATACTCGGCTCATTCGATTCGACCATCAAACGAAAGGAACCACCATGGATCTTGCGATGGCACAGCGCCTCGTCGATCGCCGTAAAGCTGCCGGGCTTTCTCAGGAGGCGCTTGCTGCCCAGCTGGGCGTAAGCCGCCAGGCTGTTAGTAAATGGGAGCGCAGCGAGTCCTCACCCGATACCGATAACCTCATTGCGCTCGCCGCGCTGTATGGCGTGTCGTTGGACAAGCTGCTATATGGGGAGGCGGCCAACGATGCCGACGGCCCAGAGGACGGTAGCGCCGACACCGAGACGGCGGATGTGGCTGACGAGGCTGAGGATTCTGCCGAGCACGCCGATTGCGGTGACAAACCACTTGTCGATATTTCCCTCGCGCGCGGTATCCACGTCATTGATCCCAATAAAGGCGAGGAAGTCCATGTTGGTTGGAGCGGCATCCATGTGACCAACGAGCGCAAGGGCGAAGAGGTGCATGTGGGGCCGGGCGGCGTGCATATCGATACGCTTGAGGACGATGGACATAGCGTGCGTACCAATGGCGACGGCACCGTCACCATCGACGGCGAGACGTTTTCCAGCTGGAAGGAGGCACACGACAAGCTCGACCATCATGGCAAGCATTTTCACACCAAGGTCGGACGTGCATGGAACAAATTCCCCTTCCCCGCACTTGTCACTCTCGCCTATCTGGTGCTCGGCATTGTCTACGGCACATGGGGCATGGGGCTTTTCCTCGTCTTTTTGGTTCCCGTCTACTACGCGATTGGTGACTTTATCGATCGACGCCATTTGTCAAAGCTCACTGAATGCGTCTATCCAGCAGCCGCCATCGCTTGGTTCCTCTACATGTGGCTCTGTTTGGGACAGCCCCATCCTGCATGGATCATCCTCATCACGATTCCCATCGTAAAGGCGCTCATGCGCTGGTGTCGCAAACAATGGAAGTGCCGCAAACAGGCCTAAACCGCCCCAACCAGCCAGCGCCACTCATCCGACACCGCCCGCCCCTTCCAAGTTGCGGTGATATAGGAACTGTTTTGAGGCTCCAAAGCGCCAAACAGTCCCTATATCACCGCAACTTACAAACAACTGGGCCAGTTCCGGCACGGAGATTAGCATTGAGCTGACCACGCGCCAAGAAAAGGGTCTATTTACTACGTTTAACTCGAGAGAGCCGACCATACCTGCCTTTTTTGAAAATCGACAGGCCTTTTACCTGCGGTTTTATTTTTCGTTTTCCTGGCATGATTGAGAGTATCCAATTAAACGTAGTAGATAGGCCCGTTTTGTGGCATACGACCCATTCAAGCCCAATCTCGAAGGCTAAAGAGAGCCTCTCATCCACGCCTGCGAGCAGAAGATAGCAAAGCATATCAAAGCAACAAACGCCGGATCGCCCGTAGGTGTCCGGCGTTTGCCCAGAT
>URMO01000056.1 GCA_900549085.1 uncultured Collinsella sp. | reverse complement strand
GCCTCTCGGCGGCCTTGCGAAAAACAAATCCAAGTTAGACCATTTCAAATGGTTCGATGTCTGCCCGGATGCGACACCCGTAGGTGTCCATCCTCGCAGTATCCGGTTCTCAAGGTGCACGCCTGCGCCGGTTCCCGGTTCCACCGGGCCGCGCGGCAAGGAGATATATTGCCAGACTGCGAAGCCCTGTGGGACGTCAATTCCACTCTTCACAAGTCCTACACAATATATGGCTTTCTATATAGGAAGTAGAAAGTCGAGTGCAGCAAGACCGCACGTATCAGATGATGACCCTTTGGTTCAGGAATATATAGAGATTGGTCACCTGTAAGTGTCCATCTACCCGCGCTTTTAGCAATGTAAACCGCGCTTCAGATAAAAAGAGGGAGCGCCGCGCATAACGCGACACTCCCCTATTGATTCAAATGAATCGATTAGGCCTCGAGGGCCTTCTTGGCGATGGCAGCCAGCTCGTTGAAGGACTCGATGTCCTCGTAAGCCATCTGGGCCAGGACCTTGCGGTCGAGCTCGATACCGGCAACTTTCAGGCCGTGCATGAACTGAGAGTAAGAAATGTCGTTCAGACGAGCAGCAGCGTTGATACGAGTGATCCAGAGAGAACGGATCTCGCGCTTCTTGTTGCGGCGATCACGATACTGATACTGCAGAGAGTGCTGGACCTGCTCTTTAGCATGCTTGTAAGTACGCGAAGCGGCACCGTAGTAACCCTTCGCACGGTGCATAACGGTACGGCGCTTCTTCTTGGCGGCAACAGCGCGCTTAATACGTGCCATGTTCTATCAACTCCTAGACGGTTAAACGAAAAACGGGAACGCGAACTTAGGCGAGACGCGACTTGATGACCTTGCGGTCGGCAGCGGCGATCTCGGTCTCCTGACGGAAGCCACGCTTACGCTTGGTGGACTTCTTGCTCAGGATGTGGCTCTTGAAAGCCTTGGCGCGCATAAGCTTGCCGGTACCAGTCTTGCGGAAACGCTTCTTGGTGCCGCTGTGGGACTTCATCTTAGGCATGAAATACTCCTTAATCGGTTACAGAACACTAGTTACTTGGTATCGCCTGCCGCTTTATCCTCATCAAAGGCGCCCTTAATCGGGGCGAGCAGCATAAGCATGTTACGGCCTTCCATCTTAGGCTTGGACTCGACCGTAGCGTAAGGCTTGAGATCCTCGGCGAGACGCTCGAGAACGTTAAGACCCTGCTCCGGGTGAGCCATCTCACGGCCGCGGAACATAATGGTGATCTTAACGCGTGCGCCCTTCTTGAGGAAACGCAGAACGTGGCCCTTCTTGGTCTCGTAGTCACCAACGTCGATCTTGGGTCGGAACTTCATTTCCTTGACCTCGACCTTGGACTGGTTCTTACGAGCGGCCTTGGCCTTCATGGCCTGCTGGTACTTGAACTTACCGTAGTCCATGACCTTGCAGACCGGCGGCTCCGCGTTGGGAGCGATCTCGACCAGGTCGAGACCCTGATCGTCGGCGACGCGCTGGGCATCGCGGATGGCGAACAGGCCGAGCTGAGAGCCATCGACGCCAATCAAACGGCACGAAGATGCAGTGATCTCGTCGTTGATGCGGGTGTCATCAGACTTAGCTATTTTCCCTACCTCCATTCATAAAAAAATAACCCGGCGCATCTTTGCAACCAGGTCGTACACATAGACATCCTCGATTTGAGGAAGTGAATCTAAGTTGTATGACCAGTCAGCTGCTCATTGGCGCCAAAAGGTGGGAACCCTCGGGTTCCTCTTTAGGGCATTGCGGGAACAACGCCTTGTGGATAATAACACGCGCAGCGCGTTATCACATTACGTACACGAAAAAGGGGTCGCAACCCCCTTGAACGCTCTCTTGCATGTATGGTGCCCGAGGCGAGACTCGAACTCGCACGTTGTTGCCAACGGTGGATTTTGAGTCCACTGCGTCTGCCAATTCCGCCACTCGGGCACGTAATGCGTGAGTTAGTTTATCACAGCTTTCTACCGATTAGTCCGAAAATGGAACTTCGAGCATTTCGATGAGTTCGACCGTGCGGAGCATCTCGCGCTGACGGCATCCGCGACCGTCGACCGAAGCCTCACCCATCTGGTTATCGTAGGGGTCCTCGCGCATGCCGTCAAAGACAGGTTCAAACCCCGCCTGGAACCGACAGTTTGCCACCATGCGCCACGGGTCGAGATTGCCAAAATAGTGGCGGCGGCGCCATTCCTCCCCCATCCTGCGAGCAGAAGATCCAAATGACACGTCGGCGTTGAGCCAACCGGTCTGCGGCGTATAGAACTCTGCCCAGTCGTGCGACCCCACCGAATCGGGCGCAACGTACAGGCCGCTCTGCCAACGGGCAGGCACGCCCGCGATACGGCACATGGTGATAAACGTGAGCGCCATAACGCCGCAATCGCCGCGGAGCGAATGCGCGCAGTCATCGGCAATAGATCCCAAAAGCAAGTACGGCGGCTGATAGCGATAGTCGATATGCTGCGTCAGATAATCATAGATAGCACGGGCGCGATCGAGCGGATCCTCGAGTCCGTCAACAACACCGGCCGTCAGTTGCTGCAGATACGGCGTGAATGCAATGTGCGGACGGTCCTCGGAAATATCTTCGGGCAACGGCGCGTCCATACAGGGATGCGCCGGAAGTGCACCCCCATAGATATCGCGATAAGCGGCATCGATTTGATAGCGATAGGTCACCGAGAATGTGCGATCGGTCGAGGAGACCCACGAGGCAGTACGCGCCGAGGCGCTCGCAGGAGCAATGGCCCCCTCCGGCGTCATATCAAGTATCTCGACCTGGGACTGCTGGCGGCAGGCGGCGGCAACGGGAAGCCACGCGCGAACGGTCTCCCCCTCCAAAGCACCGGGGACAGACACGTATGCCTTAAGCGTAATGGTGCGAGACAGCCCGCCCTGCGACTCCATCTCCTCGAGCATCTGGTTGCGCAGCGCAATTCCATCCGCAGAATCGGGACGCAGACCCGGAACCTCCTTGGGATACACGCGCAAAGAATCAAGGAAGTTGTCAAGAACGAACAGCTCGCCATCGATAAAGCGCCAATCGATACGCTTGCGGTCAATCAGGTCGTCAAACTGCTCTTCGGTAAACTCAGGCCACTCCTCGCGGATCATCTCGATAGCCCGATCACGCGACACCGAAAAATGAAGCGGCGTCTCGATCATGCGATACCGCTCGGCGCGAACGCAGGCAGCCAGCGAAGGCTCAGAGTTCTGCTCCAAAAGGCGATCGCAGGCGGCAACAGCCTGCGTCAAATACCCGGCATCCTTAAGACGAAGAATCTCAGGCGGTAGCCCAATATCGAGATGGCGAAAGTCATCGCAGCAAACATCAACAGAGCAACCAACAGGACCCTCGTCAACAACCTTCCCATCCGAAGGCAGCACATTAATAACAGCCATACCAAAACTCCAAGTCACTAGAACCCTTGAAGCCCATTGTAGCGAGATAAAAAAGAAAGCCCCAATAAAGGAACCCTCAACACCGCCGAACGGTAGTCAATAAATAAATTCAGCCCAGTAACCCTGTAGCGAGTTAACAAAGGAGGCCCCGTTTCCCCGGAGCTGATTCCGTCGCGCGACTTCTGGCGAAGCCAGTAGCCATCTTAATTCAGACTCGTAACCCTGCGGCGTTAAACGAAGGAAGCCCCGTCCCCCGGAACTGTTTCCTTGGCGCGACTTCTGGCGAAGCCAGGTGAGCGCAAAGGAAACAGTGTAGGGAGACGGGGCTTCCGGTGGGAAGTTTAGCGACGTTTACGCCTTGTTGACGGAGCCAAACTCCTCCATGAGCTCCTTGGTGCGAGCAACGATGTTGTCGCGACCAGGCTTGAGGAGCTTGCGAGGGTCAAAGCCCTTGCCCTGCTGATCCTTGCCGGCCTCGATGTACTCGCGGACGCCCTTGGCGAAGACGAGCTGCAGGTCGGTGTTGACGTTGATCTTGGAGATGCCCAGGGAGATGGCCTTCTTGATCTGATCCTCGGGGATGCCGGTACCACCGTGCAGAACGAGGGGCAGGTCACCGGTCTGAGCCTTGATCTCGCCCAGGCGCTCGAAGGAAAGGCCAGCCCAGTCGGCAGGGTACACGCCGTGGATGTTGCCGATGCCGCAGGCGAGGAAGTCGACGCCCAGGTCAGCGATCTGCTTGCACTCAGCAGGATCAGCGAGCTCGCCGCTGGAGGTCACGCCGTCCTCGGTGCCGCCGATGCCGCCGACCTCGGCCTCGATGGACATGCCCTTGGAGTGGGCAAGCTCAACGAGCTCCTTGGTGCGGTCGAGGTTAAGCTGGAAGGTCTCCTCGTGAGAGCCGTCATACATGATGGACGTGAAGCCGGCCTCGATGCACTTGAAGCAGTCCTCGTAAGAACCGTGATCGAGGTGAAGGGCGACGGGAACGGTAACGCCCGTGGCCTCGACGGCAGCCTTGACCATGTCGGCGCAGACCTTGAAACCGCCCATCCACTTAGCGGCACCAGCGGTGCACTGAAGGATCAGCGGAGACTTGGCCTCCTCGGCGGCCTGGAGAATAGCCAGGGTCCACTCGAGGTTGTTGGTGTTGAAGGCACCGAGACCGTACTTGCCGGCCTCGGCCTTCTTGAGCATGTCTGCTGCGTTGACGAGCATAAAAGAAACCTCCTGTAAGGTTGCTCCGATAACGCCTGTGATTTTACCACGGCGTATCCGAGCATAAACGTTCGTTTGTTCACGAATATCGTCCAAACAGACTTTTTTTGACCGCTTGCCCTACGGAATCGACCCGTTGGGGAAAATATCTTGACGTTTGGACGCTTCTCGTGCTTCAGAAGCTGACTACAAAGCTACATCTGCATGAAAGGGTTCCGCATAAGCTCGCGTGCCACAGTGGTCGAATCGCCATGGCCGGTTAGGCAAACGGTATCGGGCGGGAGAAGCCGGGCGAGCTTGGAGAGCGAGCGCAGAATCGCCGCCTCGTCTCCTCCAGAAAGATCGGTGCGGCCGTGGCTGCCCGGGAATAGCGTGTCGCCCACAAAGGCAATGTTCCCCTGCTCGGTGGCAGCAAACAAGACAATGCCACCCGGCGTATGCCCGGGCACCTCGATAACCTGCAGGCAAATGTCGCCTAGCTCAATGGTATCGCCCTCGGCAAGCAGCCGCGTCGGCTCGCCCGGATCGGGCGTCTCGATGCCCCACATCGCTCGCTGCTCCTCTATATTTGCATGCGGCACAGTCGCATCCTTAACACACAGCTCGTACAAGGCGTCAGCGCCAACGGCGGCCCGAACTCCGGCTACACCGCCAACATGGTCGGCATGACCGTGCGTGCAGACGGAACCGAGCACATGCACGCCAGGGTGTTCGGCTCGGATGTGCGCAACGAGGTTTTCGCCTTCCCAAGCGGGATCGATAATCAAGCATTCGCCACTCGAAATAACGGCGTAACTGTTGGTCTGGATGGGCCCGTTTACAAGCACCTCAATCGAAGCCGTACCCCGAGGGGTTAAGTCCAAAGCCGCAGCGTCCATGTGTGCGCCCTCCTTCTATAAACGTCGAGGCATCAAACGATGCCCCGAACGTAACCAATATCATTACTGTCGCGCGCTCGTCACGCCTATACGCGACGCTTGAGCTGAGCCCCACCCTCGCCAGGCATCAAACGGCGTGCATCGTAGACCGAGTCGACGCTGCTAATCGATGCCAGCAGCGGATCCAGACCACTCGCGTCCGAGATCTCGACCATAAAACGCAGGGTCGCAATGCCCTCGCGGTTGGTCGAGGTGGCGGCGGAAAGGATATTGCCGCCTGCATCGCCAATGGCAATGGTGACGTCCTTGAGCAGGCCCATACGATCCAGGCACTCGACCACAATCTCGACCTGGAAAAGCGTATCGGCAGCACCATCCCACTCTACGTCAATCATGCGCTCGGGGTGCTCCATGAGGCCCTTGACGTTGGGGCAGTTGGCACGATGCACCGAGACACCTCGGCCGCGCGTGATGAAGCCGACGATATCGTCGCCCGTCACCGGATTGCAGCAATGCGCCAGACGAACCAGCAGACCGCTGTTGCTCTCGCCCTTGACGATAATGCCGTTGCTCGCGCTCTTGCCGCGCTTTTGCGGCTTGCGGTTGGAGCCGCGGGCAGGCTGCTTGACGACCTCGGCGATAGCCTCGGCCTTGGTGAGCTGTTCCTCGGGCTTGGGGTCCAAGATTTGCTCGACCTTATTGCCCACAGCGCGCGGGGCGACCTTGCCCGCGCCAACGGCTGCAAAAAGGTCCTCGAGCTGCTTGAAGTTAAACTGCTCCGCCACGGCGTTGAGCGCACGCGTGGATCGCGGCGTAGAGATGCCATACCCGCGCTTGCGCAGGTCCTTAGCCAGTATATCGCGGCCGGCAGCAGCGTCATCGTCTTTGGTCGCGGCGGCGAAGTAACGGCGAATCTTTGACTTGGCCGAAGGCGTCTTAACGATCTTGAGCCAATCACGCGACGGCTTGGAGCTCTTGTTGGTCAGGATCTCGACACGGTCACCCGTCTTGATCTCGTGCGTGAGCGGCGCCACCGCACCGTTGATCTTGGCGCCGACACAGTGGTTACCGACCTCGGTATGAACGGCGTAGGCAAAGTCGAGCGGTGTAGAGCCGGCACGAAGCGCCATGACCTCGCCCTTGGGCGTAAAGACAAAAATCTCCTGGTCAAACAAGTCGACCTTCAGCGAGTGCAAGTATTCCCTGGCATCGGTGATCTCGTCAGACGCCGCCCAGTCGAGTGAGTGCTTGAGCCAGTTAATCTGGTCGTCCAGACGCTGCGCATCGTTGGTCTTGGAGGCAGACGATCCGCCCGACTTCTTGTACAGCCAGTGGGCGGCGATGCCGTACTCGGCCTGCTCGTGCATCTCATAGGTTCGAATCTGAATCTCGAGCGGGCGGGCCGTGGGGCCGATAACCGTCGTATGAAGCGACTGGTAGTTATTGACCTTGGGCATAGCGATATAGTCTTTAAAACGACCGGGCATGGGATGCCACAAGGTATGCACGGCACCAAGCGTGGAATAGCAATCGCGCACCGAATGAGTGATGACGCGCAGCGCCACCAGGTCGTAAATCTCGGAGAACTCCTTGCCCTTGCGCTTCATCTTTTGATAGATGGACCAATAGTGCTTGGAACGACCGTTGATCTGAAAGTCCTCAAGACCAATGCGATTGAGTTCATCGGTGAGCGTCTTGATGGTCTCGGCCAGATAACGCTCGCGAACCTCGCGCGACTCGGCTACCATGCGCGCGATGCGCTGGTAGGCATCGGGCTCCAAGTAGAAGAAGGACAGGTCCTCGAGCTCCCACTTGATAGAGCTCATGCCCAGGCGGTCGGCCAGAGGCGCGTATACGTCCATGGTCTCGCGCGCCTTAAACAGACGGCGGTCCTCGCGCAGGGCGGCAAGCGTGCGCATGTTATGCAGGCGGTCGGCGAGTTTGACGATGATGACGCGGATGTCCTTGGACATGGCAAGGAACATCTTGCGCAGCGTGAGGGCCTGCTTCTCGTCCATGCTGTCGACTTCGATGTTGGTGAGCTTGGTCACGCCATCGACGAGCTCGGCCACCGTATCGCCAAACAGGCCGGAAACATCGGTAAGCGAGGTCTCGGTATCCTCGACGGTATCGTGCAACAGCGCGGCGCACACCACATCGCAGTCCATCTTGAGGTCGGCCAGAATGATAGCTACCTCGACGGGATGGTTAATGTACATCTCGCCCGAGCGCCGCTTTTGGTTGCAGTGCTTCTCGGCAGCAAAGCAGTAGGCCTGCTCCACCTTGGAGAAGTCGTCCTCGTTCATATATTTGAGGCACAGACGCTCCAGCTTGTCGTAGCTGTCCGCCATAATCTCGGGCGGCAGCTCATCGGCATGCTTATAGTGCTCCATCTCCGAAAACGGCTGGAGGGTGGAATCATGGGCGGTACGGGCTGCGGCGTCCATCGAGGTCCCCTTCCCCTAGGCCCGCGGTACGATCGGGCGGTTAACTTTGGCTAGCATATCAGAAGCGCACGAATCGAGTGCCCAGCTCCGAAAAGCCGTGAACTCCATGCGCGAGCGCAAGCCCTCCAAATAGCGAATTGACCTGCTTAATTGCACGCGACCGGGGTTTTCCGCCATCGCGATGCGACGCGTATCGTCAAACCCCGAAACGCGACAGAAACCGAGTTCTTCGAAGATTCCCAGGCCGCTTTCCACCGAGCGCTCGTCGACCGGCGTGCGGGCATCGATGGCAAGACACATCTGCGCAATGTCGATATCGCTCGCGCAGAATGAATCGTCCCCCGTCTTGCCACGGTTGGAGCGCCACATGGTCTGCAGCGCTCGATAGAGCGTGACAAGCTCATCGCGCTCGGGCGCGTAACAATCGAGCAGGCGCTCATTAATACGAGCGTCACGCGACGAATAGAGCAGGTGAATCACGGCGGGCTGTCCATCGCGGCCGGCACGGCCACTCATCTGGTTAAACTCAATCGCACCAAACGGCATGTGGTAGAGCACGACATGACGGATATCGGGCAGGTTGACGCCCTCACCGAAGGCCGAAGTTGAAACGATGCAGCTGAGACTTCCTTCTCTAAAGGCTTCCTCAACACGGCGGCGATCGGAGCGCGCAAGCCCGGCGTTATAGAACGCGATATGGGTCGCACAGTCGGGCACGCGTTTGCGCAACGTCTTGGCAAGCGCCACGGACTGGTCGCGCGAGTTCACGTAGATAACGGTCTTCTCCCCCGTCGCCACGATCGATACCAGGCGATTTTCGCGGCTCGCAAGGTCACGGTCGTCCTCGAGTTGCAGGTTCTCGCGAACGGTCTCGTCGACCACCGTCCTGGTAATCGGCAATACACGAGCAAGCTCCGCCACGACCGGGGCCGTCGCGGTAGCCGTTGCCGCCATGACAACGGGGTCGCCCAGGGCTTTGAGGATATCGGGCATGTCGAGGTATGCGCTCCGGTCGCCGCCTTTGGCAAGACCGGCATGGTGCGCCTCGTCGATGACGACAAAGCCGATGCGTCCAGAACGTGCAAAGCGATCGCGATGGATAGACAGGAACTCAGGCGTCGTGAGAACAATGCCGGTGCGGCCCGAAGCCAGGCCGGCAAACACGTCATCGCGCGCCGCCTCCACGGTCTCGCCGGTCAGCACGCCAACGCCAATGCCGAGCGCGGCCATCGTCGAGGAAAGGTGATAGGCCTGGTCGGCAACGAGCGCGCGCAGCGGATAGACAAAAATGCTCGCACGCCCGCGAAGGACTGCCTCGCGTGCGGCATGTACATGGAAAATCAGAGACTTGCCGCGGCCCGTTCCCATAACGGCCAGAACACTTTGGTGGTCGGCCAGGGCATCAAGCGCCTCGACCTGTGCGCGGTGCGGCTGATTCGATCCGATAAAGCTGTGAATGAGCGAACGCGTGAGCTCGGTATAGGAAAGCTGGGCAAGCGTCTCGCGCTTACGCGACTCCAGGCGCAGGCCAGAATCCGCCGGTTGCACGCCGCGGCGAAGCTCACATGCCGGATCGTCGATATTGGGTGCCGTGGTATCGCGCACCAAGATATCTTTGATCATGAGCTTGGGCTTCACACGTCCCTGCCAATGCTCGGCAACGGCCTCGAACACCAAGTCGACGGCGCTGTCGCAATTGATAAGCCTGTCGATCTGCGGTACACGGAACATGATTGCCGGCACGCTCGCGGCTCCATCCGTCGCCACGAAGCGCATATGCTCGCCGGTCTTACCCACCACGGCGCGATCACACATCGTCACGCCCTCGGCAGCCAGCAGCGGCACCTTATTACCCTGGCCAAACGGCTCAAGGCGGGAAATCTGCTCGATGGTCTCGATATTCAATTCGGAAAGGTCGACCGTGGCGGCAACCTCGTCGGTGTCCTCAAAGTCCTCGGCGGGAAGCTCGGACAACACGGCGGAAAGACGTCGACGAAACTCATCGAGCTTAGATGCCTCGATGGTCACGCCCACCGCACCGGCATGCCCGCCGCGGCGAATCAGCAGGTCGGAGCAGCGCTCGACGGCTTCGAACAGGTTAACCTTGCCTACCGAGCGGCCCGAGCCACGTGCTATACCGTCCTCGATAGAGAAAAGCAGCGCCGGCACGTGATATCGGTTGGTAAGGCGGCTCGCCACGATGCCCTTAACGCCCTCGTGCCAACCTTCGCCGCCCACGACGATTGCGCGCCCGCCGTCATAAGTCTCCTCGACCTTTGCCATGGCATCGCGCGTGAGCTCCGCCTCGATCTCGCGACGCTGGCGGTTGATCTCCTCGAGCTCGGCCGCCAGCGCGCTTGCCTCGATAGGATCACGGGCAAGCAGCAAGTCGAGCGCCAGCTTGGGATCGGCCATGCGGCCGGCGGCGTTTAAGCGGGGAATGAGCGAGAACGATAGACCGTCCGCCGTAATGGTAGAAAGGTCGGCCTTGGCGAGCGCTGCAAGCGCAATGTAGCCGGGACGAGCCGTCACGCGCATCTGTTGGATGCCCTCAGCGACCAGCGCGCGGTTCTCGGGCGTCAACGGCATCATGTCGGACACGGTGCCCAGCGCCGCAACCTCAATCAGCGAACGCCAATACGACGGCTTGTCCAAACGCTCACCCAAAACCTGCACCAGTTTGAGCGCCACACCGGCACCGGCAAGTTCACGCGAGGGGCCCTTGTCCTCGAGTTTAGGGTCGGTCAGGGGCACGCCCTGCGGCACCTGGTCGGACGGCTCATGATGGTCCGTAACCACCAGATCGATTCCCAGGCTCTCCAGATAGGAGACCTCATCCTTGGCCGCGATACCGTTATCGACGGTCACGATCAGATTGGGTTGGGCGAGCTTGTTGACGCGGTCGAGCGCCGCGCGCGAAAGGCCATATCCCTCGTCAAAGCGGTGCGGGATGAATGGTGTGACATCGGCGCCAAACGTCCGCAGCGCCTCGGTCAACAGACAAGTCGACGTAATGCCGTCGACGTCAAAATCACCAAAGACGGCGATGCGCTCGTGGTTGCGAATGGCGCGCTCGACACGATCGGCAACAACCGACATGCCCGGAATGACGAGCGGATCGGCCCAATCACGGTCGAGCGAAGGCGTCAAAAATAGCTGTCCTTCCTCAATCGAGGCAATGCCGTGCGCAACCATAATGCGTGCCACCAGCCCGGGTATGCCCAGACCAGCCGAAAGCTCCTTTTCGAGCTCGGGATTTTGCTGAGCGACCGCCCAGCGATGCGTCGTCTTAAGCGATGACATAGGCACCCACCCCCGATAGGGGCAGGTCGCCGCGATACCTCTCACGGTTCATAGCGATGAGTCCTCTGTGTATGCCCGCTTCGGCAGGCAGATCTGTTGAACGGATTTATTATACCGTGCGGCACGGACGCAGAGCCTCGCAGCACGCCGTGGTTTCGGTAAACGATTCCGGTAATAGCCTCGAAATAATCGAGCGTTTCTGACGCACGGACGCATGCGAGCGTCTAGCATATCCATTCAAAACGGGTTCACGAGCAAAGGGAGTCACAAGAGCCTATGAAGCAATGGGTTGGACTGGGAAAGTTCCTCGCGGGGCATATGCAGGTCATCGTTCCGATTTGCGTAACGCTCGGCGTGCTCTTTCCCCAGCAGATCGGCGTACTCAAGCCCATCGTTCCCGCTCTCTTCGCCTTTATGACATTCCAAGGCGCGCTCAGTAACACCTTCCACCAGGTAGCTGAGGTGTTCCGCCGTCCGCTGCACCTGATTTTGGCGCTGCTCGTCTCGGCGGTGTTTATTCCCATAGCAGCTTATGCCATGGGATCGCTGTTCTTTGGCTCCAACCCCAATCTTGTCTGCGGCATCGTGCTCGAGTACAGCGTACCCGTGGCGGTCACTGCCTTTATGTGGATTAGCATGTTCGGCGGCAACGGCCCGCTCGCGCTTACCATCATCCTGACGTCCTCGGTTATCTCCCCTGTGACGATTCCGCTCACGCTTAAGCTCTTGCTGGGTGCCACTGTCTCGATCGATGTGCCAAGCATGATGCAAGACATGGCCTTTATGATCGCCATCCCCGCCGTGCTCGGCATCGTGATCAACGAGCTCACACGTGGATGGGGACACGAGAAGCTCTCCCCCGCGCTCTCGCCCGCCTGCAAGTTCATGATGATGGGCGTTATCGCCTCCAACTCCACCGCCATGAGTGAGTACGTTCTGCACATGAACGCGATGCGCCTGGAAGTCGCCCTCTTTATTTTGACCTTCGCCATCAGCGGCTTTATCGTCGGTTTTCTGATCGCCCGTGCGCTGCATCTGCCATATAGCGAGACGACTACCATGTGCTTTACCTGCGGCATGCGTAACATCTCTTCGGGCGCCGTCATCGCCACGCAGTACTTTCCGGGCGAAGTCGTGTTTCCCGTCATGTGCGGAACGCTGTTTCAGCAGGTACTCGCCTCGTTTATCGGGCATCTCTTTGAGCGTCTAACCGGCGAGGAGCGCGCCGCCCAGCGCAAGCGCGTCGAGGCCGGCCGCGACGCCATGGCACGCTAGACCGTCCGCATTACGCGGGTGTTAGTCTTGCTATACGAGCGTTTCCAGGTGCGCACGCAGGCGCTCGGCATCGATATCGAGCGTTGTCTCGGCATTGACCTGGGCCAAACGATAGCCGACAAAGTAGGGCGAAACCACCCAACGCGGCAGTGCCTTGGCAATGGTCCGACCGCCCAGGTGATAGAAGAACAAGTTGTACGACTCTGCGCGACCACCGTGGTGCTCGTTCAGGATATAGCGCAGAGCTACCTGGATCGCATCGGCGAAGAGATCCGTCTCGGCTTGATCTCGCATGTCATCGCTGGCGGCGATTCCCTGCGGGGCTGAAACATTGACCTCAAAGAATCCCATGATCGGTTCGGTTGAGATGTTGACCGCGATTCTCCCCTGTTGCCAGACATTGATGCCTTCGAAATTGGCGGAAGTCAGCGAAGTATAGCCGTCTTCCTGCTCCAAACCCACAATCTGCATGTGCGGATGAACGAGACTGCCGCCCGAGAGAGGACCCTTGTTCTTGTACATGAGCACACAGCGGTACTGCTGTGAATCGATCATCTGCTGCCAGCAACCCAGGGCAAACCTCATTACATGGTGGAGTTCATCCGACTCATAGGTCACCAGGTCTGCGTCGTGGTCGGCCGACTCGATCAGCACGGTTTGACGGGTGGCGCGCAGGGTTTTGAACTTATTCTCGAGCCAGATGCAGTCACCGTCGCGCCGAATGATATTGGCGAGCCCCTCGGTATCGCAAAAGGGGCACGCGGTGCCAGGGCGCCGGTTGTCGTCGGGCTTACCGCTCGCCTGCTGAACGTCAAATACCAGCGCCACGGGTTACGCCTCCAGCGGCACGATCTTGGTGCCATGGAGCTCGGAGACGCCCAATGCCGCCGCCACGGTATCGCGGTTGGCCGTGGAAATGCCGCCGCCAGGAAGGATGGTCAGGCGGTCGCCCGCATACTCGACAAGACGCGATAGGTGCTCCAGATTGTCCTCGATCGGCGTTCCGGCAGCACCACCATGCGTCAGGATACGCGTGATGCCGCAGTCGGCGAGTGTGTCGACGGCATCGAGCTGAGCCTCAGGCGAGAGCTGGTCAAACGCCATGTGGAAGGTAATATCGATGGGTCCGCGCTTGCACTCCTCGGTCGCGCAGCCCGCGGCCATCACGAGGGCGCCGAGTGTAAGCTCGTCGAGCGCCCATCCGCCGGCACAAGGCCTGCAGCAGCCAAAGACCAAGCCGTCGGCGCCGGCGCTCACGGCAAGACCCAAGTCCATCTCCATCATGCGCAGCTCGTCCTGGTTGTAGTGAAAGTCACCGCCACGCGGGCGAATCATGCACATCACTCGCGCGTCATGCTCGTGAGCATAGCTGACCGTAGCGCTGATAACACCAGCCGATGGCGTAGTGCCACCGACGGCAAGGTTGTCGCACAGCTCGATGCGCCTTGCACCGGCATCGATAGCCGCCGGCACCCGCTCAAAGTTCTCGGCACAAAACTCGTACAGCATAGATAGACCCCCAGACGAACTTCTATTTCCACACGGCATTGTCGCACTTTAAATACCAACCCGCACAATGATCCCTTGGGGACGGAGGAAAACGGATCACTGGGCCAACGACTACCTCTTGACATCTGCCACAACGCCGATGTTATGGCAACGACAGCGAAAGCCCGTCAGAGCGAGCAAGGTGCCTTGAAACGAGGCGGCATTGACCTTCTGGTCATGC
>URMO01000055.1 GCA_900549085.1 uncultured Collinsella sp. | reverse complement strand
ATGGTGATGAATAACAGCCGATGCAGCCGTCTCAGGCTATATCGCGCCCGCCCTCACAAGCTCACCCTGCGAGTTTAATAAAAAACGTGCCCGCGCGATTTCTTGAAGTGCCGAATCATCCTCCTCCAAGCGATTGGAGACCGGAATCCTGATGTTTATGGTTTTGGCACCTTCCCTATCAAGCTTTTGATAAAGAACGTGATCGCTAATGAATAAATCCTGAAGACACTCGTAGTAAATTACTTCATTCTTGACGTCGACAACCAGCAAAACAAATGAATTAGCACTTCCAAGGGCGTAGTTGATAGTCTTCACTTCCAACGGAAAAGAAACTTCACCACTCTTTTTTAATAAATAATTCTTCTCCAAGTGACGGGTTCCTTTAATCTGGCATTCGATTTTGTTACCCAACCATTTATTGTTTTCAGATAGCTCCATTACACAGTCGCAGCCGACATCGATCCCAGTTTGTTCTCGATACTGCCAATGGTCACTATCGAACTTGTAATGAACGATTGCGCAAGCTCTCGAATCGGTCCTGCGAGTTTCGTTATCTAACGGAAGCCTGGCCATCAATATACCTACACCAACGGATTGCGCTTGAAATCCCAGGAGGTTTCAAACGAGTCCCAGTCAAGTCTTGACAGCTCAGTGTTTCGCTTAGCCAGCTCCACTGGTTGACCTTGATCAAAGTTGAAAACGGGCAGTTGGCTCGTAGGTCCAACGGTGTAGTGAAGGCCAGGAGAAATCAGCTGCAAAAAGAGGCCCGAAACAGAGGAGTTTAATAAACCCAGCAAGCTCCAAAGCTTGCATTCATCATTCTCATAAACCATGCAGCCAACATCAGTGGGGATCGAAGGGTAATCCACGAATCGCATAGAAAGTGGGCCGACTGTTAGGGTTCCCCACGTTAGACCGAATTGCCCATAGTACTTTGGATTTCGAATTACAGAGCTACGGTGCGAACGAACCGCCTCACCGTTGTTCTCCCAAAACAGGGTGTTATCGGTATTGCCGTACCACTTTCGGTAATTCCCGCCTTTATTCAATGGAGCCCACTTAGGCCAAGAGCCTCTAGAAGTTATTTCGTTATCTCGTGAAGGCTCCCACCAATACCGAACAAATAAATCGTTATCACCAGTCTGCAACCCGGTACATAGTTTTGAGCATTCACCAAGTGGGGTACCAACACGAAACGCACCCAATAACGCATCGCTGGCCCAGTAGGCGATGGGGGCGCCGGGGATCTGCCTGAAGGTCTCGGCGTCGCGGCGGTAGAACCAGCCGCAGTCGGGGTTTTTGATCGCCTCGAGGGCCTTCTGGCGCTTGGCCTCGCTGCCGTTGATGTCGACGAGGCGCACGTAGGCGCCCTCGCATGCCGCGCGGCCGTTGTAGACAACATCGGCCGTGACGTTGACGACCTCGCCGCCGATGGCGTCGAAAGCGCGAGGGCCCAGGTGCAGCATAGACAGGATCGACTTGGACCCGATGAGCGAGGAACGCATCTTCTCGAAGCTGCCCAGGAACATCCAGCTCTGCATGGTGATCATGGCCGCGTAGCCGCGGTCCTTCGCCAGGTTGAACCCGCGCTCGATGAAGCACGTGCACAGGTCGCTCTTGACGTCGGGGTAATTCTTCTTGACCCACCTGGACATGAAGGGGCCGAAGCTGGAGCTGCCCATGTAGGGCGGGTTGGCCACCACGCAGTCGTGGCGGCGGGCAAGGGTCTCGCAGGTGGAAAGGGCGCGCCGGAGCTTCTCTTTGGAGCTGCTGCCGAACAGGCCGCCGTCGCCGGCGAGCGCCACCGCCTCGCGGATCGCGGCGAGGTCGCCCTCGACCGGGGCGAGCAGCGAGCCCACCTCGTCCAGGTGCGCCAGGGCGTCGACAAGGTCCTTCTTCTTCTCGAGTGCGCTGCCCTGCGGCACGTCGCCCTCCCCCAGCGCCACCGGCGCGAGCACGGTGATGTCGGCCTGCACGCCGCGGCCGAAGAAGCGGCGGTCCAGCCCGCGGGCGCACATGGCGAGCGCCAGGCGCGCGATCTGGGCGGCGCGGGGGTCGATCTCCATGCCGTGCAGGTTCTTCGACAGGACGAGCCCGGGGATCTCGCGCTCGCGGTAGCCGCGCTCCAGGTACATCTTGGCCAGCAGCTCGAAGGCGTAGACCAGGATGTGGCCCGAGCCGCAGGCCGGGTCGCACAGGGAGATGTCCTCGGGGCCGGCGATCCTGATGAAGTCCTCGTGCCCGGAGTCGGGCTCGATGTAGTACTCCATCTCGCCGCGAAGCGGGCTCGCGGGGTTGTTGAGCATCCACAGGCGCCCCAGCGAGTTCTGCACCATGTAGCGAACGATCCAGTCGGGCGTGAACAGCTGGGTGGCCGGGCCTATGGTGTCGGGGGTCTCCTTGGCCTTGGAGGCGAAGAAGGCGTCCTTGACCTCGGAGTTGTAGTACTGGTACATCCAGCCCAGGACCTGGACGTCGGCCCAGTCGGCCTCGTCGATGTCGCCCACCATGCGGCCGATGACGCCGTCGGGGTCCATGAGGTTGGCCGGCAGGAGCAGCGCCATGCAGGCGTCCACGGGCTGGAACACGCCGGGGAGGCACCCTGAGAGCTCGGCGCACTGGGCCAGGAACAGGTAGCGGAACAGCGGCCCGTCCTCGCCGGCCTGCTTGAGCTCGGCGACGCGCACCGGGTCGGCGTGTTAGCGTCAATATAATTTTCACCATTTTCACCAACGTATTTTCGCCAATCGCGCCAACGCGGATGTGCCGGATTCGCCAACGCGGATGCGCCGCTTTCGGCGTCTAGGCACCCTCCTCCTTTCCGTCCTCACCGCCGATGGATACGTCCTTCAGGCGGTACGACCGTCCCGTTATCTTGATCATCGCGCAATGGTGGCAAAGCCTGTCGGCCACCGCCGAGGCCGTGACGTTGCTGCCGAACACGTCGCCCCACCTGCCCACCGGCACGTTGGTCGTGACGATGGTCGAGCGCTTTAGCGCGTAGCGCCTGTTGACCAGCTGGAACAGCAGGTCGGCACCCTCCTTGCCGATGTCGAGGTAGCCGAGCTCGTCTATTATCAGCAGGCTGCAGTGCTCGTAGAACCGCATCCTGCGCGCCAGCGCCTCCTTCGCCGAGGCGTGCTTGAGGTCCTCGACCAGCCTCGAGCAGTCGGCGAAGTACACCTGCTTGCGGGCCATCACCGCCTCGTGGCCTATGGCTATCGACAGGTGGGTCTTGCCGACGCCCGGGCTGCCGACGAGCACGACGTTGTCGCCGCGGTCGATGAACTCGAGCGTGGCCAGCTGCTCGACCAGCCCGCGCGGCACGCTCGGCTGGAAGCCCCAGTCGAAGTCGGCCAGCGTCTTTATGTAGGGGAAGTTGGCCATCCTCGTGCGGCGCTCGTCGTCGGCGCGCCGCTTGAGGGCTATCTGGGCGTCGGTGAGCTCGAGCATGGCTTCGACCAGGCTCTTCCTCCCGTCGGCGACGAGCCTGACGTACTCGGGCACCGACGACGCCATGCCCTCGAGCCCCAGCTCCTCGAGGTTGGCCGCCAGGCGGTTGAGGGGACTGGCCTGCACGGCGGCGCTCACAGCGAGCCCCCTATCGAGTCGAGCAGGCCGAGGTTGGCCGCGGCGGCCGCCTCGATGTCGCCGGCGGCGTCGCCGAACCACCGCTTGCCGGCCATGGCCTCGGCGTAGTGCGCCGGGTCGTAGGCCGGCCCGCCCGCCACGTGCGTGGCCACCAGCTCGCCGCCGACGTAGCAGTCCATCGCGCCGCCGGGCATGCAGACGATGCGGGCGGGCCTGCCGATGCAGCGCCTGGGCACCGACATGGGCTCGCCGTGCGCGCTCACCAGCATCGTGGCCGGCACCCTGGCCACGCGCACCACGTCGCCCATCGCCTCCTCGAGGGCGCGCAGGTTTCCGACGGGCAGCAGCGCGTCCTTCTCCTCCATGAACAGCGCGGAGGGCGGCAGCCCCGTGGTCTCGTTGGGCTCGGAGTTGCTGGCGTCCTCGATCCGCGCGACGATCTCGTCGATGTCGTCCCAGCCGTCGAAGTCGCCCTGGTAGGCCGCGAGCCGCGACAGGAAGCGGTTCGACGACTCGACCTTGCCCTTCGTCTGGGGGCTGCGCGGGCGGCACAGCTTCAGCTCGAAGCCGGCGGCCTTGGCGAACTCGTATGCGCGCTGGACCTTGAGGCGCCTGCCGCCCTTGACCGTCACCAGGGCGGACATGTTGTCCGTGACCCACTCGCGCGGCACGCCGCCGAGCCTCGCGATCGTGGCGTACATGCACCTGACCAGGTCGTCGGTCGTCCTGGTCCTCGACCGGATGAATATGTGCCTGCGGGAATGGCCCAGCGTCGCCGCGAACACGTTGAACTCGAACAGCTCGCCGTCGCGGTTCGCCATCTTGACGGACTCCTTCCAGTCGAACTGCAGCTGCAGTCCGGGCGGCGTCTCGAAGCGCGGGTGCGGCTCCGGGCCCCCGGAGGCCCCGACGGCGATGCCGTTCTTGCGCATGAACTGGGTGAAGGCGTTGTAGCCGGCCAGGTCCTCGCCGGGATACCTGTGCAGCAGCCACTCGTGGATGCCCTTCTTGGTGACTCCCGGCAGCTGCGCCTTGGCGGCCACCTCCTCGATGTGCGCGTCGAACGAGCCCGCCCTGTCGCCGCGCCCGTCGTGGGGCCGCCCGCCCTCGGCCCTCCAGTACGACGCCACGGTGTGCCTGTCCTTGCCGTAGCGCTTCGCTATGTCGCTGAAGTTGGGCTTTATGCCCGCTTCCCTGTACATGTCCAACTCTCCGATCAGGTTCTTCTCCGCCACGGCCCGCTCCTCCCGAAAGCATCGTTCGCTTGTCGATCGAAGCGTAAGCCCCGGCGTTGGTGGAAATGGTGAAAATGCGTTGGCGCAAATGGCGGGATTGCGTTGGCATGATTGGTTATTGAGCGTTGGTCAAAATGGTTGTTTTTACAGTAGCGCTAACACGGCGCCCTCGATCTCCACGTCGAGCGCCTCGTCCGCGGCCTGGCTGCCCAGCTCCCAGGAGCCGTCCGCCGCGGGGCGGGTGAACATGCGCACGCGGGAGGGCAGGAAGTCGTGGACCTCCATGTAGCGCACGGCGGCGATGCGGTTGAACCAGGTGTAGGCGGCGCGGTCGCGCAGGCGGGCGAAGCCCTCCTCGGCGCCGGCGCGCAGCAGCGCGTCGCGCCACCCGGTCTCCTCCGGGGACAGGGCGCGCCCGCCCACCGCCGTCGCGCCGGCGGGCTCGGCGCCCTCGGCCACGCCGTAGAGCCTCATGCGGGCCTCGACGCCGGCGATGAGCTCGTTGCGGGCCCAGATGCAGTAGTTCTTGATGGCGGTATCGTTCATGGCGGTCTGCCCTTCCCCGGTGGTTCTTGGTTAGCTCAGGCGGATGGCGTCGTTGCCCTGCAGCTCGGCAAGCAAGCGCACGCGGAGCTGGGCAAGATAGGCGTCGATGTCGCTTTCGCTCTCCAGCTTTTTGCGCTCACCCAGGTCGGCCAGGCGCAGCTTTTTAATCCTGGGCGCGGGTACGGGCTTTACGGTCGTCGGGGCGTCCTTGTCGTTGTCCTTGATCGTGGTAACGATCTCGCCGGTCGGCGTGACCTCTTTGTGGCGGCTCTCACGCTGCTGGCGGGCCTTCTCCTCATCGATTGCGGTATCAATCTTCTCGCACGCACGGTCGCAATACTCAATCAGCTGCTGCTTGAGCGCGGCAAGCTCGCTCGCCTTGGTGGCGGCGTGAGCACGGCTCTCAAACGAGTTAGCCATGCGGCCGGCGTTCTCGATAGCGCGCTCGGCAAGCTTGGCATAGCCGTCCTGGCTCTGGGCATATTCGTGTACCTGGGCCATCTGCGCGGCGATGTCGTCCAGCGTCTCCTTGCGCTTGGCATCGACCATCTGCTTGTGGGCAGCCATGACGGGCTCCATCAGATCGTGGAGCTCGCGAACCTCGCGGTACGGATGCGGGTTCTTCAGAATCTGCACAACGCGCTTGTTGGCCTCAACCGCCTGCGCGTCGGAATCCATATAGAAGCCCTCGTCCTTCATAAGGCCCATAAACGCAACGGCCTTATCAAAGACGGGCTTTTGGCTCTCAAAGAAGAACACGACCTGGTCGTAGTCCTCTTTCCAGTCGTCCAGATCGTCCTGCGCCTTTACAAAGGCGTTGAACAGCGTCTGAGCGTCGTTCTGGTTGTCCAGCAGGCGCGTGGTCAGCTTAATGCCGTCCTCCAGCACCTTTAGGCCCGGATACGGATAGGCCGGGGCCAAGCCCGTAAAGTTGTTGTTCGTGAGCTCCACGCACTCGTTCTTAAAGCCTGCAAGCGTTTCGACCACCGTGGCGGCGAGCTCGTCCTCGTTGGAAATGTCACGATTCGCACCGAAGGTCTCGCGCAGCACCCTGTTGACCTTCTTGATGAGTTCGTCGCTCATCTTGACGCGCTCGCGCACCTGAGCCTTGTCGGCGTCCTTGCGCAGGAAGGCAACCATACGCGAATCGGCAGGGGCAACATTGGCGCCGGCAGCTGTAATGGTTGCGCGCTGCGAAACCACCAGCTGCGCCACCACGTTGGCAATGTCGATTTCGCGCCAACCATAGGGAGCAGCCTGGAACTTACGCTGCAGGTCACCCATGGTCGTATTCAGCGACAGGCGCGTCTGGGCATGCAAAAAGTCCGCGACCTCCTTCTCGGCGCGGGCATTCTGGGAGCTCTGGCCGTCGAGCGCCATCTGGTTGGCACCGCGCAGCGTGGCGCGAATGTCCTCGTCGGCCTTGGCGGGGTCGGCGATGTAGTCGGCCTTGGTAAAGATGGCATCCGTCAGCTTTGACAGGGCCTGGTCAAAGACATCGGCGGGCTTGGTGGCGCGAACCGTGATCATGGAACCGTTCACAGCCACACGGGCATGAAGCACGGCCTCCTCCAGCAGTTTGGCTGCCTCGCGCTCAACGAAAGTAGCCTCTTTCATCTTTGCCTGGATAATCTGCTGGGTCGAAGGCGCCAGGGCCTCGGTGTTGATGGTCTTGCGGTATTTGCGAATCTTGGCCACATTCTGCAGGTCGTCAAAGTAGTCGATGTCGTCTGCCAGCACCACCAGCGCGATATTGGCCGACTTGACGGCGAGCTCGGCGTCGTCGGCACGCGAAAGGTCATCGGCTACCGTGACTACGTTAAGCTTCATGCCACCCTGAGCCACACCATAGGCAGAATCGTCTACATAGCGGTCGAAGGGAAAGTCGTTGGCGCCCACGCGCAGCTTGGTAGCCGTATAGATGCCGCTAAAGAGCGACTTTTTAATGCCCTCGATAATCAGGGCAGCATCTACCGGCGTCTCGCTAATGGCGCGCGAGATATCCTGCTCCTCGTCGGTAAGGAAGTTGTACGCATCGCCCTGGCGCGCCACGTAGTTCTCGCGCACCAGGCGGTCGAGCGACTCCTTAACGCGGTCCTTAAGGGCGGCCTTATCCACGTCCATGACGTCGACCATAAGGATGGAGATGTTCTCGACATTGGACTTGATGTAGTCGATATAGCGGATCAGATACAGCAGCTTTAGGACCTTAACGTCCTGGGCCTTAAGGCCATGGCCGTCCTCGGCCGCACGCTCGGCGCGCGTGACCACCTGGATCACGCCGTGCTCCAGATCCTTGGCAATAGTATCGAAGAAGCGCCAGAACGGCACCAACGCGCCAACCTCTTGGTCCTGAATGGCCTGGGCCGATTCCTGGAAGGCCGAGAGCATGGAGCGCTCGCCCGTGGACATGTGCTTGGCCTTAACGCCGTGCTTGCGCACCTCGGTCATAACGTCGGGCAGCACCTTAAACTGATAGCCCACAAACGGGTAGCTGGCGGTAAAGTCGCTGCGGCTGGCGTAGCCGATCAGGTCGCTGCGCGAACCGTCAAAGGAAAACACGTTTTTGAGCACGGTGCTCTGGGCCTCGTAGTCCTGCTGGAGCTTTGCCTCGGCGGCGTCGTTCTTTTGCAGCACGCGGCGCTGGATGACCTCGTCAACGCTGGAGCTCGAGAGCGAAAGGCGCGTGTTAAAGCGACCCTGAATCTTGGAGAAGTCATCGCCCACGATCATGGCGACCTCGTCGATGGCCTCCTGACTGGTCACCATAACCCACACGCGACCACCGCAACGGCTGCCCAGCTCCTCGACGAGCGTCTGCAGCGACAGCATAAGACTCGTGCTCATGTCGGCATCGGAGCCAATAAACTGACCCACCTCGTCGGCCATGAACAGCAGGCGGAACTCGCCGCCGCACTCCTCGGCGCGTTTGTCGGCATACTGCTTGACCATCTTGGCAAAGGTGTCGGCAGCGATGGCGTCGTCCTCGGTGCCGTCGAACCAGTGGCGCGCGGCCTGCTCGCTCATGCCCAGGACCTCTTGCAGGGCCTCGACGATGTCGTCCTCAAAATAGCTATAGCTCTCGCGGTCCTCGAGCCAGTTGCCGCCGCCAATGCGCTCGTAGGCAGCGCGGAACTCCTGTGTCTTACCCTTGCTGTCGATATGCTGCTCCAGGCGTGCGAGCTTTAGATCCTCGCCAAAAAAGCCCAGGTGCTCAAAAAACACACGCTCAAAAGCGCGCAGCAGGGCCGTACGCGAGGTGTCGCCCTCTTTCCACTGGCCGCCCTTGCTGTCGATGTTAAACAGGATCGCCTCGGTGGGAACCTCGCAGCAACGACGAACCCTGGCGGCTACGATGGGGTCGGAAATCTTGCCATCAAAGTAATCGACGGCGGGCTTGCCGGCAATCTCATCGTTTTGCAGCAGATACGAGAGCATCTTAAGGAAGTGCGATTTACCGGAGCCAAAGAAGCCGCTGATTCACACGCCCATGTTGTCGGTGGGAACGTCGAGCGCCTTATCGTACGCCTCGAAGAAGTGCGCAAAATGACCCTGCAGCTCGCGCGTCACCACGTACTCGTCGAGCTCCTGGCGAACCGATTCGTCGCTGGCGTCTTGTACCTTGACGACACCGTTGATGGAACGGTTGATGTCCTTGGAAAACAGGTCTTGGATAATCATCTGTCGCTCCTAAGAGATATCGAACGCGCGGTAGTAGTTGCTGGCGTTCTCTTTGTTGAACAACTTGAGCTGGCGGCCGTCAAAGCTGCCGGGATACATGACGACAACGGGCACAGTGCCAAAATCGGCAAGCATGTCGTTGAGCAGGTTGTGCACGCGCAGCAGCGGAAAGACCTCGCCCACGCCAGTGAGCAAGATCACGTCTCCAGGCTGGTGAGGCTGGGTATGCTCCAGGAGGTATTGGGCAAAGCTTTTGGAGCTACAGGGCTTCTGGAGCTCTTTGACCTGCGCTTCCGAACCGATCTTTGCCTCGCGCCGGGGTATCGCACGAAGGATGCGGCGCTGCTCGCAGATATCGAGCATCACGTCGTACAGGTTAAAGACCTGCAGATTGCACGGCAGCTTGCCGGCTTGGGCATCTGCCATGAGCTCGACCACGTAGGCGCGGCACTCAAACTCCAGCGAAGGATCGTAGCAAAACGTGTAGAAGCCGATCTCGTTGCCAATGCCCTTATTGGCCAAGAAGTCCTGGTCTTGCAGACGCTCGCGCAGCGCTTCGCGGCGATGGTCAAAGTCCTCATGGATGCGCTCGGCGCGGTTGCGCGGGCGAATGTGCGGCTGGTTTATTGTCATGGGCTACATCACCTGCCCGGTGAGCGCGGCCAGAGCGTCCATGTCGCCGAGGTCGCGGATGGCCTGTTCTACATCGGGGTCGAGCAGCAGGGGTTGGAGCGCGTCGGTGCGCTGCGATGCCTTAAAACCGGCACTGCGCAGAATCTGACGCAGGGTGCCCTTAATGCGCTCCAGCGTGGCGTCTGACCATTTGGCGGCCTCGGCATGCTCAACCTGAAAACGGGTGACAAACGCGTTGAGGTCAACGTCGGTAAAGGTGTAGTCGAAGCTGGCCATGCGCTCGCCGATCTCCACCTGGATGAGCTCGCGAACCATGGTGTAGCGACACATCATGGCAAATAGGTTTGCCTGGGCCGCCTGATCGGGCATGCCGTTGGCGATCAGGTCCATAATGCGCATGGCCGCTTGGTCGGCAGCATCTTTGTCGATACCGCGGGCAGTGCACTGCGCCTCGTCGAGCGCCACGGCATCAAAGCGGCGCAGGCACATGCTGGCGCGATTGGCCAGCATGCGCTCGGTGGGATACTGAAACAGGTTGTCGTGCTTAACGCGTGCGATGATGTCGTCATCGCTCACACCGTCCAAGCGCAGCGCGGCGACGATGCGCATCTCGGGCAGCAAAAACTGCTCGCGCGTGAGCACGCCTCCCAGCGATATTTTGTCGGTGTTATCCACAGGACACACTCCAAGGGTTCGGGCCTTTTTATTCGCATCGGGTCGATGCAAACATGCCTTTCAATCATACCGTTTAAGTACCGGGTCGTGAGGTCTAGAGAGGATAAACGAGGGGCACGCTCCCACAGACGGCAACAAATGAGAGGTGAGGCGCTTTGGCTGCGCGGCAAACGGATCGAAGTCAAATTTATTGCGCAACAAAGCCTCTGAAGCCTTGAGGTAAATATGGAGCCAAAGGCAACTGGCGCAGCGCCGCGCTGCCTCTATGCGGGAACGCGAAGATCGCATCCAGTGCGCCATCACGCGTGGCTACGATGGCCTCGTAAACGGCCGCATTCGACCCTGGAAACAAGCAAAGGCAGAGGCGGATCGGATGCGAGCCATCAGGTAAGGTCACCCCTCCCCCATGTAACCATCCTGTAAATCATAGCAGCGCACTCGAGTTTTACCGTGATGCGGTCGCGCCTGGCGCTCCACTGTGCTAAAGTATCCCGAACGTTCAAACGACTACGAGGGGAACTAGAAGATGGCACGTGTGCACAACTTCTCAGCTGGCCCGGCCGCGCTGCCCACAAGCGTGCTCGCCGAGATCGCCGACGAGATGATGGACTACCGCGGTTGCGGCATGTCCGTGCTCGAGATGAGCCATCGATCTAGCATGTACCAGCAGATCATCGACGACGCCGAGGCAACCCTGCGCCGCCTGCTGAGCATCCCCGACAACTACCGTGTCCTGTTTTTGCAGGGCGGCGCCACGCTGCAGTTTGCGGGCATCCCCATGAACCTCATGCGCCGCGGCCGCGCCGGCTACGTCGTGACCGGCAACTTTGCCAACAAGGCGTACAAGGAGGCCGCCAAGTACGGCGAGGTCGTGCTGCTCGCGAGCTCCGAGGACACCAACTTCGACCGCATTCCCACCATGTCCGACGTCAACGCGCGCATTGCCGCCGAGGCCGCGGGTGACGGGCTCGACTACGTCTACATCTGCCAGAACAACACCATCTTTGGCACCATGTACCACGAGCTGCCCAACTGCGGCGATGTGCCGCTAGTCGCCGATGTCTCGAGCTGCTTTCTGTCGCAGCCGCTCGACGTCGAGCGCTACGGGCTCATTTATGCCGGCGCGCAGAAAAACGCCGGCGCTGCGGGTGTGACCGTGGTCATCGTGCGCGACGACCTCATCGCAGATGGCCCCGCCTTTGCGCAGACGCCGCAGTACCTGGACCTCAAGACCCAGGCCGCCAAGGGCTCCATGCTCAACACGCCCAACACCTTTGGCATCTATGTGTGCGGCAAGGTGTTCCGTTGGGTGGAGCAAACCGGCGGACTTGCCGCCATGGCCGAGCGCAACTGGGCCAAGGCCAACCTGCTCTATAACCTTCTCGAGCACAACGAGCTGTTCCATGGCACCACGCAGGCCGATAGCCGCTCCATCGCCAACGTCACCTTCCGCACCGGCGACGCCGAGCTCGATGCGGCCTTTGTCGCAGGCGCGGCCGAGCACCAGATTCAAAACGTCAGGGGCCATCGCCTGGTGGGCGGCATGCGCGCCAGCGTCTACAACGCCGTAACCATGGAAGACGTGCAGGCCCTGGCCTCGTACATGAAGGACTTCGAAGCACAGCATAGTTTGAGTCCGCGATCTAACTAGCCCGCAACGCGCGGGCCGACCAGCCACTTCAAACCACCTGTTTAAACCAAACCTGCTAAGGAGTTTTTCCATGCGTAAGATTAAGACCATCGACGACATCACTAAAGACGGCAAAGTCGAGTTTGGCGAGGGCTACGAGTTTGTAAGCACCGCCGAGGAGGCCGACGCGATCCTGATGCGCTCGACCGACCTGCACGGATACGAGCTGCCCGAGGGCATCCGTGCCATCGCCCGCTGCGGCGCCGGCGTCAACAACATCCCCGTCGAGGAGTACGCCAAAAAGGGCGTCGTCGTCTTTAACTCCCCCGGCGCCAACAGCAACGCCGTCAAGGAGCTCGTCCTGGGCATGCTAGTGCTTTCGAGCCGCGGCGTGGTGCAGTCGATGAATTGGGTGCGACACAACGCCGACGACCCCGAGATCCAGGTCGATGCCGAGAAGGCCAAGAAGGCCTTTGTGGGCCGCGAGCTCAAGGGCAAGCGCATCGGCGTCATCGGTCTGGGTAACGTGGGATCCAAGGTCGCCAACGCCTGCGTCGACCTGGGCATGGACGTCTACGGCTACGATCCGTTCATTTCCGTCGAGCACGCATGGGTGCTGAGCCGCGAGGTGCAGCGCGTGGGCACGCTCGAGGATCTGTGCCGCGGCTGCGACTACCTCACCGTGCACGTACCCAGCAAGGCCGACACCATCGGCATGATCAGCACCGAGCAGATTAACCTGCTGGCGCCCGACGCCGTGCTCATCAACTACGCGCGCGAAACCATCATTGACGAGGACGCCGTCGACGCTGCCCTGCGTGAGGGCAAGCTGAGCTGGTTTAGCTGCGACTTTGCCACGCCCAAGACCGTCAAGATGCCCAATACGTTTATCACCACTCACTCGGGCGCCGGCACCGGCGAGGCCGAGGCCAACTGTGCCGACATGGCCATCAGCGAGCTCAAGGATTACCTGGAGAACGGCAACATCGCGCACAGCGTCAACTACCCCGCCTGCAGCATGGGCAAGGCGCGCGCCGCAAGCCGCATTGCCTGCCTGCACGCCAACGTGCCCAACATGATCGGCCAGATCACGGCCATCCTGGCCAAGGACAACGCCAACGTGCAGCGCATGACCAACGAGTCCGCTGGCGAGAACGCCTACACCATGTTCGACACCGACGAGCACCTGGACAGCAGCACCATCGAGGCGCTCAAGCAGATTCCGTCGATGTATCGCGTGCGCGTGATCAAATAGCGCCGGCACCAAGCCTGCCAGGCAGGCCATGAAGCCCATTCGGCCCCCGTTTTCACGAAACGGGGGCCGATTTCGTTGCTCCGGCTGGTTTTGAAAATGCTACCCATAATAAGTTTTTTTCGGATAATCGACAGTGAGGCCCTAGTCGCTAAGCACAACTGCTTTTACAAACAGCTTTATCAGGGGTTTTAGTAGGTAAAAATCGATCTCTATATGCCAAACTAAAGTTGACTGTCCATTTTCCGAAATAACTTGCTCTAGGTAGCACTTTTCAAGCCAATTCCAAGGAGCAATTGAAGGCTATTCGCAACTAAAACCCTAGCTTCCGCGACCGTTTTCCACCCGCGCGGCTACATTCCCGTCCAATCGATAAAAATCTCCTCACGAAGTCGCCGTTCGAACTCCTGCTGCCGCGGCGTCTTATCTTTCAGCGGCATATCGAGATAGGACATGATAAGCTCCATCACCACGCGGAAGGCATCGGAGTCGACTAGCTGACCATAGGTCATCAGAACGACGGGATATCCCATCGCTTGCAGGGCCGTCGTTCGATCGGAGTCCGAGATCTTGGATTCTATGGATCCGTGAATGGCTTTACCTTGACATTCAACCAGGCACTCCCGGCTGCCGTCCTTATTTGACAGCAAGATATCGGCGTAGCGCCTATCAAGCCCCGAAATCAGGCGGGCGCTGCGCGTCATGCGAATCTCGACGTTATTGGTAAGGCGCAGCCCTTCGCCGCCGCGCAGCCTCGAAAGGCCAAACAGCATCGAAGCTTGGACCTCAAGCGGCGATGCCACAACCCCCGTAATGCATTTCGCGGCACGTGTGAACGATTTAGCACCGCGGAGTCCCTGGATCTTATTGGCGAACTCCGTAAGTTCAGAGAGCTCGATCAAGGGAGGCCGTTTCCACAAGTCCGTTGGATTCCCCGAGGCGCCCCTTACGTTTTCCCAGCCCAACCGCGCGTCACCCCACCGGTCCCCATATGCCTGCTCAAGGGCCAACTTTACCTGAGGCGCAATCTTGCACACGGCAAAGGTGCCGAACATCTCATACATGCACATAATCAGACGCTCGTTTGAGACCGAGGAAGCCAGGGTCAGCAGGGTAAAGAGCGGGGACGCGACATCAAGGCCAAACTCTGTCTGCCGCACGGAGCCAAACGGCC
>URMO01000054.1 GCA_900549085.1 uncultured Collinsella sp. | reverse complement strand
CAGGCGTATATGGGCGAGCCGCTTCGCACACCCGAGACCATGGCTCAAATGTCCCGTGCTTGCGAGCTTGGCGGCGCCGCCGCCATTCGCTGCCAGGGCCTTGCCGACATTGCCGCCATTAAGGGCCGCTGTGAGGTTCCTGTTATCGGCCTGTGGAAGGATGGGCACGAGGGCGTTTACATCACGCCGACGCTGCGTCACGCTCGCGCCTGCGTTGCTGCCGGTGCCGATATCGTCGCGATCGACGCCACCGATCGTCCGCGCCCCGATGGTAAGACGGTCGAGGATACTTTCCGCCCGCTGCATGAGGAGGGTGTGCTCCTGATGGCCGACTGTGCCACCATCGAGGACATTCGCCGTGCTGTTGATATGGGCTTTGACCTGGTATCCACCACGCTTTCTCACGGCGTCGCCGCCATCGACTGCACCATGGCCGATGGTCCCGACCTGCCGCTCCTGCGTCAGGCGACCGAGGAATTCCCCGGCCTTCCCATCATTTGCGAGGGTCGCGTACATACGCCCGAAGAGGCTCGCGCTGCAATCGACGCCGGCGCGTGGGCCGTTGTCGTCGGCACCGCCATTACGCACCCTACGAGTATTACAAGTTGGTTCAAGGCTGCGCTTGAGGCGTAAGACGGGCCTCGTATCCGCTTGGGGCGGTATACTCAATAAAGGCAATTGATCGCGCGGGATCCGCTGGCCGGGTCCCGCGCTTATTTTAGGAGGCACACATGCAAAAGGGAGATGCCATGGATGCGGCGGAGCGCTCGGAGCGTATCCCCGATATCGTTATCATCACCGGAATGTCCGGCTCGGGCCGAACGCAAGCCATGCATGTGTTTGAGGACATGGGCTATTTTTGTATCGACAACCTGCCCCCACGCCTGATTGCCCAGCTTGCAGAGCTCGTTGGCATCAATACGGGCGTGGGCAGGCACCTTGCCGTTACCTGCGACCTGCGTAGCCAGGGCTTGTTCGATGAACTGCTCGATGCTGTTGCCGCACTGGAAGAGCGCGAGATGAGCTGCGACATCGTGTTTCTCGAGGCGTCTGACGAGGTGCTGATTCGCCGGTATAGCGAAAATCGTCGCCGCCATCCCATTGCAAAGCCGGGGGAGACCACGGCCGACGCTATTCAGCGTGAACGTCTGCAGCTGCAGGGCGTTCGTGATCGAGCCGATATGATTATCGACACGAGCCGCTTGCGCACTTCTGCCTTGCGCAACAAGCTGCGCATGGCTTTTTCCGAGCTGTCCGACCAGCAGCTTATGGATGTCCACGTGTTCTCGTTTGGTTTTAAGCACGGCATGCCCGTCGAGGCGGACATCATGATCGATGTTCGCTTCTTGCCCAATCCTTTCTACGATCCCGAGATGCGCACCATGACCGGTCTCGATAAGAAGGTCTCCGATTTTGTCTTGGACCACCCCAAGACCCAGGAGTTTTGGAAGGCCTGGACGCAGCTGCTCGATACGGTCATGCCGGGTTATATCGCAGAGGGCAAGCCGCAGCTTTCCATTGCCATCGGCTGCACGGGCGGACAGCACCGTAGCGTCGCCATTGCCGAGGCCACGGCCCGCTACCTGGAGGGTGCTCAGTATCATGTGAGCATCTCCCATCGTGACCTGTCGCGTGCCAACACGAAGGCATAGGTTTACATGTCGTTTACCGCTGAGGTGCGTGACGAGCTTGCGCGCTGCGAACCAGAATGCGAATACTGCGATTTGTCGACGCTTGCTGCGCTAACGCGTGTGAGCGGCACGCTTTCGCTGGCGGGCTCGGGACGGTACCGCTTGACGGTCGCGACCGAGACGGGTGCTGTGGCGCGCACGATGATTGCGCTGACGCATCGTATCCTTAAGCTCAAGACCGAATTCACGGTTCGTAAGTCGGTCCTGCACAAGGTACGAAACTATCTCATCACCTTGCCCGATCAGCCCGATTTGGATAAGGCTCTGGTGCTGCTGGGCATTCTCGACCGTAGGGGAGGGCTCGTCGCGGGTGTGCCGCGCCACATCGTCGCCCGTCCTTGCTGCAGGCTCGCCTATATTCGCGGTGCGCTGATTGCCGGAGGCTTTGTTGCCGACCCGCGTGGCGATTTTCATTTGGAGATCGCGGTTCAGGGCGAGGAGTATGCAAAGGGACTTTGCGACCTTCTGGAGCAGATTGGAGTTCACGCCCGCGTCAATGCGCGTCGCGGCTCGTATGCCGTGTACATCAAGAGTGCCGAGGAGATTAAACGTCTGTTACAGCTGATTGGCGCCAAGCGCAGCGTTGCCGAGATTGAAGAGGCCCGCGCGGTTAAGCTGGTGAAGAACGACGTGAATCGTCGCGTGAACGCAGAGCTTGCCAACCAGACCAGAAGTGCCGGTGCCGCCCAACATCAGCTTGCGCTCATCGATGAGCTTGATCGGCGCGGTTTGCGCGAAACGCTGCCGGACGCTCTGGCAGTTTTTTGTGACTTACGCGAGCGTTACCCCGATCTCTCACTGCGAGATTTGGGGGAAATGGCCGACCCTCCTTTGTCGAAGTCGGCCTTGTATCACCGTGTTTTGCGCCTTGAAAAGCTCATTGAAGCAAGCGGGTAGTTTAACGCAATAGCTTTTATGGTGGTTTAACTGCTGTTTTATACGTTAAAGCGTTTTAACGCAAATTTGATTTTCCATTTCGAGCATTCTCGCGAAATCCCAGCCAAAAAAAAGGTATATTAGGCGAGTGGTTAGTTTGTGGGCCTCAACGGCAGGCGCTGTAGCTTGCGGGGGCCTTACGAAAGGAGACACAATGGCAGTAAAGGTTGCTATTAACGGCTTCGGTCGCATCGGTCGTCTGGCCTTCCGCCAGATGTTCGGTCATGAGGGCTCCGAGATCGTCGCTATCAACGACCTCACCTCTCCCGATATGCTCGCTTACCTGCTGAAGTACGACTCCACGCAGGGCAACTATGCTCGCGATCACGAGGTCGTCGCTGGCGAGGATTCCATCACCGTTGACGGCAAGGAGATCAAGATCTACAAGGAGGCCGACGCCAACAACCTGCCTTGGGGCGACCTCGACGTCGACGTCGTTCTCGAGTGCACCGGCTTCTACACCAGCAAGGCTAAGGCTCAGGCCCACATCAACGCTGGCGCCAAGAAGGTCGTCATCTCCGCTCCGGCCGGCAGCGATCTGCCCACCATCGTGTACAACGTCAACCATGAGACGCTGACCGCTGAGGACAACATCATCTCCGCTGCTTCCTGCACCACCAACTGCCTCGCCCCGATGGCCAAGGGTCTGAACGACTTCGCTCCCATCGTCTCCGGCATCATGACCACCATCCACGCCTACACCGGCGACCAGATGCCGCTCGACGGCCCGCAGCGCAAGGGCAACTTCCGTCGCTCCCGCGCCTGCTCCGAGAACATCGTCCCGAACACCACGGGCGCTGCCAAGGCCATCGGCCTGGTTCTCCCCGAGCTCAACGGCAAGCTCATCGGTGCCGCCCAGCGCGTCCCGACGCCGACCGGCTCGCTGACCAACCTCTACGCCGTCGTTGACAAGAAGGTCACCGTCGACGAGGTCAACGCTGCCATGAAGGCCTACGCCGAGACCATCCCCGATACCTTCGCTTACAACGAGGACCAGATCGTCTCCCGCGACATCGTCGGCGAGACCCACGGCTCCATCTTCGACGCCACTCAGACCATGTGCTCTGATCTCGGCAACGGCCAGACCCTCGTTCAGGTCACCTCTTGGTACGACAACGAGAACTCCTACACCTCTCAGATGGTCCGCACCATCAAGTACTTCGAGAAGTTCGTTGCTTAATTTAGCTTTTAGCGAATAGCTCGTTGAGCGTCTAAAGAAGGGCGCGGCCTATAAGGGCTTATGCTCTGGGGTCGCGTCCTTTTTTATTGGAAACCGTGCGCACGTACGTGCACACATGTACGAAAGGTAGAAGCAAACATGGCCTTTACCAAGAAGACCGTCCGCGACATCGATGTCGACGGCAAGCGCGTTCTCGTTCGCGTTGACTTCAATGTGCCTATCAAGGACGGCGTCGTGGGCGATACCACCCGCATCAAGGCTGCCCTTCCCACCATCAAGTATCTCGTCGAGCACAACGCTCGCGTCATCCTCATGAGCCACCTTGGCCGTCCTGCCGGCACTGGTTTCGAGCCCGAGCTTTCGCTCAAGCCGGTTGCCGCCAAGCTCGCCGAGCTTTCCGGTCTCGACGTCAGCTTCGTCCAGGACACCTACGGCGAGGAGGCCGCCAAGGCCGTCGAGGCTGTCGAGCCGGGCAAGGTCCTCGTTCTCGAGAACGTCCGTTTCGATAAGCGCGAGAAGAAGAACGATCCCGAGATCGCCAAGAAGCTCGCTTCCTACGGCGACATCTTCGTTCTCGACGCCTTCGGCACCGCTCACCGCGCACAGGGTTCCGTCGTGGGCCCGGCCGCCTATCTCCCCGCTGTCGCAGGCTTCCTACTTGAGAAGGAGGTCGACACGCTGACCAGCATCTTCGCTGATCCTGAGCGTCCTTTCGTCGCCATCGTCGGCGGTTCCAAGGTTTCCTCCAAAATCGGTGTCCTCGATCATCTGATCGATTCCGCCGACACCCTGATCATCGGTGGCGGCATGGCCTACACCTTCTTCCTGGCCAAGGGCTACAAGACCGTCGGTACCTCCCTCAAAGAGGAGGACTGGGTCGAGCGCGCTGCAGAGATGCTCAAGAAGGCTGAGGACAAGGGCGTCAAGATCCTGCTCCCGATCGATAACCTCGTTGCCGACCACTTCGGCGAGGACGCTACGGGCGAGGTCGTCGCTTCCGACGCCATCCCCGAGGATCGCATGGGCATGGACATCGGCCCCAAGACCGAGGCCCTTTACGCCGAGGCCATCAAGGGCGCCAAGACCGTCTTCTGGAACGGCCCCATGGGCGTTTTCGAGTTCGATAACTTCGCGCACGGCACCAAGGCCGTTGCCGAGGCTGTTGCCGAGCTCAAGGCCAACGGCGGCACCTCCATCATCGGCGGTGGCGACTCCGTCGCAGCCGTCAACAAGTTCGATCTTGCCGACAAGATGAGCTGGATCTCCACCGGTGGCGGCGCTTCCATGGAGCTCGTCGAGGGCAAGGCTCTCCCCGGAGTGGAGGCGCTTCTCGATGCCTAATCGCACTAAACTCATCGCCGGCAACTGGAAAATGAACAACGACGTTGCCGCTGCCGCTAAGCTCGCTGACGAGCTCGCCGAGGCTCTGCCCGAAGTTCCCGAGGGCGTTGAGGTCCTCGTCTGCCCGCCGACCATCGACATCACCACCGTTCACGCCCGCATGCAGGCTGCCCCCATCGCTCTCGGTGCACAGAACGTGTACTGGGAGGCAAAGGGTGCCTACACCGGCGAGTCCTCCTGCGACATGCTCAAGTCCGCTGGCTGCACTTACTGCATCATCGGTCACTCCGAGCGTCGTGGATATTTCCACGAGACCGACGAGGATATGAACAAGAAGGCCAAGGCCCTCGTTGCCGCTGGCATCGTTCCCGTCTTCTGCTGCGGTGAGCCCGAGGAGGTTCGCGAGGCCGGTACCTATGTCGACTTCGTCTGCAACCAGGTCAAGGCAGGTCTCGAGGGTCTCGAGATCACTTGCCCCAAGCAGGTCGTCGTCGCCTACGAGCCCATCTGGGCTATCGGCACCGGCAAGACCGCTACCGCCGAGGACGCTCAGGAGGTCTGCGGCGCTATCCGTGAGACCCTCAAGGAGATGTTCGGCGAGGAGCTCGCTAACGGCATCCGCGTTCTCTATGGTGGCTCTGCCAAGCCCGGCAACATCGCCGAGCTCGTCGCCAAGCCAGACGTCGACGGCGCCCTCGTGGGCGGCGCTTCGCTCAAGGCTGCCGACTTCGCCTCTATGGTCGTCAAGGCAGGCGAGTAGGACATATGGCACAACGTCATCTTCCTGCACTCCTGATCATCATGGACGGCTGTGGCCTGGCTCCGGCCGATGGCGAGAACGCCGTCGCCGCTGCTAAGACGCCCTTCCTTGATAGCCTGTACGAGAAGTATCCTCACACCACGCTCGGTGCTTCGGGCGAGGACGTGGGCCTTCCCGACGGTCAGATGGGCAACTCCGAGGTGGGTCACCTCAACATCGGTGCCGGTCGCATCGTGTTCCAGGAGCTTTCGCGCATCAACAACGCCATCAAGGACGGCTCCATCGCCAAGAACGAGGTTTTCGTCAAGGCTATGGACGATGTCAAGGCCGAGGGTAAGACCCTTCACCTTATGGGCCTTATGAGTCCTGGCGGTGTTCATTCTCACATGAACCACGTCGAGGCTCTGGTCAAGATGGCTGCCGAGCACGGTGTCAAGACCGTTCGCGTCCACGCCTTTATGGACGGCCGCGACGTCGACCCGCAGTCCGGTGCCGGTTACATGAGTGAGTTCTGCGCCTTCCTGGCTAAGATCTCCGAGGAGACCGGTTGCGACGCTCGCGTTGCCACCGTCTCGGGCCGCTATTGGGCTATGGACCGCGATAATCGTTGGGAGCGCATCCAGCGCGCCTACGACGTCATGGTCAACGCGTCCGATGCCGATACCGACCCCGTTGCCGGTATCAAGGCCTACTACGAGAAGGATCCGCGCGGCGACGAGTTCGTCGAGCCCTTCGCTGCCCACAACGAGGGCATCCACGAGGGCGACGCGGCCATCTTCTTCAACTTCCGTCCCGACCGCGCTCGTCAGATGACTCGCGTGTTCACGGACAAGGAGTTCGACGGCTTTGAGCGCGAGCAGATCAAGCTTTCGCACTTTGTGACGATGACCGAGTACGACCCGACGTTTGACGTCGAGGTCGCCTTCCCCAAGACGTTCCCCGAGAACGTTCTGGCCGACGTTATCGCCGCCAATGGCCTGAAGCAGCTGCACACCGCCGAGACCGAGAAGTACTCCCACGTGACGTTCTTCCTCAACGGCGGCATCGAGGAGCCCAAGGAGGGCGAGGAGCGCGTGCTCGTCGCTTCTCCCAAGGTCGCTACCTACGACCTGCAACCTGAGATGAGCGCTCCCGAGGTTACCGAGAAGCTTGTCGCCGCCATCAACGAGGATCGCGCTGATTTCTACATCGTGAACTTCGCAAACTGCGACATGGTTGGTCACACCGGTGTCTTCGACGCTGCCGTTAAGGCCGTCGAGGCTGTTGACGATGCCCTGTCCAAGGTTGTCCCGGCGATTCTCGCTAAGGGCGGCTTTGCGCTGATTACCGCCGATCACGGCAACGCCGATCACATGTTTGACGTTGCTTCCGACGGTTCCAAGCATCCGTTCACGGCTCACACCACCAACCGCGTGCCGTTCATCATCGTTGATGAGAAGGCACAGCTCACCGGTATCGAGGACGGCCGTCTTTCCGATATCGCTCCGACCATGCTCACCATGGCTGGTATTGAGCCTTCCGCCGAGATGACGGGTCGCGTACTCGCCACCGAGGCCTAATAGAAAACAAATACCGTTTTCTAGTAAGGGGGTTGTCCCCAACCGGACAACCCTCTTTTTTGCGCTATTTCTACCTCGTCACCAAATGGCTGATGGGGGAGTGCTGGGGGTTGTGGTACAGTACTGGAGTTTGAATTGTTCTATTAAGGAGCTTATCTATGGGTCCGTTCCAGATTCTTCTGTTTGTCGTTTGGGCTGTCTCTGCCGTGGCGCTGACGATTCTCGTCCTGATGCATTCCGGTAAGGGCACCGGCGTTTCGGATATGATCGCCAGCTCGCTGTATAACTCCAGCTCTGCCACGGGCGTCATGGAGCAGAACCTCGATCGCCTGACGGTAATTATGGCCGTCGTTTTTGCCGTGTGTGTCGTCCTGTGCATGTTCTTCTTCCCGCAGGGTATCGTCGGCTACTAAGCACGAGCCGTATAAATACTTGAAAAGGGTTCCGCAAGTGCGGGACCCTTTTTGTTTACATATTTGTAACAGAGCCAAAATATCCCCACATACTTCGCCCAACTAAAGAAATTCTCGACCGTTGACGGGAATTACCCCCAAATCGTGTATAAAATGCGCTACTGTATTGCGAAACGTTGGTTCGTTGTGCATATCCAGCCATAGCAACGGGCGGCGTTTTGATGGTTCGGATCGGATTGTCTCGACATGTGTCCGACTGAACATTTCTTTGTCCTATCTCATAAGGAGGATGGCATGGCTGATTCTATGTTCCACCAGCCCGTTATGGGTCGTCGCGCCTTTGTCGGCGGTACCCTTGCTGCGAGCTCCATGGCTTTTCTTGCCGCATGTGGCAAGAAGGGCGGCGACGCTTCCGGTTCTGAGTCCGGTTCGAAGCTGAACTTCTACATCAACAACCCGGTCTGCATCGACCCCTACAACGTCCAGGAGGATCAGGGCACTCAGGTCGAGTACCAGCTCTTTGACGCTCTGACCTCTTACGACGCCGAGAAGGGCGAGATCGTTCCGCTGGCTTGCGAGTCCTTTGAGTCCAACGACGACGCCACCGAGTTTACCTTCAAGATCAAGAAGGCCAAGTTCCACAACGGTGACGACGTTACCTCCAAGTCCTTCAAGCTCGGTTGGGAGCGTCTGGTCAACACCAAGTCGGCTGTCGCTACCGAGTACGGCCCTTCCGAGGTCTCCTATCACCTCTCCATGGTCGAGGGCTATGACGATCTGCTTGCCGGTAACGCTACCGAGCTCAGCGGTGTTACCTGCCCCGACGATGAGACCCTCGTCGTCAAGCTGGCTTCCGCTTACGCCGACTTCCCCTTCGTCGCCTCTCACCCGGCTCTGGCCCCGGTTCCCGAGTGCGCCGAGTCCGATGTCAAGAGCTTCTACCTTGCCCCGGTCGGTAACGGCCCGTTCATGATGGACGGCAAGTGGGAGGATGGCCAGGAGATCAACGTCAAGAAGTTCGACGATTACTATGGCGACAAGGCCAAGATCGATGGCATCCACTTCCAGGTCATCAAGGACATGGAGACCGCCTACAAGGAGTTCCAGGCGGGTAACCTCGATGTCTGCGACGTTCCCGTCGCTCAGATTGATGCCGCCAAGAAGGATCGCGGCGTGTCCAAGGACGGCTACACCATGGGAGACGGCGAGCGCATGCTGCTCGGCGCCGAGCCTTCCACGTACTATCTGACCTGCAACACCACGGCCGAGCCGTTCAACAACGCCGACCTGCGTAGGGGTATCTCCCTGGCCATCAACCGTGAGGCCATCTGCAAGACCATCTTCAAGGGTACCCGTACCCCTGCCGACGGCATTGTTCCTCCGGGCATCGATGGCTACAAGGAGGGCGCATGGGAGTTCTGCGCCTACGATGTCGACAAGGCTAACGAGTACCTCGACAAGGTTGCTCCCGCTGGCGCTAACGGCGATCGTGGCATTAGCGTGACCCTTTCCTACAACCAGGACGGCGGTCACAAGGAGATCATGGAGTCCATCATCGGCGACCTCGCCAAGGTTGGTGTTACCGCTGTCTCCGATACCCCCGAGTGGTCTGCCCTGCTCGAGCAGTATCAGAACTTTAACTATCAGTTCGGTCGTCTGGGTTGGATTGCCGACTACCCGATCATGGACAACTTCCTGTATCCGCTGTTCCACTCCGACTCCCTCGGTGGCGACAACCGCTCTGGTTACAGCAACCCCGAGTTCGACGCCAAGGTCGACGAGGCTCGTACTATTGTTGACGATGAGGAGCGCGTCGCCAAGATGCAGGAAGCCGACGCAATGGTCGCTGCCGACTGCCCGGTCATCCCGATTATGTTCTACACGCACACTGTCGCCGGCTCCGATCGCATCAAGCACCTCTATGTCGATCCGCAGAAGCACGCCGATCTGGGTACCGCTGAGCTCGCCTAAGAGTTTGCAGCTTCCGTGAGGGTCAAGTATTTACGTAGACCTCATGGGAAACATACAGTTCTCCCTAACCTGGGGTAAACTGGCTGATGGTAATTTTGGGATGCCGGTCTGGCGATCGGCATCCCATTTAGGTTAATCCCTAGATAGGGGAGTGGTATGGGTAAGTACATCGTTAAACGTGTGCTTCAGTTCATCCCGGTGTTTTTGGGCGTTACGCTGATTCTGTTCGCCCTCCAGAATATCGTGCCGGGAGATCCGATCAAGCTGATCGGTGGAGACAAGGCTCTGTCCCCCGAGGTGGAGCTTCAGCTTCGCGTCCGCTATCACCTGGTCCAGACGGACGAGGACGGCAACGCGATCCTTGACGAGAACGGCGACCCCGTTCAAACGTCGCTCGTGGACCGTTACTTGTATTACATGAACGGCCTGCTTCATGGCGATCTGGGCAATTCGTATCAGCGCAAGCTGCCGGTTACGGATATCTTTGCCCAGAAGTATCCGTATACGGTCAAACTTGCCGCGTGCGCCATCGTGCTCGAGGCAATTATGGGTATCGGTGCGGGTATCATTTCGGCGGTAAAGCGTTATTCCTTCTGGGATATTTTGGTAACGCTCACCACGTCGATCCTCGTTGCGGTCCCGGCCTTCTGGCTCGGTATGTTGCTGCAGCTGTTCTTTGGCGTCATCCTCAAGGACGCCACGGGCGGTGCAATCTCCATGCCGATCTCGGGTGCCGGCGGTGCCAGCTCTCAGTATCAGGATTGGATGCACTATGTGCTTCCGACCATTACGTTGGCTTCGGTTTCGACCGCTTATGCTGCCCGCATTATGCGCTCGCAGCTGCTTGACGTCATGAACCAGGATTACATCCGCACGGCAAAGGCCAAGGGTCTCTCCAATCGTGCGATCATCGTCAAGCATGCGCTTAAGAATGCACTCATCCCCGTCGTTACCTATATTGGTGTCGACTTTGGCGGCATGCTTTCGGGCGCCATCCTGACCGAGACGGTCTTCAACTGGCCCGGTATCGGCTATGAGGTTTATCGCGCCATTAGCATGCGTGACTGGCCCATCGTTATGGGCGGCGTTACGCTCATCGTCGTCGTCGTCATGGTGATCAACCTGCTCGTCGACATCAGCTACGCATTCCTCGACCCGCGCATCCGCCTTGGCGGTCCGTCGGATAAGGCCTAAGGGAGGTACGTCTCATGCAGGAAACTGATTCTCAGTCTCAGGAGCAGGCTACCGCCACCAAGGTTGCATCTGCTCCCGCCAAGTCCCGCACGCTGTGGGGCGACGCTTTTAAGCGTCTTCGTAAGAACAAGCTCGCCGTTATCGGTGTCTGCTGGATCATCATCGTCGTTGTGGTTGCTCTGACCGCAGATCTGTGGGCTAAGCCCTGGCTCGGTTCGCCGACGGCTTCCGATTCGACCACCATGGCCGAGACATCGCTACTGGCTCCGTGTGCCGAGCACCCGTTTGGCACCGATGCCCTCGGTCGCGACATTCTCGTCCGTGTTATCTACGGTGCACGCGTTTCGCTGTCCGTCGGCATTATGGCCACCGCCATCTCCACGTTGATCGGTCTGGTCATGGGTGCCCTGGCCGGTTTCTACGGCGGCATCTGGGATACGATTATCATGCGCTGTGCGGATATCTTCCTGGCATTCCCGTACGTGCTGTTCGTCGTCGCCATGATCGCCGTTATCGGCCGTGGTCTTCAGAACGTTTTCATCGCCATCGGTATTCTCGGCTGGCCTTCGATTGCGCGCGTCTTCCGATCTGCAATCCTGACGGTCAAGGAAAACGACTATGTTGACGCTGCGCGTGCGATGGGTGCATCCGATGCCCGCATCGTCGTGCGTCACATCTTCCCAAACTCCGTCGCCTCCATCGTGGTCTACGCGACCATGAACATTGGTGGCGCCATTCTGACCGAGTCCGCTCTGTCCTTCCTCGGCATGGGCGTTATTCCGCCTACGCCTTCGTGGGGCTCCATGATTCAGGACGGTCAGCAGTATCTTCTGACCGCTCCCTGGATGATGATCATGCCCGGTCTGGCAATTCTCTCGACGGTGCTTGCCTTCACTCTGCTGGGTGACGGTCTGCGCGACGCCCTCGACGTCAAGATGAAGGACGCATAAGGATGAAGAAGAACAAGAACTATGTGGACCTGAAGGACCAGCCGGTTCCCGAGGGCCAGCATCTACTCGAGGTCGATGACCTTAAGATGTATTTCCATACCGAGGATGGCGTCGTTCGCGCTGTCGACGGTGTGTCCTACACGCTCGATCGTGGCGAGACCCTGGGTGTCGTCGGTGAGTCCGGCTCCGGTAAGTCCGTGACCGCCATGACCATCATGGGTCTTATCTCGATGCCTCCGGGAAAGATCGAGGGCGGTGACGTTCGCTATCGCGGTCGCTCCATCCTCGAGATGACCGAGGAAGAGATGCAGCATATTCGCGGCAACGATATCGCGATGATCTTCCAGGATCCTATGACCTCCTTGAACCCGGTCTATAAGATCGGCAAGCAGGTGGGCGAGGGTCTTCGTCTGCACCGTGGTTACTCCAAACAGGAGGCGCTTAAGCGCGCCACCGAGCTTTTGGACCTCGTTGGTATTCCCGAGCCCGAGAAGCGCGTCAATGAGTATCCGCATCAGTTCTCTGGCGGTATGCGTCAGCGCGTCATGATTGCCATGGCCCTTGCCTGCGATCCCGATATTCTGATTGCTGACGAGCCCACGACTGCCCTGGACGTTACCATCCAGGCTCAGATTATCGAGCTCATGCAGGAGATGCAGGAGAAGAACGGCAACGCCATCATCATGATCACCCATGACCTGGGTGTCGTCGCTGATATGGCCGACAAGATCATGGTTATGTACGCCGGCCGTCCCGTCGAGTTCGGTACTGCTGAGGAAATCTTCTACGAGAGCCGCCACCCCTACACCTGGGGCCTTATCCGCTCCATCCCGGAGCAGGCCATCGAAGAGAAGAAGCCGCTTACGCCGATTCACGGCAACCCGCCTTCGCTCATGAACCTGCCTGAGGGCTGCGTCTTCTCTCCTCGTTGCCCCTATGCGACGGACAAGTGCCGCAAACAGCGCCCCGAGCGCGTTGTCACCGAGTCTGGTCACTACTCTGCGTGCCACTACTCCGGTGACCCCGAGTTCCTCAAGAACGCTCCTGAGACGTCCCGTACACGCAAGGATTCCAAGAAGGGAGGCGAGGCGTAATGGCAGATACCAACGAGCGTACTCCGCTGCTGAAGGTCGAGCACCTCTCTAAGGAGTTTCCCGCTGAGTCCGGCATGTTCGCCAAGCGCTTCTCCAAGCGTGTTGTCTCTGCTGTGAATGACATTTCGTTCGAGATTTATCCGGGCGAGACCTTTGGCCTGGTCGGCGAGTCTGGTTGCGGTAAGTCCACCACGGGCCGCACCATCATGCGCCTCACCAAGCCGACCGCCGGTAAGGTGTTCTTCCAGGGTAAAGATGTTGCCGAGATGAGCAAGCATGAGATCAAGGACATGCGTCGCGAGATGCAGTTTATCTTCCAGGATCCTTATGCTTCGCTGAATCCTCGTATGACCATCGGCGAGATTGTCTCCGAGCCCATGACCATTCACGGCGTGGGTACCAAGGAGGAGCGTATTGAGCGTGTCCGTGAGCTTCTCGACGTTGTCGGACTGAACCCCGAGCACATCAATCGCTATCCTCATGAGTTCTCCGGCGGTCAGCGTCAGCGTGTCGGCATTGCCCGCGCGTTCGCTCTGAAGCCTAAGCTGATCATCTGCGACGAGCCGGTTTCCGCTCTGGATGTATCCATTCAGGCTCAGGTTTTGAACCTACTCAAGGAACTGCAGGACAAGTTCGGTACCGCGTATCTGTTTATTGCCCACGACCTGTCTGTCGTGCAGCATATCTCCGATCGCGTTGCCGTTATGTATCTGGGTAAGATGGTCGAGGTTTCGGACTGGAAGACGCTCTACAGCGAGCCCCACCATCCGTACACGCAGTCGCTGCTGTCTGCCGTGCCGGTTCCCGATCCGGATATCCAGAAGACCCGTAAGCGCATCATCCTCGCTGGCGATCCGCCGTCGCCGCTGGATCCGCCGACCGGCTGCCGTTTCCACACCCGCTGCCCGATCGCGCAGGGCATCTGCTCCGAGAAGCTGCCTGAGTTTAAGGAAGTTGCCCCGGGTCACTGCTGCGCCTGTCACTTCGCGGAGCCGTTCCCGATCAAGGAATCGCACATCGACCTGTAGTCGGTTGTTTTCGTCCGGGCCCGCCCTGTTGTTACTTTTCAGAACGTCCTCGGACTTGCAAGAAACCCCCGCTGCGCACTTCGTGCGGCGGGGGTTTCTTGCGTCCTGCGGAGTGTTCTGAAAAGTAACAACAGGGCGGGCCCTACGTTAACTTGGCAGGGGGAGTGCGATTCCCTGATCGCTCGCTTAATCTGATAGGGAATTGTGTGAGGCCGGAGCCTTGGCTCCGGCCTCACCATATAAGGGCTCGGCAAGGCCGAGCCACTAAATTTGCATCAGCCCTCAAAACATGTTTGAGAACGGTGCCTGGAGTA
>URMO01000053.1 GCA_900549085.1 uncultured Collinsella sp. | reverse complement strand
GTGCGGAACTCGCGACAAACCTAACCCATCTCGCCCGCTCGGCGGGCACGGGGTCCAAGGTTGTCAAAAAAGCGGTCGGCGCGCAGTGCGCCGACCGCCGATATATTGGGTCTGATATTTTCTACCAGCCAGTTCTTCCTACTCGTCGAGGAGATCTTCTGGCATGTCGTTGCCGTCGCCTAGGTCGACTGGGGCCTCTTCGGTGTCGGCTGCGGCCTCGGCACCTTCGCCTTCGGGCTTCTCTTTGGCGGCCGTCATGCGGGCTACGGCGCAGATGCGGTCGTTATCGTCGACGGTCATCATCTTGACGCCCTGGGTGGCGCGACCGGTTTGGCTGATCTCGTCGGTCTTGACGCGAATGACCGTCGCGCCCTCCGTCACGATGAACAGCTCATGCTGCGGGCCCACCGTCTTCATGGCTGCGAGGTTGCCCTTGCGTTCGGTCATCTGGATGGTGTAGACACCCTGACCGCCGCGGTTCTGCTCCGGGTAATCCGAGACCGGCGTGCGTTTGCCGTAGCCGCGCTCGGTAATGACGAACAGGTCGCCGTTACCGTTGGTAATCTCCATACCAAGAACGCTCACGCCTTCCTTCATGCCAATGCCGCGGACGCCGCTGGTATCGCGACCGGTGGCGCGCACCTGGTCCTCGGGGAACATAATCGCCTTGCCCGCGGTGGTTGCCATGATGATCTTGTCACCCTCGCGCACGCGACGTACAGCGAGCAGCGCGTCGTCGTCTCTCAGGTTGATGGCGATCAGGCCGTCGCGGCGGCTACGGTCGTAAGCGCTCATCACGGTCTTCTTGACCATGCCGCTCTTGGTGGCAAACATCAGGTACTCGTCGGCGGGGAACTCGCGGCAGCTGATGACGCTCGCGATCTTCTCGCCCTCCTCGAAGGGCAGCAGGTTGACGATCGCGGTGCCGCGCGCCTGGCGCGTACCCACCGGCAGCTCGTGCACCTTCAGGCGGTAGACCTTGCCCTTGCTCGAGAAGAACAGCACGTACTCGTGCGTGGATGCGATAAACATCTCGTCGATAACGTCGTCCTCTTTGAGGTTGACGCCCGACACGCCCTTGCCGCCGCGCTTTTGGGCGCGGTAGGCAGCCACCGGGATGCGCTTGACATAACCGGTGTGGGTGATGGTCACGACCATGTCCTCGTCGGCAATCAGATCTTCGACGTCCAGATCCTTCTCGACGTGGCTGATCTCGGTGCGGCGCTTGTCGCCGAACTTCTTGGAAATCTCGCGCATCTCTTCCTTGATGACGCCCAGGATTTTCTCCTCGTGCGCCAACAGGTCCTCGTAGTAGGCGATGGCGCGACGCAAGCCGTCCAGCTCTTCCTGAATCTTGTCGCGCTCCAGGCCGGTCAGGCGGCGCAGCTTCATCTCGAGGATGGCCGTAGTCTGCTCGGGCGTAAAGCCAAAGCGCTCGATCAGGCGGCTGCTGGCCTCGGAATCGGTCTGCGAGGAGCGGATGATGCTGATGACCTCGTCGATATGGTCGAGAGCCATCAGGTAGCCCTCGAGGATATGGGCACGCGCCTGGGCCTTCTTGAGGTCAAAGCGGGTGCGGCGGGTGACGACGTCGACCTGGTGGTCGATGTAGTGCTGCAGCATCTCGCGCAGGCTCAGGCATTTGGGAACGCCGTTGACAAGCGCCAGGTTGTTGGCACCAAAGGTCGTCTGCAGCGAGGTGTACTTGTACAGGTTGTTGAGCACGACCTGCGGGATGACGCCCTTCTTGAGTTCGATGACCAGACGGATACCCTTCTGGTTGGACTCATCACGCATATCCGAGATACCCTCGATACGCTTGTCGTTGACGAGCTGGGCGATCTTCTCCTGCAGGGTGCCCTTGTTGACCATGTAGGGAATCTCGGTAAAGACCAGGCGGCTACGGCCGGTCTTGGTGGACTCCACATGAGCCTTGGCGCGCACGGTGATGGAGCCGCGGCCGGTCTCGTAGCTCTGCCTAATGCCGGCACTGCCCATGATGATGGCACCGGTGGGGAAGTCCGGACCGGGCATGATCTGCATGAGCTCGTCGACGGTGGCGTCGGGGTTGTCGATCAGGTAGCAGGTGGCCTCGATCGCCTCGGTGAGGTTATGCGGGGCGATGTTAGTGGCCATGCCGACGGCGATGCCCTGGCTGCCGTTGACCAGCAGGTTGGGGAAGCGCGCGGGCAGTGCCACGGGCTCGGCGAGCGACTCGTCGTAGTTGGGCTGCCAGTCGACGGTATCCTTCTGCAGGTCACGCAGGAGCTCCATGGCGGGCTTTGCCAGACGGCTCTCGGTGTAACGCATGGCGGCGGCGCCGTCGCCGTCGATATTGCCGAAGTTGCCGTGACCGTCAATGAGCGGCGTGCGCATGGAGAACCACTGTGCCAGGCGGACCATGGCCTCATAGACCGCGTAGTCGCCGTGCGGATGGTACTTACCGATAACTTCGCCGACCGTCCAGGCCGACTTCTTGTGCGGACGGTTGGGGTAGATGCCGCTCTCGTTCATTGCGTACAGGATGCGACGGTGCACCGGCTTTAAGCCATCGCGCACGTCCGGCAGGGCGCGCGCCGTGATGACCGACATCGAGTACTCGATGAACGACTGCTTCATCTCGCGGCCAAACTCCGAAATCTGGAGCTGACCGCCGTTGATATCCTCGCCGGCCGAGGCGCCACGGTCGACTTCGCCAAAGCTCTCCTCGAGCTCACCGTCGTCTTCTTCATCATCATCATCGGCATCGGGGTTATAGGCGTCCGGGTCGCCGTCCTCGCCCTGCTCAGCACGGGCAAGCAGGCGCTTCAGATCGTCGGGCATGCCGGCGTCGCCGGCCTCGCCCACACCCTCGTTGTTGTTGATATCGTCTGCCACGTTACCTCCTCATGGTTTGCGTGGTCCATTAGTTCCCCACCACGGAGACGGATTACCGGGAACACCGGATAACCCTCCTAGGTTTTCCAGGTGCCCCAGATTGCCCTGAAGGATGAGGGCGCACGCCTTGCGTGCGGCGCCCGAAATCCTGAAGGGCAAGATGGGGTGCCTGGGAAAGCTAGGCGTCTAAGAATCGTGCGTCATGTGCGTGCTTCTCGATGTACTCGCGGCGATAGCCGACCTCGGAACCCATCAGTTCGCGCACGGCGCGGTCCGCCACCACGGCGTCCTCAATCGACACGCGCTGCAGAATGCGGGTCTTGGGATCCATCGTCGTCGAGGCAAGCTGCTTGGGGTCCATCTCGCCCAGGCCCTTGTAGCGCTGGACGGTATAGCCCTTGCGCTTTTTGGTGATCTTGCCGTCCTTGGCCTTGCCGTCCTCGTCGTTGTCGTCGGGGTTCAGGCCCAGGCTCTGAATGGTGTCGCGCAGGATCTCGTCTTCGGGCTGGCGGCCGTTGGGATACACGTAGTGAATCTTGTTGCGCACCTTGATGCCAAAGATGGGCGGGCAAGCGACGTACACGTAGCCGGCATCAATCAGCGGGCGCATGTACTTGTAGAAGAACGTCAGCAGCAGGATGCGGATATGTGCACCGTCGACGTCTGCATCGGTCATGATGATGATCTTGTGGTAGCGCGCCTTGGTGATGTCAAAGTCGCCGCCGTCGCCAGCGCTCGTCGTGACGCCGCAGCCGATCGCGGTGATGAGTGACTGGATGGTGTCGCTCGAGAACGCACGATGATCGCCTACGCGCTCGACATTCAGAATCTTGCCGCGCAGGGGTAGGATCGCCTGGATGTCTCGGCGACGGCCGTCCTTGGCCGAACCGCCTGCCGAGTCGCCCTCTACGATAAAGAGCTCGGTCAGCTCGGCGTCACGCACCGAACAGTCGGCGAGCTTGCCGGGCAGCGACGCCGTCTCGAGCAGGCTCTTGCGGCGGGTCGCCTCGCGCGCCTTGCGGGCGGCGTTGCGCGCCCTGCAGGCCTGCTGGGCCTTCTTGACGATCTCACGAGCTGGCTTGGGATGCTCCTCGAGGTAATCGGCCAGACCGTCGGTCATAATCTTGAGCGTCAGCGCGCGCATATAGGAGCTGCCGAGCTTGGCCTTGGTCTGGCCCTCAAACTGCGGATCGGGCAGTTTGACCGAGATAACGGCCGATAGGCCCTCGCGCACATCGTCGCCGGTCAGGTTGGCGTCTTTTTCCTTGAGCAGGTTCTGCTTGCGAGCGTAATCGTTAATCACACGGGTGAGTGCGGTACGGAAGCCCTCGAGGTGCATGCCGCCCTCGGGGGTGTAGATGTCGTTGGCAAACGACATGACGTTCTCGCCGTAGCCGCTATTCCACTGCAAGGACACCTCGACCTCGCCCATCTTGGTCACGGGCGCATCTGGATCCGATTTGCCCTCAATATAGATGGGCTCCTTAAAGGCCTCGGGGACATCCTTGCCCTCGTTGAGGAACTTGACGAAGTCGATGATGCCGCCGGCATAGCAAAACTCTTCCACATGGGGAGTCGCCTCGCGCTCGTCGGTCAGCACGATCTTGAGGTTCTTGTTGAGGAATGCCGTCTCCTGCAGACGGTTGTGCAGCGTGTCGAAATCGTAGATGCAGGTCTCGAAAATCTCGTCGTCGGGCCAGAAGGTGACAGTGGTACCCGTCGTCTCCGAAGTGCCCACGACCTCCATCTTCTTGACGGTCTTGCCGCGCGAAAACTCCATCTCGTAGATGTTGCCATCGCGGCATACCTGTACGACCACACGCTTGGACAGCGCGTTGACGACGGAGATGCCCACGCCGTGCAGGCCGCCCGAGACCTTGTAGGCCGAGTTATCGAACTTACCGCCGGCGTGCAGGATCGTCATGACGACCTCGAGCGTCGGGATCTTTTTGATAGGATGCTCGTCGACGGGGATGCCGCGCCCGTTATCGACGACCGTGATGGAGTTGTCGGCGTGGACCGTCACCTGAATCTCGGTGCAGAAACCGGCCATGGCCTCGTCGACGGAGTTGTCAACGATCTCCCACACCAGGTGATGAAGACCGCTGGCGCTCGTCGAGCCAATGTACATGCCCGGGCGCTTACGAACGGCCTCGAGACCTTCGAGAATCTTAATCTCGCCGCCATCGTAATCGTTTTCGTTTGCCACACGTCCTCCTTCAGTTAAGAAAATGTGTACAGCCTTACTAGTTTATCGTAAAAAAATACCCTCGGGAACGAGGGTATTTGGCTCTACAAGGCCACCAGATGCGATTTAAGGCTCTTTTTTGCCCTGCACGCCCTTGGCCCACTCGGCACTGGCTCTCATGGCGTTCTCGAGGGCCTCGCGCAGTTTTTGGTCCTCGATGGGTGCCACTTGGCGCTCGATCTCGGCACGCTCGGCACCGCTGAGGTCGGCATGCGGAGCCGGCGGACGCTCGGCCACGGCCGGACGCAGGCGCTCTTTTGCAGCGGGCGGTGTGTGGCCGGGGGCGGTCGTCTTGAACACCAGGCCGTCGACGTGCGCGCCGGCGCGCTCCATGCGCGCACGGATAATCTCGCGCAAAAGCGTCATCTCCTGCGTCCATGAGGGCGAATCGAGGTACACCAGCAGTTCGTTGGACTCGGGCAGGTAGCGCAGGCCCGTCACATGGCGTCCCTCGCGCGTGCCCGAGCACACCGCATTCCAGGCGTGATAGACCGCACGAGATTCCTCTGCAGCCTCCATCTGCGCGCGGCGCTCAGGTGTCGCGGTCGCCAGGATGCGCTGACGCTCGGCATCCAAAAAGCCGCCAAAGGCAACCGTTCCGTTCTCGCGCTCGTAATTAGCACGTCTCACCCATGCTCACCACCTTGGCTCGATCAAGCAGGTCATCGGTAAAATACCCCAGATTGGTGGTGGTTATGACTGTCTGGATATCATCACCGATCAGCTGCAGAAAAGCGCCTCGGCGCCCGGCGTCGAGCTCGCTCATCACGTCGTCCAAAAGCAGCAGTGGCGCGGTGCCCAGGATATCGCGCGCCACGGCCACCTCTGCCACCTTCCAGGCAAGTACCAGCGTTCGCTGCTGGCCCTGGCTGGCAAATGAACGGGCCGATCGGCCCGCGACGGAAAACTCAATCTCGTCGCGATGCGGACCCACGAGCGTCACGCCGCGACGGATCTCCTCGTCGGCGCGCTCATCGAGCGCCGAGAGCATGTGCTCATACGCCCAGCCCCTGAGCTCGTCGCGATCCTCGGTGCGAGGCAAATCGCCAAGCGTGGACACATAGGACACACCGGCGGGCTCGCCAGATGCCACGCGGCCATAGGCGTCACGCACATGGCCCGACAGCCGGTCGAGCAGAGCCAGACGGTGCACGAGCAGGGCCGAACCGGCGCGGGCAATAGATTCGTTCCAGGCGCCGAGCATCTCGCGGCAGCACCAGGTCTCCTTGAGCAGGGCATTGCGCTGGGTCACGCAGCGCGCGTAGGCACTAGCCAGATCGGCATAGCGCGCACTCAGCTGAACGCCAAAGTCATCAAGTGCGGTGCGGCGCACGCTGGCACCCCGCTTGACCATATCCAGGTGGTCCGGGCAAAACAGAACGCTCGGCAGTACCCCGCGCACGCCGGACGCAGCGCAGCGCTTGCCGTTGCGGCTAAACGAACGCTTGCCGTCTTCCACGCTCAGCCCCATGTCCAGCACGCGCCCATCACCTTCGAGCCTCAGCTCGACCTTGCATGAGCCCACGCCGTCGTGCACGAGCTCGGCTGCGGTCGGATGCCTAAACGAGGCGCCGCTCGTCAGCAGCTGCAGCGCCTCTATGAGGTTGGTCTTTCCCGCCGCGTTGGGGCCTGCGAGCACTGTCACACCGTCGCTCAGAACAAGGCGGTAACTGTCGAAGCTGCGATAGCGCGCAACGGAAAGATCGCGTGCGAACATGGTCATGGGCAGCGCTAGATGCGTACCGGCATGACCAGGTACAGGTAGTTGATCTTGTCGTAGGACTTGAAGATGCCAGCCTGCGAATAACTCTTGAGCTCCAGCGTGATCTCCTTCTCCTTGGACAGGGCATTGAGGCAGCCAAAGATGTAGTGGTAGTTGAAGGCGATGGTGCCCGACTCGCCCTCGGCCTCGACATCGATTGTCTCCTGCGCCAGATCCTGGTCATTGGAGATGGAGGACAGGCCCATCTGGCCGTTCTCGACATCGATCTCGAACTTGACTGCGGGGTTCGCGCTCGCGATGACCGCCACGCGCTTGAGGGCGGCATTAAAAGCCGCCACGTCGATCTTGACGCTCGTCACGCACGAATCGGGGATGAGCTGCTTGTAGTTGGGGTACACGCCCTCGATACGGCGCGACACGTAGGTGGTGTTGCCGGCCTCAAAGACAACCTGGGTGTCCGCGGCGCCGATCATGATGGTCGCCTGGCTGGCCATGATGCTCAGGGCGTCGTTGAAGGCGTCGGCCGGAACGTTGAGCTCAAAGGACCCCTCGAGCGTCGAGGTCTCGACCTGGGTGTCGCATACAGCCAGACGGAAGGAGTCGGTTGCCACCAGGCGCACGGTGTTGTTCTCGACCTTCATGTGCACGCCTCCCAGGATGGGGCGGGCCTTATCAGTCGAAGTGACGCGCCACACGCGGCCGACCATCTCGGACAGGATATCGGTCGGGAGCTCCACCGCACTCTCGATGGCATAGGCGGGGAACTCGGGGAAATCGTTGGCGTCGAGCGTGTTGAGGCGGAAGGAGCTCTTCTCGCATCCGATCAGCACCTGACGCTCCGAGAGCTCAAAGGTAACCGGGGCGTCGGGAAGGGTCTTCGTAATGTTCGAGAGCATCTTGCAGGGAATCACCATCTCGCCCTCTTCTTCGACATGCGCGGCAATGCGATGACGAATCGAGATGGTGTAGTTAGAGGTTTGGAATTCCAAGATGCCGTCCTGCGCCTTAACGAGCACGCCCGACAGGATGGGAAGGGTAGATGCCGAAGCGACGCCTTTCATAACGACGCCGATGGCTTGCGTGAGCGAGCTTTGGCTGACGGTGAACTTCATCTTTTAATACCTTTCTATAGATATAAATATCTTAATAATAGTAATAGCACTGACGAAACTGTTGATTACTCCCAAAAGCGCTGGTCAACCCCAAAAAGAGAATCGACAGCGCCCTGTGCGCAACCGACCGTGTTTTCCACGTTCAAAACCTGCGGAAAACTTTTCATCGCCTTGTGGCGAGTTTTAGACATGTTATGCCCGGCGTTTCGACAAGTTTTCAACAGGTGTCTCTATTTCCCTACGAGCGCAGTGTAATTTTATCTCGCAGCGATTTGAGATCTTCGGTTATGGTGCGGTCTTCCTGAATCATCTTCTGAACCTTTTTATAGCTCGTACTGACGGTTGAGTGGTTGCGGTTGCCAAACTCCGCGCCCACCGCCGTAGTCGTCATCTCGCACATCTCGATGGCCAGATATATGGCGATATGGCGGGCTTTGGCTATGTTGGCGTTGCGGCGCGGGCCGATGAGCTCCTCGTGCGTCACGCCGTACTGCTCTTCAATGACAGACTGGACCGTCTGCACGTTGATCTTTTTGGCCGACGTATCGAAGTACTGGCTTGCGATGGCGTCGATGTCGTCGAAACTGAGCTCGCTGCCCTCGCGTTCGCGGTCTCCTGCCTCGCCGGCGCAGCGTTCGCAGAAGCTCTCGAGTTCGCGGATGTTGGTTCCCGAGACTTCTGCCATGTGCTTAAAGTGCTCGTCGGTCAGATGCCCACCATCGCCGTCATAGGCCGCCAGCAGCGAGTCGTCACCCGCCTCGGGTGCGGCGGCTATCGTGTTCTCGTAGTAGCGCTGCAAGATCTTGTATTTCATCTCGTAGCTGGGCTCCGCCACCAAACAGAGCATACCGGCATTAAAACGGCTGGTAAGGCGCTCGTCCATGCTCAGGTCTTTGGGCGCACGGTCGGCTGCGATGACGACTTTTTTGTTGTTGCGGATAAACTCGTCCATGAGCTGGAAGAAGTAGTCCACGCTCGCGCGCTTGCCGATGATGTTTTGAATGTCGTCGATGATGAGCACGTCCACATCGTGGTATGCCTGCATGATGGGGGCGTTGCTCTTCTTTTGGCGGTCGAACTCCGTCATCAGGTCATCGAGGTACGCCTGTGAGTTGGCGTACTTTACCTTGATCTCGGGCGACTTTTCGGCGAGCTCGTTTTTGATGGCGAGCAGCAGATGGGTCTTGCCCAGCCCCGATTTGCCATAGATGAACAGGGATGTGCATGTGCCGCGTTCGTCCGCGAGCGCGGCAAACTTGAGGGCCGAGCGATAGGCATGGCTGTTTTCTGGGCCGTAGACAAAGTTTTCGAAGGTGAATTTCGAGTTGGCCGCGAGCGGCGCGCCATCGGTGTTCTGCTCGATCGGTGCCGCAGCTGCGGGGACGCTCGTGGGCGATGTGGAGGCTGGTTTTGCACTCTTTGCAGGCGCCCCGCCCTTCATCTGGTTCATCATGCGGCGGAAATCGTCGGCCGAAAGCGTGTTTTTGATTGCGATGCCCGAATCCTCGCCCAGTGTTGCGTCGTGCGCGATAGGCATGTGTGTGGCAGCGGGCATAGGAATTGCTGCCGTTGGTGCGGCGGGCATGGTTTCACGGGAAACATCGCCGATTTGGTGCTCGGGAGCCGATACTGTGGTGGTAGCTGGTGCCGCCGGGGGGACGACGGGTGCCGTGGGTGCGGCGTTATCTGCCGCGGAGCCCTGTGGTGCCACGATGTTGAGCGCAATCGGTGCAAAGGCGATCTCTTCCAGGTACGCCTCGATGGTCGGCTGATGCTTTTTGAGCTGAGCGATGGCAAATCGTGAGGGGGCCTCAATCGTCAAGGTGTCCTCGGTCAGGCTCACGGCGCGCGATTGCCCCAGCATGTTGATGAGGCGCGCATCTTGGCCGTCGCGCTGGCAAAAGGCGATGGCATCCCCCAGGATGATGCTTGCTTCCTCGTCCACTGTCTCTCCCGTTCCTTAAGCTTGGGCCCGCACGCGAGCGCTTCCGATTTCGGTCAGATGGTATTTCTGCCCATGTTTGACTATCAAGCCCGTCTGCGCCAAATCGTTGAGCGTGCGCGACCAGGTGGGTGCGGAGTTTCCAAACGCCCGCGCCAAGTCCGTCGCGCCGCACTCTTGATGTTGGGCCAGATACCCTAATGCAGCGTTGCCGCGTTCGCTTATAAACACGTCCGACTGCGGTTGTGCGTATTGATTCGCCGCATTAGGATACATCATTTGAGCTGCTGGTTGTTGAGAACTCTGCATGGGCGGCACCTGCTGTTGAAAACTTTGCGGCCACTGTTGGTAAGGCTGCGGCGGCATCTGCTGAGTCCAGGGGTTCAATTGCCCCTGCGGTATCTGCTGATACGGCTGCTGGTACCCCTGAGGATACTGCTGCGGATACGGCTGGGCATATCCCTGCTGCGGCATATATTGGGGAGGATACCCTTCGGGGTACGGTTGGTAGCCCATTTGCTGGACGTTTGGCATGGCCGCCGTCTGCTGCACAGTGCCTGTGTCCAGATCTGCCGAGCCCATGGTCTCCGGCATGTTTTGCGCCGTGTGGCGCAGCGGTGCCTGGGGATTTTGTGCGGGAAAAGCTCCAGGCTGCTGCATGTGCGCCACGGGTTGCTGCATCTGCTGTGCCGCCATGGGCTGCTGTGCAAACGTGCTGGGTAGGGGGTATGCCGGCTGCTCCGCCTCGGGGCGCACGGCGGCTCCTCGCCCTCCGGCACGCTCGATTTCCTGCACACGCTTGGGGTCCAGACTTACCGTGACCACGGTGCCATTGCCCATGTTGTCCTCGATGGATACGGCGCCGCCGGCGTTTTCCAAGTACTCCTGCACCATGGGAAAACCGGCTCCAGTTCCGCGGATGTATCGCTTCATGTTGCTGTTTGCGCTGGTTACGCCAAAGTCGAAAGCACGTTCTTTGTCTTCGATCCCCGGTCCCTGGTCTGCGAATCGGATGGTGTCGCCGCCGTCCAGGATCGAGATGATAGGCTCTGCAAAGTGGGCGTGGATAAAGTTTTCGACAATCTCGCGGATAACCATGAGCGAGATGTGCCCGCCCTGTTCTTTCATGCACTGGTAGACGGTGTTAGTTGTCTCTTCCAGATAGGTGCGCACGTCCTGCGGTTCGATGACGATGACGCGCGGCGTCGACAACATGTCGTCATAGACCGCGATGCGTGCGGCATACATGGCACCCTGCGCTTTCGCAGCGGCCTGCTCTTCCTGGCCTCGCTTTTCGCGCACGCCGGTGATGTGCTCGTTGTCGGGTGCCGGGTCTCCGGAATCGACCATGGTGTAAAAGTCGTCAGACATGCCGCTCGCAATCTTTCAAAAGGTTTCGAACAAATAGTAGCTCACTGTGCAATGTTTCTCATCTTTCGACAACTTTTCAAAACCTGTTGAAAACTTTGGAAAACGGGCGAAAAGTTCTCAACATTGCCAACATGACCTGTTGAAAACTAGGTGAAATATCGTGAAAAGTTGTCGTACACCGCAAATTTCAGTTGGGCTTATGGGGGAACCGTGTGAACTGCGCGACCTTTTACCTTTGATTTCTTGACATTTGAACATTGATTTCCCTACAATCTTCAAGCTCACGTGTCTATATCTGCGTCCGCGCTCCCGCGGACACTCGAAATGCAGCAGGAGGAACTGAAGATGAAGCGTACGTATCAGCCTAATATGCGTAAGCGTGCCAAGACCCATGGCTTCCGTGCCCGTATGGCCACCAAGGGTGGTCGTGCCGTGCTCGCCCGTCGCCGCGCCAAGGGCCGCAAGCGTCTCACTGTCTAGCAGCGATACACACATCTCGCATGAAGACTATTAAGTCTCGGCAAGATTTCGAGCATGTGTTCAGTCAGGGGCGTCGTTTCAATCACCCTCTGATTCGAATGACCATATGTGAATCGGTTGGCGAAGGCGACTCCGGAAGGGTCGCCTTCGTTGGTGCTAAACGGCTCGGTTGTGCAGTTGTGCGCAACCGTTCTAAGCGTGTGATGCGCGAGGCCGCCCGCAGCTGCGGATTTCCCGTTGCGGGTTATGACATCATCTTGTTCGCGACTCCCAAGACGAGGATCTCCTCGCCGCAGGAGATGGACAAGGCATTGCGTTCGCTTATGAAACGCGCCGGCGTTGCCGGGGAGGAGCGATGAGCAATCACGTTTTGCGACGTGTTGCCATCGCTCCTATTCGCATATATCAACAGGTTATTTCGCCCTTATTGCCTGACGCCTGCATTTATTACCCAACGTGCTCGCAATATGCCGTTCAGGCAATTGAGAAGTACGGTGTTTTGAGAGGCTGCTGGCTTGCCGTGAGGCGCATCGCTCGCTGCAATCCCCTGCACGTCGGCGGTTATGACCCTGTGCCCTAACGGGCACTCGCTATCGGAGGAAAACTTACATGTGGGATTGGATCGTTAACATCCTTTTCGAGCTGCTCAAGCTCATCCAGACCTTTGCGGTCGACTGGGGCCTGTCCATCATCATCCTGGTGGTCATCATCCGTCTGCTGCTGACGCCGCTCATGCTCAAGTCGACAAAGTCGACGGCGCGCATGCAGGTGCTGCAGCCCAAGATGCTCGAGATCCAGGAGCGCTACGCTGACGATCCCCAGCGTCAGGCCGAGGAGATGCAGAAGTTCTACAGCGAGAACAAGTTCAACCCCATGGCTGGTTGTCTGCCGCTGTTGATCCAGATGCCTGTCCTGTTCGCCCTGTTTACGCTGCTGCGTAACCTGCCGCAGTACTTTAGCGACGGCACGTTCTCGTTCTTCAACATCCTGCCTGACCTTACCACCACGCCGAGCGCTTCTTTTGCCGATGGCTTTATGGTTGCGCTGCCTGCACTGGTTTGCCTGATTCTGTTCGCTGTCTTGACCCTGATTCCGCAGCTGTATATGTCTCGCAATCAGACCGGTCAGCAGGCCCAGAGCATGCGCATGATGGCCGTCGTCATGACCGTCATGATGCTTTGGATGGGCTGGAGCCTGCCCGTCGGCGTTCTGCTGTACTACGATGTGTCTTCTGCCTGGCAGGTTATCCAGCAGATCTTCGTGACGCAGAAGGTTATCGACAAGGCTAAGGCCGATGAGGAGGAGCGCCTCAAGAACGCTCCGCTGCAGGTCGAGGTTACCCGTCGCGAGAAGAAGCCGCGTCCGCACAAGAAGAAGTAGTGGGATAGTATTCTTATTTAGGTACCTAACTTTTGGAGTTCGTTATGTCTGAAGAGATCGTCGAGGATATGCTTGAGGAGGTTGCCCCGCGGGTCGCGGGCGATTATCCCGAGATTGCACAGCGTTACAAGGCTGGTGAAGAGCTGACCGATGAGGAGCTCGACACCATTGCCGATGTGGCTATTTCCATTCTGCGTTCCATCCTTTCGCACTTCGATGCGGCGAACTCACCCATCGATGAGTATGAGGGTGACGAGGGCGAGTTGATCCTGGACGTAACTGCTCCTGATCTTGCTGTTCTCATTGGCCGTCACGGACGTACCCTCGATGCTCTTCAAGTTATGTTCTCCCTGTTGGTGAGTCGCAAGCTTGGCTTTAGGTATCCGGTCGTCGTCGACGTCGAAGGTTATAAGAGCCGTCGACAGCACAAGGTTGCTTCTATGGCCCAGTCCGCTGCCGAGCGCGCTATTCGCACTCATAAAAGTGTTTCCTTGCCGCCTATGAATGCCTACGAACGTCGACTGGTTCATATTGCCCTTCGTGGTAACGATGCTGTCGACACGCATTCTGAGGGCTCTGACCCCGATCGCCATGTTGTGATTGTTGCTCGATAATCTTCTCGAGTCTATGCTAAGGGGACGTGGTTTCCACGTCCCCTTTTTTTGTCAAAAGTTCTCGATACACTGATTTTTGTCAGAAAGGAGTCGTCTTGTTTGTTTTAACTGATGAGCAGGCAAGCCAAATGCTGGGCCGTCTTATTTCGTATCGCAAAGACTATTCTTTGAAGGTCTCCGACGAGAGCCTTCGTGTCTGTATCAAGCATCTTGATCTTGTTCTGGAGGCCAATAAGACTACTAATCTAACGCGCATCCTGAATGTTGATGATGCAGCCGTCCTTCATATTCTGGACTCACTTGTTTTACTGCCCTATATTGATAAAGCTCCTGAAGGTGCTTTGCTTGATATGGGTACCGGTGCTGGATTTCCAGGTATTCCGTTGACTATTGCAAGTGGGCGAAAGGCTACCTATATCGATTCCGTTGGCAAGAAAGTAGATGCTGTTAACTCCTTTGTTAGTGCGCTTAGACTCAAGCATGCTTATGCCGTTCACGATCGTCTTGAGGAATATGCTCGATCCCATAAGAAGCAATTTGCAGTTGTGACCGCCCGTGCGCTCGCACCATTACCGGTTCTCGTTGAATATGCTTCTCCTTTTCTAAAAGATGGTGGTCTCTTTGTTATTACGAAGGGGAATCCATCTGATGAAGAGTTTCAATCTGGTATTGCTGCTGCAAAGATATGCGGCTTT
>URMO01000052.1 GCA_900549085.1 uncultured Collinsella sp. | reverse complement strand
CGAGAGCAGCGACATACCGATGGCGGCCGCCATGGCCCACGTGCGGATAAACCCGGTGACACGCGACACGATGGTCAGCACGGTCATAAGGCCAGCAGAACGACCAACCGTGGAGTAGTCCGACGAACCCATATCGTCTACGTCGTCCTGAGAGTCCTCATGAACCTCATCTTGTGGCAGCAAATCGTCCACGACGGCAAAGGAGCCGGTCATCGCAAAGGGATCGTCAACCAAAACGGCGTCATCAGCAGGTGCGGCGTCATCGCTGTTCGGCATGTTGTTACCGGATACGGCATCATCATCGAATATGGCATGGTCGCCAAACACCGTGTCAACTTCATTGGCGGCGACGGTTCGGGCAGAAAACGACAGAGGGTCCCAGTCGTCATCACCGTCGATGGCCACGCCCTCGACGGGATCGGTCGAACCAAGCGGCGACCATTCGTCATCCGAAAGAAGCGGTTCGCCATCATCATGAGCCGTGGGCTTGGCGGAATGAGCGGCAGGAGCGCTCTGCGGTGTGCTCTTTCCCTGGGCTGCCATCAAAAACACCGCCGTCTCATCGGGACGCGGCGCACGAGGAGCCTCGGAGGCGATCGGCATCACGCTGGCGCTCGATTGAGCGGCGGCCAAAAAGACAGCCGTCTCATCGGGACGAGCCGAAGAAAGAACCGTACGGGGAAGCGCCGTGCCGGCACCGGCGGCACGCAAGTACACGGCCGTCTCGCCCGGGTCAGCGGCAGCGGACCAGGCGTTTCGAATCTCGTTATCGAACGAAGCGGCCTCGGGCGCGGGCGTCTGAGGAGCCGACCCTTTTGCAAAGTGAGCTCCGCGCTTTGATTCTTCCTGCGGCATCGCTCAGTCCTCTCTCGTGATCGGGGCAACCGTCGCCCCGCAAAATGCAACTAAGTCATCGGGAGCAAGCTCAAGCTGATAGCCGCGCTTGCCACCCGAGATAAAAATGGTATCCCAAAGGACGCATGTCTCATCGATCAGAGTCCGGAAGCGTTTTTTCATACCGACCGGACTGCAACCGCCGCGGACATACCCCGTCGCGGCAAGCAAATCTTTGACATGCATCATGGTCAGCGACTTTTCGCCTGCGGCGCGCGCGGCGGCCTTGAGGTCGAGCTCGTCGGCAACGGGAATGCAGCACACGACATGGTCGTTGGACGGCGTCGTGCAGACCAGGGTCTTAAATCCCTGACCGGGCTCCTCGCCAAGCTGCTCGGAAATCGCGACGCCCAGCCCCGACGATTCGTCGTCATCGTCTTCGTACGTATGGAGAACATAGGGGATGCCGGCGCTTTCCAGCTCACGCATGGCGTTGGTCTTTGGCGTCTTCACGGCCTTCGGCATGGCATATCCTTTCCCTCATATAAGAACGCAATTTTTAAGTATATGTCCATTTGCGCGGCATACGCTATCTCGACAAAGAGAGCGCCACCGAATCACAAGGAATCGGCGGCGCTCATGTTTCAAAAACACCTATGTATTAGGCATCGAGTTGCGCTTGACGCTCCTTATCGCGTTTGAGCAACGGCGCCAAGAACTTGCCGGTATAGCTCTGCGGGCATGCCGCAACCTGCTCTGGCGTACCCGAGACCACGACAGTTCCGCCACCGTTGCCACCCTCGGGACCCATATCGATCAGACGGTCGGCGACCTTGATGACATCGAGGTTGTGCTCGATCACCAACACCGTATTGCCCGCATCGACTAGACGCTGCAACACATCAAGTAACTGGCGAACGTCCTCAAAATGAAGACCGGTCGTAGGCTCGTCCAAAATATAGAACGTCTTACCCGTCTGACGGCGATGAAGCTCCTTGGCGAGCTTTACGCGCTGCGCCTCACCACCCGAGAGCGTCGTGGCGGGCTGGCCCAAGCTCACATAACCTAGGCCGACGTCATACAGGGTTTGAAGCTTTCGCTTGATCTGCGGAATATTCCCAAAGAAAGCCAGTGCCTCGGCCACGCTCATGTCAAGTACGTCCGAGATAGTCTTGCCACGATAGGTAACCTCGAGCGTCTCGCGGTTATAGCGCTTGCCGCCACAAGCCTCGCAGGGAACATAAATATCGGGAAGAAAGTGCATCTCAATCTTGATCTGGCCGTCGCCCTTGCACGCCTCGCAGCGTCCGCCGCTCACATTAAAGGAGAAGCGTCCCGGCGAGTAGCCACGCGCCTTCGACTCCGGCGTGCTCGCAAACAGCGCGCGCAGATCATCCCACAGGCCAATATAGGTCGCAGGGTTCGAACGCGGCGTGCGACCGATCGGCGACTGGTCAATGTCGATCACCTTATCGATGCACTCGATGCCCTCAATCTTCTTGTACGGACCCACGGGACGCGTCGAACGGTGGATGGCATTCGTAAGCGCGGGCGCAATCGTATCGGTGACCAGGGAGCTCTTGCCCGATCCCGAAACACCGGTAACGACTGTGAGCGTACCGAACTCAATCTTGGCGGTAACGTTTTTGAGGTTGTTGGCGCGGGCGCCCGTGATCTTAAGGCAGCCGCGGCCGGGCTTGCGGCGCTCGTCTGGCACGCGGATCATCCGCTTGCCGGTCAAATAAGCACCCGTCATGGAATCGGGGCACGCCATGATATCGGCAGGCGTTCCCGCGGCGACCACGTGCCCGCCGTTGACGCCCGCGCCTGGCCCCATATCGATCACATAGTCGGCAGCGCGAATCGTGTCCTCATCGTGTTCAACGACGATAACGGTGTTGCCGATATCGCGCAGGCGCTCGAGTGTCTTAATCAGCCGCTCGTTGTCGCGCTGGTGAAGACCAATCGAAGGCTCGTCCAGAATATAGAGAACGCCCATGAGGCCCGCACCGATCTGCGTAGCCAGGCGAATGCGCTGCGCCTCACCGCCGGAAAGCGTCGCCGAAGCACGATCGAGCGTCAGATAATCAAGGCCGACATCAACCAGAAAACGCAAGCGTTCCAGGATTTCCTTGACGATACGACCGCCGATGAATTGTTGACGCTCGGTGAGCTCAAGGTCCTCAAAAAACTCGAGCGACTCGCGGCACGACAGGCAACAAACCTCATAAATGGACTTGCCGCCCACGGTGACGGCGAGCATCTCGGGGCGCAGGCGAGCACCATGGCAGCTCGAACACGGCTCCTCGCGAATGTACTTCTCCAGGCGCGCCTTAGTGTTCTCGTTGGTCGTCTCGGTATAGCGCTCGTACAGGATATTGCGCACGCCCGAAAACTTGGTGTCCCACTGGCTGCGACGACCGTCGAGCTTTTGATAGTCCACCGAAATCTTCTTGTCGCCCATGCCATCCAAAAATGCACGGCGCACTCGCGGAGGTAGGTCTTCCCACGGTGTATCCGCGCTCACCTTAAAGTGCTTACAGACCGCGGCGAAGATCTGGGGGTAGTAGTTCGAATTGCCGAACAGGCTTCCAAAGACCCCATCGGCAATCGACTTCGACGGGTCCTCAATCAGCGCCTCGGCATCGACCGTTTTCTTAAAGCCCAGACCATCGCACTCGGGACACGCACCATAGGGCGCGTTGAACGAAAAGTCGCGGGGTTGTAGGTCGTCGATGGAGTGCCCGTGCTCCGGGCACGCCAGAGCCAACGAATACTCCAGCAGCTCGCCCTCGGTTCCCTCGGGAGCATCGCGATCGGGCAGCATGTACACGTTCACATTGCCGTGTGCCAAGGCAGTCGCCTGTTCAACCGACTCGGCGATACGGCCCAGAGAGTTTTCCCGAATCACGATGCGGTCGACTACGACCTCGATATCGTGCTTGAACTTTTTGTCCAGATCGATGGGGTCGTCGAGCGAGCGTACTTCGCCGTCGACACGCACGCGGCTAAAGCCCTCAGCCCGAAGATCCTCGAACAATTTTGCGTACTCGCCTTTGCGCCCGCGCACCACCGGTGCCAGCACAAACGCACGACGACCCTCTCCCGCTGCCAGGACCTTATCGGCGACCTGGTCGGTGGTCTGGCGCTCGATAACGCGACCGCACTCGGGACAGTGCGGCGTGCCCACGCGTGCAAAAAGCAAGCGAAGGTAGTCATAAATCTCAGTTACAGTACCCACCGTCGAGCGCGGATTCTTGGACGTCGTCTTCTGATCGATCGAGACGGCCGGCGAAAGGCCGTCGATCGAGTCTAGATCGGGCTTGTCCATCTGGCCTAAAAACTGGCGCGCATAACTCGACAGGCTCTCCACGTAGCGACGCTGACCCTCGGCATAGATCGTGTCAAACGCCAGCGAGCTCTTGCCCGAGCCCGAAAGACCGGTAATGACCACGAGCTCGTCGCGCGGGATGGAAACATCGATATTGCGCAGGTTGTGTTCGCGCGCACCACGGATAACGATAGAAGAATCAGACATGGAAGCTCCTTGCCTCCTATAACCTCAAATCACACTGTCGATGAGTTTAACGCACTCAACGCGCACAGATGTTCGTAATACAAGATTCGCAGACCTTTTGCTTTGCGTGTCGGGTGCTTTGTTTCTCGAAATGCCGTGGAAAGGTTAGAGTAATCTAAAACTGAACTTAATTTGCTGTAACAGAGGAACGTCCATGACCGAAGATATCCCCCTTGAAATCACTTCGAGTGGCATGGCCAATCTGCCCATATTCATCGCCGTCCTTATCGTGGCCGCCGTCGTCGTGCGCGTGTATTTTTCAATCAAACACAACGAAAAACCGCCCATTGCCCGCGTCTTTTGGTGCGCGATGCTCCTCATCCCGCTCGGCATGGTAGCTGCATGGATTACGAATCAATTGCTCGTAAATGAGGACTGTTCCCTATGGGTCCTTTCTTATTCGGCGCTCGGTGCTGCCGCCGTCATACTTCTTGTCGAGCCCTTGGTTTCGGGACTTATCGACCAAACCGATCTTGCGACGGGAACGGTTGCCTGTATTTGCCGCGACATCCTTGTCGTCGCCGCTGTTTCAGCGCTCTCGTTCGTTTCACTCGAAATTGCCTGCAACGAAACGTTCTATCGCATTCCCGCCAACTCATTCGGGTTTTCCGTCGGGCTGCTCGCGACGGTTCTGCTCTCCCTTTATTTGCTGGGACAGCGTCATGGAGGCGTCATGGCCCTCGTGCCCGTCGCCTGTTGCACCCTTGGCATTGCCGAGCACTTCGTCATAACGTTTAAAGGCGAGGCCATCCTGCCGAGCGACATTTTGGCATTGGGCACCGCAATGGAAGTAAGTGAGGGATATGAGTTCACCTTCACTGCAGGAATCGTAACCTCACTCGCCCTGCTGGAGATTTCCCTGGGGCTTCTTTCGCTTATCCGACCGCGAAAGCTCCGTACGCCCACCCATGTCTTCCCCGCAATCGCCGCTAACCTCTGCGCTTTTCTGCTAGTGACCGTTGTGGGGCTCTTGGGCTTTTCCAACATCGACTTGGAGCAGTCGCTGGATTTTGGATTTGACCGTTGGCAGCCCATCACCACGTATGCGTCTCAGGGTTTTATCACTTCGTTCACCGAAATGGTCAACGAGTTGCCCATTGAAAAGCCCGAAGACTATACGCCCGATGAGGCGCAGAGCATCGAGCAGGAGCTCGCCGCCGCCTACGACAGCACGTATGGCTCGAGCGAGCAGCGCGAGGCGGCCGTTGCCCAGTTCAATGAAATCAAGCCGACGATTGTTGCCGTCATGAACGAGAGCTTTAGTGACCTTTCGTGCTTTGAGCAGCTCCAGGCGGCCGGGTACACCGGTCCCGCATTCTACAACTCACTTCCCGACACACTTGTTCGCGGCACCATGCTCGCTTCGGTCACCGGTGGCGGAACGGCGAACTCCGAATTCGAATTTTTGACCGGAGCGACAACGGCCTTTGTCGGATTAGGCAAAATCCCCTATCAGCTGTATCAGATGAATGGCGTCAACAGCCTGGCAAAGGACCTTAAAGAGCTTGGGTATACCACTACCGCTATGCACCCGCAAAACCCCGTCAACTACCATCGAGATAAAATCTATCAGCAGCTGGGTTTTGGAGACTTTCTTTCAATCGGCGATTTCGAAGGTGCGCCCTATTACCATGCCGGCGTATGCGACTACGCCACCTACGACAAGATACTCGACCTGCTCAGAACCGACGAAGCCCCGCAGTTCATCTTTGATGTCACGATGCAAAATCACGGCGGCTACGACTATGGCACCGTTCCCGCCGAAGAGCTGACAAACTATTGGGTCGAGGGAGCCAGCGAGGGCGCAAATAGCGCGCTCAATACCTATCTCACCTGCATCAATGCATCCGACCGGGACCTCGAGTACTTTATCAACGAGCTCCGCAATATCGGCAGACCGGTTGTTCTTGTCTTTTTTGGCGACCATCAGCCGAGCGCCGCAACGACTCTCAACGACGAGCTGTACCCTCAGGAAGATACGGCAAGTCACGCTTTCCGTATCTATCAGTCGACCTATTTCGTCTGGGCTAACTATGAAATCGCCGGCAATACCGAGCTCAACGTCTACGACACCGTCGGGGCAAACGAGATTGCAGCTATTACCCTTAATAAGATTGGCGCCCCGCTCACTGACTATCAAAAGGCCCTGCTTGCAACAAGGTCAGATGTGCCCACCATCAATGTCGCCGGCTATCTTGGTGCCGACGGGCTGCGCTACGACTTGGAATCTGAAGACAGCCCATACGCCTCGACGATCGACAAGCTGCAGCGCATGCAATACCTCGAGTTCGCCAGCAAAGTTCAGTAAGCCCGCCCATTCGCTTGGACCCATCGTATTGCAAGCACGCTCGGCCCAAATGCATCGCAAATGACTCCCGCTCGCAAACGAGGGTACAATGACGCTCGTGTCACACCGCGGGGCTCCGGCCCCAACATATACAAAGGAGTCAAACATGGGTTGCGAGCACGCACAGGCAGCCGGCGGGCAAACGTCGCCGTCGCAATTTGAGGAGAATACGCTGTCCGAGGTCAAGCGCGTTATCGCCGTGCTTTCCGGCAAGGGCGGCGTCGGCAAGTCATTCGTCACCGGCGCCATCGCCACGGAGCTTTCCCGCCACGGTCACAAGGTCGGCGTCCTCGATGCCGATATTACCGGCCCCTCTATCCCTAAGATGTTCGGCATGAGCGGACGTCACGTCCATGCCCTCGGCAACCTTATGCTGCCCGAAATCTCCGAGCACGGCGTCAAGGTTATGAGCTCTAACCTGCTGCTCCAAAACGAAACCGACCCCGTCCTCTGGCGCGGTCCGGTTATCGCGGGTGCCATCAGACAGTTCTGGAGCGAAACCTCATGGGGCCCCATCGACTACCTGCTGGTCGACATGCCTCCGGGAACGGGCGACGTCGCCCTCACGGTCTTCCAGTCGCTGCCCGTCGATGGCATCGTCATCGTCACGAGCCCGCAGGATCTGGTCTCGATGATCGTCGCCAAGGCGGTCAACATGGCCGAGAAGATGAACGTCCCCATTCTGGGAATCGTCGAAAACATGAGCTATATCGAGTGCCCCGATTGCGGCAAGAAGATCGAAGTCTTTGGCAAGAGCAAGCTCCCCGAGGTCGCCGAGCGTTACAACCTCGAGATCCTAGGGCAGCTTCCCATCAATCCGGCACTCGCCGAGGCTTGCGATAAGGGAGAGGTTGAGACCGCACTGCCCGACGGCATGCTGCCCCAGGCTGTCTCTGCCGTCGAGGCCATTGCCCCGCACGAGACCGCCGAGGCCTAAGTGAACACAAACGCCTCCTATGACGTCTTGGTAATCGGCGGCGGGGCCTCGGGTCTCGCCGCCGCCATTACGGCTGCACGCGCAGGCAAAAGCGCCTGCATCGTTGAGCGCGATGTTGCCTGCGGCCTTAAACTCCTTGCGACCGGCAACGGCCGCTGCAACCTTTCCAACGAATCAATTGATTTCCAGCGGTACAACCACCCCGCATTCGTCGAATCCGTCATGGGCCCCCACCCCGAACAAGAGCTTATGGGTTTCTTCTCCTCGCTGGGCATCATGACAACCTCCGAGGAAGGCCGGCTGTACCCGCGCTCCCTTCGCGCGGAATCGGTGCGCGACGCGCTTCTCAACGTTTGCGACCGCCTAGGTATCACCTTAATCTGCGGAGCCAACGTTGCCTCGGCGCACAAAGCTTCCGAAGGCTGGACACTCCAAATAGACCGTCCAGCGCGGGCACTCAAGGCAAAAAAGCACGATGACCGAAAATCGGAGCTCCGCTCGCTTCGGAAAGCGCTCGCCGATGCCCCTCGCAAGAACGAGGCCCTGGAGGCACATGCCGTAATTATCGCCACGGGTGGCAACCCCACCGGTATCGCCGATACGTTTCGCCTCCCCCTCACTTCGCTGCGCCCCATCCTCTGCCCCGTATCGGCAACGGTCGTCGGCGATCGGGCGGCACTCAAGACGTTGGATGGCCTGCGCGTCCGCGCCCGCTTGACGCTCGCCCGCAATCATAATGAGCTCTGGCACGAAGACGGTGAAGTCCTGTTTCGAACCTTCGGTATCTCGGGCGTCGCTGTCTTCAACCTCTCCCGTCGTATCCAGCACGGCGATACGATCCTGCTCGACGTTTTCCCGGACCTCTCCAAAGACGAGCTGTTCGATATGCTCAACCGGCGCGTTGAGCTGCTCGGCGGCTTTTCGCCCCGCGATTCCCGTTGGCTCGACGGTATGCTCGCCCCGCAACTCTCCCGCGTCGTCTGCACGGCGTTCGAGCAGTGCCATCCAGGCTCCAACGATGTCATCCACCTGGTCTCGATCCTCAAGCACTTTAAGTTGCTCGTCGAGGGAACAGCCGAGGAGCGCTCGGCGCAGGTCACGCGTGGTGGCGTATCTGTCGAGAGCATCTCAACACCCAGTCTACGCGCGCGCAGCGCTGTCGACGCCCCGCTTTACGTCTGCGGCGAAGCGCTCGACATCGACGCCGATTGCGGAGGCTTTAACCTTGCGTGGGCCTGGCTCTCGGGCATTCGCGCTGCAAGCAGCCTGTAGCCGCGCAGTCTATAATCAAAAACGCATTCGGGCCGTCTGGGATACCGGACGGCCTCTTTCTTGCCTCTAAGGAGACCTCGATGATCGAAATCACCCAAGTCAACGCGTCGCTCGATGAAGCCGGCGATGAAAATGCCTGCCTCATTGTTGGCAAGCGAGTCGCCAAGCGCGTCCTACGTTGCAAGGACTCCGAGATCAAGTCCATCGAGCTCCACCGCAAGTCAATCGACGCCCGCAAAAAACGAGACGTCCATTTTATCCTGAGCTTTCGTGTTGAGCTGACTAGTCCCCACCTCGAGCGAGAAGCGGTCGACAGCGTTGCCGAGCGTGACCGCTCGCGCGTACGCGCGATAGAAGACGATGGGTCTTCATTCCCCACCCCCGTCTCCGACGCACCTCAAGAACGCCCTGTCGTTGTCGGCGCCGGATGCGCCGGCCTTTTCGCTGCGCTTACGCTCGCCGAAGCAGGTCTTAAGCCCTTGCTCATCGAGCGCGGCGACCCGGCATTTCGCCGCTCGCATGCGATCGACCTCTTTCTAAAGGAGCGCATCCTCGACCCCGAGAGTAATATCCAGTTTGGTCTGGGCGGCGCGGGGACCTTCTCGGACGGCAAGCTCAATACGGGAACAAAAAATCCCGCCCATCGCCTTATCCTCGAAACCTTCGTCGAGGCGGGTGCGCCCCGCGATATTCTGTGGGATGCCAAGCCGCACATTGGCTCCGACATCCTCCCCGCCGTCGTTACCAGCATCTCCCAGCGCATTGAACAGCTCGGAGGAACCGTTCGCTATCGAACGAAACTCGTTGACATTCACACTGACACATCTGGCACCATTGTCGGTATCGACATCCAGTCGTCCCACGACGCGACAAGCGAGTCAATCAACACAAAGCATCTCATCCTTGCTTGCGGTCATTCTGCCCGCGACGTATTCGAGGTTCTCAAAACCCATGATGTCGCCCTCGCTCAAAAGACGTTTGCCATGGGCGTTCGCATCGAACACCCGCAGCGTGATATCGATCGGGCGCAATATGGCCCCGCAGCGGGTCATCCCGCGCTCGGAGCAGCCCCCTATAAGCTCGTTGCCCATCTTCCCAACGGCCGCAGCGTGTTCTCATTCTGCATGTGTCCCGGCGGACAGGTTGTCGCCGCCTCTTCAGAGCCCGGCCATCTGTGCGTCAACGGCGCCAGTCTCAACGCCCGCGCCGGCCGCAACGCAAACGCCGCCCTCCTCGTTAACGTCACGCCCGATGATCTCCCCAGCGACGATCCTCTTGCAGGCGTAGAACTCCAGCGCATTTGCGAGCGGGCTGCCTATCGCCTTGGCGGCTCCAACTGGAACGCACCGGCACAGCTCGTCGGCGATTTCCTTGCAGAACGCGCCAGCACGACATGCGGCAAGGTAAAGCCCACCTATCCGCTCGGCGTGACTTGGACAGCAATCGATGAGTCATTGCCGCAACATATCATCGAGTCGCTTCGTCTGGGAATTCCCTTGCTCGGCAAAAAACTGCGTGGCTACGACCATCCCGATGCCGTCCTCACCGGTGTTGAGACACGCTCGAGCTCTCCGGTCACCGTTACTCGAGACCGGCAATGCCACGCTGTATCGACCCCGGGGCTCTACCCTTGCGGCGAGGGAGCCGGATATGCCGGAGGAATCATGAGCGCCGCTACCGATGGCATCCGTTGCGCCAAAGCCCTCATTGCTGATCTCTAGTCCACTAAATAGCACTGCCCCCGAACTCCGCGAGGAGCTCGGGGGCAGTGCTTTTATTTCTTAAACCGTGCACCCTGGCGTTTTCTGCCCGATGCGAACGTGGAACCCTTGCGGGCCTGCGAACGTAAGCGCTCGATCGTCTCGTCCTCAGACGCACCCTCGAGCATCGCCCGAATCTGAACGACAGCATCGCGCAGGCGCGCCGCCTCCTCAAAGTCCATGGCGGCAGAAGCGTTGCGCATATCCTCTTCCATGGTTTCGACGATCCGCACAAGCTCGTCATGCGGCAGTTCTTCCAACTGCTCCGCAAGTGTCTGCTCGGGTGCCACCGTTTCCGGCACGCCGCCCTCGCCCGACTCATCGGGCGTATAGAATGCGCCATGGCCAAGGGAGTCGCCCTTCGAGCGCCCCTTGGAACCCACGGTTTTTTCGGCTTCGGCAATAAAACTTGAGATGTCGTTGATGGCTTTGCGCACCGTCTTGGGCACAATGCCATGCTCTTCGTTATATGCCATCTGAATCTCGCGACGGCGCTGCGTCTCCTCGATGGCCTCTTTCATCGAATCGGTCACAACGTCCGCATACATGATGACCTCGCCGTCGGCATTACGGGCCGCGCGGCCAATCGTCTGAATCAGCGAACGGCGGTTGCGCAAGAAGCCTTCCTTATCGGCGTCGAGAATTGCCACCAGCGACACCTCGGGAAGGTCTAGACCCTCGCGGAGCAGGTTGATGCCAACGAGAACATCGATCTTTCCCTCGCGCAGCGTTCGCAGGATCTCGACACGGTCCATCGTCGCTGTATCGGAGTGCATGTAATTGACCTTAATGCCAGCGTCGAGCAGGTGATCGGTCAGGTCCTCGGCCATGCGTTTGGTCAACGTGGTCACCAGCACGCGCTCTTTGCGGGCAACGCGCTCGCGAATCTCGTCCTCAAGATCGTCAATCTGGCCTCGGACCGGACGAACGTCGATCTTGGGATCGAGCAGGCCGGTCGGACGAATGATCTGCTCAACGTCATTTTGGCTCACTCGCAGCTCATAGTCACCCGGCGTGGCCGAAACGTAGATGAACTGGGGTATCCTTGCCTCAAACTCATCGAAACGAAGCGGGCGGTTATCGAGCGCTGAGGGCAGGCGAAAACCATGCTCCACCAGCGTCACCTTACGCGAGCGGTCACCTTCGTGCATGCCGCGAATCTGCGGCACCGTCACATGACTCTCGTCGATGATACAGAGCATATCCTTGGGAAAGTAATCGATCAGGGTAAACGGCGGCTCGCCCGGTTTTCGACCGTCCAGATGACGCGAGTAGTTCTCGATGCCGTTGCAAAAGCCCATCGTCTCGAGCATCTCAAGATCATAATCGGTGCGCTGCTGCAAACGCTGCGCCTCGAGCAACTTGTCGGTCGCCTTGAGCTCCGCCACGCGCTTCTCGCACTCTTCGCTGATCGATTTCAGAGCCGCCTTGACCTTCGGCTTCTCGGTCACGTAGTGCGATGCCGGCCATACGGGGATGGCCTCGTACTCACGAAGCATCTCACCGGTGACCTCATCGATTTCGGCGATAAGCTCGACCTCATCGCCAAAGAACTCAAACCGCAACGGATGCTCGGCATAGGGCGGATACACGTCGACAACATCGCCGCGCACGCGGAACGTGCCGCGTGCCAGGTCATAGTCATTGCGATCGTATTGAATATCGATGAGCGCATGGATAAAGTCATCGCGCTCGAGCGGCACCTTCTTGTCGACGTTTGGAGCCAGACCCGCATAGTCCTCAGGAGAGCCAATGCCATAGATACACGAGACCGATGCGACAACGATCACATCGCGTCGAGAGAGCAGTGACGCGGTCGCCTGATGGCGCAGCATCTCGACCTCTTCGTTAATCGAGGAGTCTTTCTCGATATATGTATCGCTTTGCGGCACATACGCCTCGGGCTGATAGTAGTCGTAATACGAGACGAAGTAGACCACAGCATTATTGGGAAAGAACTCTTTGAGCTCGCTTGCAAGCTGAGCGGCGAGCGTTTTATTCGGAGCCATGACCAGCGTCGGCTTTCCCAGGGCCTCAATAGTCTTTGCCATCGTGAAGGTCTTGCCCGAACCAGTCACGCCCAGCAAAACCTGATAGCGGTCTCCGTCCCTCACGCCCTGCACAAGCGACTCAATGGCCTTGGGCTGGGAACCGGCAGGCTCATAGGGAGAAACGACTTCAAACGGCACCTCAGCGCCCTCAACGCCAAAGCGCTTAAGTTCACCGCCAACGCGTTCTACTTCAAATTCCGCCATGGATACTCCTAACTCATACATCTGCAGTATACGCAGGCGTTGGGCTTAGTCCTATACGAACCGATCGGGATAGAGAGTCTTATAGCGAACCCAGGCATTATTGACGCGAATCAGATAAGCCTGCGTCTCGGGAAAGGTAATTGCGTTGTGAAGCGATGTGTCCTGCTGTGCCCAACCGTCCACATTACCCATGCCAGCGTTATATGCGGCAATAGCGCTGTCCGTCGACCCGTTAAAATACGTTAGAAGATACGAAAGATACGCACAGCCAAACTCGATGTTCGTAGCGGGATCGTTAAGGTTGTCGGCTGAATACTCAGTACCATCGACAAGACCCAAGGCAATCATATCCTGGGCAGTCTCAGGCATCAGCTGCATCAATCCCCGAGCGCCTTGAGTCGACTCAGCCTCGGGATCCCAATTCGATTCAGACTTTATGACAGCACACACCAGATACGGATCAAGATTGTGCGAAATGCTCGATTGCTTTACATACGCCTCGTAGTCAATCGGATACAAAGGCTTAAAGAAGGCGGCAGGAGCATACGAGTAGACGAGCGAAATAAGGCCGAAGACGAACACAACGGCAAGTGGCGCCACGCGATACCACGCAAAGAAACGTGTCTTAGGCATCGGCATCCTCCTTATCCGCAGTGTCTATAAACCCATGGCATGCAAGCCATGAGTCAAGCTGCTCAAAGAGCGAATTATCGCCTGAGGCATTATCAATCACCGTTGTAGCGAGATTGCACAGCGCAGACTCATCGGGCTGACAAGCAGAACGGGCATCGAAATCAGATGGCTCCATGCCACGTTGAATAGCGCGCTCGCGACGAACTGACAAAGGGGCGCTGATGACCAGAATTTCATCAGCCAAGCCAAATGCATCCTCAAAACCAGTCGGAGCAGAAACCTCGACCACCGCAAAGGGATAACGGGGAGATGAAACCGTACAACAAACCGGATCGAGAATCCTAAGCGAAAGCTGTTCAATGAGAACGGGATGCACAATGCCATTGAGCCGTGCGACCGAATCAGGAGAAGCAAAAGCTCGAGAAGCGAGGATGCTGCGGCGAATGCCGCCATCCTCATCCAAAATGTCCCAACCGAATTCATCCGCGAGTGCATTGACGATATCAGAGCCCGGCACATACAGCGATTTTGCGAGATTATCCAAATCAATGAGCATGGCGCCGCGAGACTCAAGATAGCGGCAGGCAGTCGACTTACCCGAAGCAATATTGCCCAAGACAAATACGGTAAACATCAAGCCCTCCCTAACGCCAATGCGAGTAATTATCGCTCAAATACACTAGAAGGACTCAAAATACAGCCAAACAGTAAGAGCGCATACGGGGGAGCTAGATCCCAAAGTACAACGCGTATATAACGCAAAAAAGGGGGAGGCCGCGAGGCCTCCCCCTTCTCAATCCGTTGCGGCGGCTCGGTGCCGTCCACCGGTCAGCGGCGCCCTGGCCTCCCACGGGCTGACCCCGCAGTACTCTCGGCGCGATG
>URMO01000051.1 GCA_900549085.1 uncultured Collinsella sp. | reverse complement strand
GCGCACCGTGCCCTCGATGTTCACGTTTTTGGAGAAGCGCGAGCCGGAATCCTCAAACGACAGCACGGCGCCGTTGAGCATGAGCGAGCGCCCCTTCATAAAGGTGCTGCTGAGCGCCGCCTCCTTACGGAGCGCCTGCGCAAACGTCCCCTGCGTCATCACTTCCTCCAATCTCACCCGGGGTAGCTAATTTGGGACGGGGCTTTTTTAGCTACCCCCATATGTCGGTTGAGATGTATTCCGACTCCTACTCATTCGCCGTCCCAAATTAGCTACTCCTCAGCAACGCCGTCCCTAGATCACCGTCACGCGGCCTTGGTTACCCACGATGGCCTTGGCCTCGGCCAGCAGCGGAATCGAGCGCGCGTTGACCTTGACCGGCACCTCGGCACGCAGTACGCGCCCGTCCACCTGCTCGATAAAGATCTCCACGCGGTCGCCGCCCGGGTTGGTGGTAAGCACCGTGGCAAGACGCGCCATATTGCCCTGGCTAAAGCGGCTGTTGGGCACCATGACCTCAAACACCTTGGGCTTATTGCTCTCCTCGTTGAGCTCCAGCGGCACGATCTCCTGCGCGATGATCTGGTCGCCGCGGTCCGAGCGCTCGAGCTTGCCCTTGATGCGCACAAAGGCGTCGGACAGCTGCGCGCCGGTCTCGGGATCGACCTCGCCGTATAGATACCCCTCGGCTTCCTTGTAGGTCTTGGGGAACACCACGACCGTGGCCTCGCCTTCCATGTCCTCGAGCTGCACGATGCCCATGGGGTCGCCGTTTTTGGTCACGCGCTTGGACACGCTCGAGACCATGCCGGCCCACCACAGCGCCTTGCCCTCGGGAATCTCCTGGTTGATGGTACCGCCCGTGGGGTTTTGCACCTCGTAGCCGGTATCGATCTGCGAGAACGAGAAGTCGCGTGCCTTGGCTAGCGCATACTCAAACGGGCGCAGCGGGTGGTCCGAGACATAGATGCCCAGAACCTCCTTCTCCTGGCTCAACTTAAGGTGGCGGTCCCACTCCTGGCCATCCGGATCGGGCACGCTCACCTCAAAGCCCGAGCCCTCAACGTCGCCAAACATATCGAAGAACGACGTCTGGCCGCTCGCGCGATCTTTCTGGCGCTTTACCGCTGCATCGATGATGTTCTCGGGGTTGTTCTTGTCCACAAAGTGCATCATCTGGCGACGCGGATACCCCGTGGAGTCGAAAGCACCTGCCTTGATGAGCGATTCGATCACGCGACGGTTGGCCTGGCTCGAGTCCACGCGCTCGACAAAGTCGTGCAGTGTCTTAAACGGGCCGCCCGCCTCGCGCTCGGCGATAATCGCCTGCGCCACGCCGGTGCCCACGCCGCGGATACCAGCCAAACCAAAGCGCACGCCTTCCTTGGTAGCCGTGAACTCGGTACCGGACTCGTTGACATCTGGCGACAGCACGGGGATGCCGTCGTGACGGCACGCCGAGACGTAGTGAACGATCTTGTCGGTCTTGCCCGTATAGGACGTCAGAACGGCCGCCATGTACTCGTGCGGATAATGCGCCTTGAGCCACGCCGTCTGCATAACCAGGATGGCGTAGCCGGCGGAGTGCGACTTGTTAAAGGCGTAGGACGCGAACTCAAGAACATCGTCCCAAATCTTCTGGGCGACCTCGCGCGTGTAGTTGTTCTTGATAGCGCCGTTCATCCAGTGGTCGTAGGTGGTCTCGTCCGAGCCATCCTCCCAGTGGAGCACCGTCGACGTGAGCAGCTTGATCTTTTTCTTAGCCACGGGCTTACGGATACGCGAGTCCGATTCGCCCTTGGAGAAGCCGCACATCTCGACGGAGATGAGCATAACCTGCTCCTGGTAGACCATGGTGCCGTAGGTTTCGCCCAGGATGTCGTCCAGGCGGTCGTCGTAGGAGACGGCCGGCTCCTTGCCGTTCATACGGTTGATGTAGGACGAAACCATGCCGGCGCCCAGCGGGCCCGGGCGGTATAGAGCGATCAATGCCACGACGTGCTTGTACTCGGTGGGCTTCATGTTCTTGATCGTGGCCGTCATGCCGGCGGACTCGACCTGGAAGACGCCGGCGGTGTGACCGGAGCCCATGAGCTTAAAGATCTCGGGGTCGTCAAAGGGAATCTCTTCCTCTTTGATGTCGATGCCGAAGTTCTTTTTGATGTTTGCCTTGGCCTTGGAGATAACCGTCAGCGTGCGCAGGCCCAGGAAGTCCATCTTGAGCAGGCCCATGTCGGCAACGGTATGACCCTCGTACTGGGTAATCTCGACGCCGCCCTTGGTATCGAGCTTGGTGGGCACATGCTCGTTGACGGGGTCGCGGCAGATTAGAACGGCGCACGCGTGCACGCCCTCGCCACGGGTGAGGCCCTCGATCGAGAGCGCCGTGTCGATGATGCGGCGGGCGTCGTCGTCCTTTTTATAGGCCTCGGCAAAATCGGGGTTAAACAGATCCTCTTTGCCGGGTTGCTTTTCGAGCACCTGCTTGAGCTTGACCTTGGGGTCGCTCGAGACCATCTTGGACAGGCGCTGGCCCATGTAGACCGGGTAATCCAGAACGCGCGCGGCGTCGTTGATGGCCTGCTTGGCCTTGATGGTCGAGTAGGTGATGACGTGGGTGACCTTCTCGGGGCCATAGAGCTGGCGAACGTGCTCCACGACCTCGAGGCGCCGCTCATCGTCGAAGTCCATATCGATATCGGGCATCTCGGTACGCTGCGGGGACAGGAACCTCTCGAACATCAGGCCGTTCTCGAGCGGGTCGAACGCGGTGATGTTCATGGCGTAGGCGACGATAGCGCCGGCGGCCGAACCACGGCCGGGACCGACGCCGATGCCGTTGTCCTTGGCCCATTGCACGTACTCGGCGACGATCAAAAAGTAGGCGGCAAAGCCCTTGTCGCAGATGACCTTGTATTCGTACTCAAAGCGCTCTTTGATGTTGACGCCACAGATCTCGCGCGTGGCCCAGTCGTCACCGTAGTGTTGGCGCAGGCCCTTCTCACACTCGCGGCGGAACTGGCTCTCGTGCGTCTCGCCGGGGTCGAGCAACGGGAAGCGCGGCAGGATGATGGAGTCCCAGTCCAGCTCCACGTAGCACTTGTCGGCAATCTCGAGCGTGTTGTCGCAGGCCTCGGGGCAATACGGGAACATCGCCCGCATCTCCTCCTCGGTCTTCATGTAAAACTCCGAGCCGGTCATGCGCATGCGGTTGGGGTCGTCAACCTTGGCGTTCATGCCGATGCACATGATGACGTCCTGCACGGGCGCGTCCTCGCGGCGCAGGTAGTGGAAGTCGTTGGTGGCGATGACCTTGACGCCCACCTGCTTGGCGATATCGATGAGCGTGCGGTCCATCTGCTCGTCGGTCAGGCCGTTATCGGTGGTGATGCCATGTTCCTGGATCTCGATGTAGAAGTCGCCGGGATCGAAGGTGTCGCGGAAGGTCTCAGCCCACTTGATGGCGCCTTCCATGTCGCCGCGGTCGATGTATTTGGGGATGATGCCCGCAATGCAGGCGCTCGTGCAGATCATACCCTTGGCGTGGCGGCGCAGGTTGTCGAGCGTCACGCGCGGCTTGTAGTAAAAGCCCTGCACGGCGGCCTCGGAGACCGTCTGCATCAGGTTGACGTAGCCCTCCTGGTCCTTGGCCAGAAGGATCATGTGGTAGAGCTCGGGCTTGTGGTCGCGGGCGAGCGTCTCGTCCGGCGTAAAGTAGACCTCGCAGCCAAAGATGGGCTTGATGACCAGGGGCGGCTTGAGCTCGTCGATGTTGCCCTTCTCGTCCCACATGGCCATATCCTTCACATACTGGGCATGCTCGCGCGGGTTTTCCTCGGGATCGGGCTCCACCAGCTCGTCGCGGCGGTCCTTTTCCAAGAAGGCCTTGTCGTGGCTCCAGGTTTTGTACTCGGGCGTGTTGTGGTTGACGGCGTCGCAGGCCAGCGCCAGGTCGGGCACGCCATACATGTAGCCGTGGTCGGTAATGGCAACAGCGGGCATGCCCAGCTCAACGGCACGGTTGACCATATCCTGGATACGGGTTGCGCCGTCGAGCATGGAAAAGACAGTGTGGTTGTGCAGATGGACGAATGCCATGTGATGAGCTCCGATGCGGGTTCGTGTTCTGACTGAACGATTTTACCGCACGGCGCGGACGGCACCCGAACCTAGCCAAACCCACACGGCTCCTCTTGCAGTTGCGGTGGAATAGTTCCCGCTTGGGCCACCTGGGCCGCAATACAGGAACTATTCCACCGCAAGTTATCTGAGGGCTAGAGATTGTAGGTGACTACTTGAGGTTCGGCGGGTTCGACGAAGATGGTTGGATTCGCCTGCTCCACGCGGACGAACTTGACCGTCACCGTCTCAACGCCCGCTTTGTGCAACACGTCGGCGTAGACGCGCGCCTGCAGGGCGTGCTTCTCGAGCAGCTGGTCCGGCGTCTCATCCGGCGTGCCACCCGTCTTGTAGTCGATGACCAGTGCGCGCGACGGATCGGCCGGGTCGGTGGCCAGTGCATCGATGGCGCCCTCGGCATATGCACCGTAGCGGGCAATGTCCTTGTCCTCGCAGCCCAGCGAGAAGAACGGTACCTCGGCACGAACGCACGGCCAGGCAAGCAGCTCGGCACGGACCGCCGACTTGAGCCAGCGATTCAGGGCGGCATCGAAGCGCTCGCGCTGCTCCGGCGTCAGGCGCCACAGACGCGCCAGCGCATCAGCACGCTCAGCGGGCAGCGCATCGGCACCCATCTCAATCAGCCACTGGCAGGCGGCGTGGAAGGCCGAGCCCAGCGCCATGGGGTTGCCGGTAGGCTCAACGGCGGCCACGTCCGCATCCGTCATCTCGGAACCATCCGACTCGGCATCATCGCCGGACTCGTCCATGGGAACACGCGCCTCGGCGGCGCGGTCTTCCGTCTCGGCATGGAGTGCCGCGGCGATTGACGAGTAGCTATACGAGTCACGCATCGGATACGGACAGATGCCCATGCGCACGTCCACTGCCTGGGGATACACAAGCTCAAACGAATCGGGCTTGGGGTCGGCAGGACCAGGCACAGTTGAGTGCGCAGCATTATCGGCGACATCGGTATCGCCACGAACGAGCCTGCCCTCGGCATCCAGCGAAGCGTTGGCCTCAAACGCCTGCTCGCCAAAGGTAAAGTCCGAAAGCGAAATGAGCTCGTAGTCACCCGGCTGGGAGTTATCGAACACCAGGCGGTCGGCATCGAGCTGCGGCATGTCCAGAGCGTCGGTCGGCAAAATACGGCGCAGCACGTCGTAGGTCAGATCGGTCTCGACGTCGAAGGTCGGCGCCGTCACCTTGCCACGGCTCACGCCGGCATCCATCGCCAAGATCACCAGCTCGCGCGCACGCGTCATGGCAACGTAGAGCAAGCGGGCCCGCTCCTCGAGCGAAAGCTGCAGGTCGTCGTTGCGCAGGCGAGCAAATGCCTCGGCGGGAGAACCCGTCGCACAGACGTCCTCCATGAGCTCCGGCGGCAACCATAGCGATGCGCCCTTGCCCTTAAACGCATGCTCAAACTGCTTTTTGACGTCGTCGCCCTTCACAAAGGTTCCGTCGGCGAGCTTAACGCCGTCGAAGCGTGCCGGCAGTGCCACGACCTGTGCTCCGCCCTCGACGCGACCCATCTGTGCCGCACCCGAGGACTTACGCACGCCAAAGCACTCGGCGACCGCCACGACCGGATATTCCAGACCCTTGGAGGCATGCACCGTCATGATGCGCACCGCGCCGTCGCCCTCCTCGTTGAGGGCACCCGGAGCCTCCTTGCCCGCCAAGAAGCGGTCGAAGGCCAGCGCGATGGAACGCGGCGAGTTGCCGAACTCGGCCTCCGCCTCGGCCACGGCGTCGAGCGCCTTGAGCACGTTGGCGGCAATGGCCTTGCCCTCGGGACCACGCTGTGCCAGACGCACAAACCAGCCGGAGGCGTTGACCACGTCGCGCGCGATGGCTGCGAACGAATCGCGGCCCACGCGACGAAGCGCATACCGCAGTACCTCGCGGGCGCGCGTCACGAGCGGCAGGTCTTGCAGGCCCGGCACATCGGAATCGCTCATGATGCCCACGTCGATATTCCTGCGCGAGGTCTCCCCCGTCTCGCTATCGAGCTTGGTCGCCAGCGCCAAAAACTCCTGGGCGCCCAGCGCAAACATCGGCGAGGCGAGCAGCGGCATAAGGCCCTGCGCCGTATCGGCCGGATTGGCGAGCGCGCAAACCAGGGCGCGCACCGTCTGCACCTCGGCAGCCTGCGCAAAGACCGAGCCGCCCGCGATGACACAGTCGAGCCCCTGGTCGCGGAAGGCCTGCGCGTAGACGTCTGCGTTGGTCATGCGACCCAGCAGCAGCACCATGCCACCCTGGGGCTGGCCGGCATCGGCAAGCGCGCGGAATCGCTCGGCGATCGCGCGGGCCTTGGCCTGTGTGCGCTCCTGCGTACTGCCGCCGGCAACAAAGAGCGCCTGACGACGCGAGGCGTCTGCCACTAGCGTGTCCTTGCGGCCGTCGCTCGCCTCAAGGTCCAAAAAGCCCTGCATCAGGCCGCCGTCATCGCCGTCGAAGACGCGTGCCACGTAACGCAGTACTTCGTCGTGGCTGCGGAAGTTACGCACGAGTTTGACGAGCTCGCCGGCGGGGGCATTGGTCGCGGCAGCCGCATCGGGCGCCGCCGTCGAACCCACCTTGCGCTCCTGGCGACGGAACACCTCGACCTCGGCGCCGCGGAAGCGATAGATCGACTGCTGCGCATCGCCCACGGTGCACAGCGCGCGCTCCCCCGCACCCGTCAGGTAACGGATCAGATCGACCTGCATCTGGTCGGTATCCTGGAACTCGTCGATCATGACCATCTTAAAGCGGCCCTCGTACGCAGCACGGATGGCGGGGTAATCGCGCAGGGCCTCGTAGGCCATACGCAGCAGGTCGTTATTATCGAGGGCGGACTGGGCAGCCTTCAGCGCGCGATACTCGGCCTCCACGGAACGGGCCAGGCCCACCAGCGCATCGAGCGCCGGGCCACCGCAGGCAAGCACGATATTGATAAACGCATCGGCGGCCTCGGCCTTGAGCAGCTCGACCTGTTCCTTAGGGAATGCCTTGCTCGCGCGCGGCATGGTGCACGACATCATGAGTCGCGCCGCATCGACCATGGTCTTGTCGCTCGCCTCGAACGCGTCGATGGCATCGAGCGCCATCTGTGCCTTCTCGGTCGCGGCCTTGCTTGCGCCCAGCGCCGTGCGATAGGCATCGGCAAGTGCCGAGGTATCGGCCTGGCCACGCGCCACGCGCACGTCGTCCATACCGCCCGGCAACTGGCTCGACAGCTCCAGCAGGTCGCGCACCAGACCCTTGATGGTCGTACCGCCGCCAAAGGAACCGCCCTCGCCCGCCATGGGATACCAGGCATAGAGGGCCTTGAGCGACGCCGCGAGCTCGGGGGCGGCATCGGGTGCCGTCGCGCGACCCAGCACATGCTCAACAGCCTGATCCATGAGCTCGTCGGTATCGGTGAGCACCGTGAACTCGGGGTCGATGCCCAGCTCCAGCGCGTGCGCGCGCAGGATACGCGAGCACATGCCGTGAATGGTCGAGATCCACGCGTCGTCGACGGTCAGCGCTTCCTCGTCCATGCCCTCGTCGATAAGCGCACGGCGCACGCGGTCGCGAATCTCGGCCGCGGCATCCTTGGTAAAGGTGATGGCGAGCACCTGGTCCAGATGCTCGACGAACGGACCGGATTCGGGCGAGAGCGCGTAGACGATGCGGCGCGTGAGGGTAAAGGTCTTGCCCGAACCGGCGCCCGCCGAGACAAACAGCGGACGGTCGAGCGTTTTGACGATCTGCAGCTGTTGCGGCATCAAAGTCGAAAGATCCATGGTCTACACGTCCCTCCTTACAAACGTTCCTTCGTGGTTATACGAGCAGCGGGCATGCGCGGCCTGCGTCGACGCCGGGTCGACAGCAGCGACGTTGCCCGCCTCGAGCTCGCGAAGGCGCTCGGCGATGCCGGCCTCCACGCGATCGAGCAGGGCGTCGAAGTCCATGTTGCCGCCCTCACCGGGAAAGCCCTTCTTAAGCCCCGGGATGCGGCCGTCACCACGCTCCTCCTCAAGCAGCTCGGCACTCGCGGCGCCTCGCAGCGCCGGTTTGCCGCCCTTGGTCGAAAAATAGAGCGCCGCGCGGGCATCCAGACCCAGCGCCCGGCGCATGGCCTGCGCATAGATAAGTGTCTGGGTATGGGGCGGTAGCCACCGCGGGTCGTCGATGGCGGCCTCGCCCGATTCCTCGTCGCGCACCGTGGGGTCGGCGAGTTTAAACTCCTCAACGCCCGTGCGGTGCTTGTAGTCGATCACCACGGCGCGGTTCTCGGCATCCACGTCCACACGGTCGATGCGCCCGCCGAGCGGCCAGCCGGCATACTCGACCTTGAGCTCGTTAAAGGCAAACTCCAGGTAGCGCGGAGTAAAAGGCGTCAGTGCCTCGGCTTCATAGGCAAGCACACCCTCCAGCTGCGGCAGAATCTCGGCCACCTGGCGCTCCTCCACCGGAGAGAGCGGCACCAGCGGGCCCTCGTTGCCACGCTTGGAGGCATGCTCGACCAAGGTCTCGTCAAAGACCTCGCGCAGCAGCTCCTGAGCGCGCGGCAGATTCTCGGGCGTCACACGTTCCATGCCCTCCTGGGGCAGACGGGCGTGCAGGTGTTCCAGCACGTCGTGGACAAAGTTGCCCTTCTCCATATTGCCAAAGCCGGCGTCGATCGACTGGGGCTTCACGCGGTACGAGACGAACCAGCATAGCGGACAGGTCGAGTACGCCTCAATCTGCGAGGCGGACGTCAGACGCGGCACGAGCGGCGCGTTCTCGCCCTCGCCATCGCGGCGACGCAGGACCAGGTACGGAATGGCTTCATCGCTCAGATGCTGAGGAGCTTCGCAGGTCACGCGCTCGCGCTTGAGGCCTTCACCTGCCGCGGGATCAAAGTCGACGACGATATCGCCCTCGCCCACGCGCGTGGGCTTGGCGGCGCCAGCGGCCTCGGCATGTGCCCGCAGCTCGGTCCATACGGCTGCCGGGTAGCACTCGCGTGCCTGGCGATCGTGCGTCACGCGGGCGAGCGCGACCGGACCGCTCGCCGCCTGCATTGCACGGCCAAAGCGCACGCGCAGCAGGGCGGCGGGCTCCAAAGACACGCCGTCGCGGCGCAGCTCGGCCGTCAACGTGACAAGCGGGCCCTCTTCGTGCGAAAGCGGATAGCTGTCCAGGTCGACATCGGCAAACAGCACGACATCGTAGCCGCCGGGACGCAGGACCGACGCATCGGCAAGCGACGCGAAGCGTACTTGCGCCCGTGGCGTGCGATCGACCTCGTAGGTCGCGTAATCGTAAGCGGTACTGCGCTTGTCCACCTTGGTTCGAACGCCGTCGAGAACCGGCACGGTCGCGGCCTGCGACACGTCGAGCGCGCGAGCATCGTTCATAAGGATGTCGATGGCATGTCGCAACAGGGCGGTCTCCGCCTGGCGACGAGCCTGACCGTCAAGGCCGCCTAGAGCGCGATCGGGCAACGTCTCGGCGACGGCGAGCATGGCCTTGAGCGCCGTCACGGGTTTGTCGCGCCACAGCGCTTGGAACACGTCCGAGACCACGCACGGCACGTTCTTAAACCAGTTATCATCACTGGCAGCCTTGCGCGTGCCCCTGACCTGGCCCTGCACGCTCTGCAGCAGGCTCTTGACGGCCGTGGTGGTCTTGCCGCGCGACAGGCGCATGTTCTTGTCGAAGGTGCGCGCGCTGGCGGCATCGGCACCCGAAAGCGGACTGTAAATCCAGTCGGTAAGCTCCGGCGCGGGCCACCACTCGGTCTTGGAAGCGGTGCCCTCGTCAGCGGCCTTCATGCGCTCGATTAGATTGGCGAGCGCCGTGAACTGCCTGCCCGCGATGGATTGGGAAAACGCCGTGAACTCGGTTGTCTCAGCAGCGATGTGGCGCGCCGCCAAACGGGCAGCGAGATCACCGAACAGCTGGGGCGCCCGGGCAGACACAACGAGCACGCGCACGGGGTCGGCGGGCGTTGCAGTAGTTTTATCGGCCTTGGACTCCTTGTGCGATTTCACCAACTTATCGATGGCGTCCGCATAAGCATGGGCACGGGCATGGGGGCCGGCGACCTCAATAAAGGCAGGCTGAGCGGCGGTCCCGCAAGCGGCATCAGACGCGACGGCGTCCTCCTCCAGCGGCGCGGCCTCAAACAGCACGCCGCGGGCATCAAATGCCGCGGCAAGCTCCTCGCGCATCGCCGCCTGCTCGCGGGCAAGCAGCACGACGACCTCTCCCTCATTGTTCGCCACGGCAGACAGCAGCTCGAGCAGACCGTGCGTAAACGACGTGATACCGCGCACGCATACGGCGCGGGTGCACGCCGGCAGGCTATCGGCCAGGGCACCGGCCATAATGTCGGCCGCCTCACAGGGCTCGACCATATCTCGACGGTCCAAACCGCCCGCGTAGGCGCGCAAAAGCTCGAACACACGAGCCTCGGCATCGCTTTTTGGCTCCGGCTGGCAGTTGTCGCCACGGCATCGTTCGGCACCCGTCCCCGCCACACCCGGCAGCACGTCGCGGGCCATGCGCGCGAGCATGCGCACCGTGCCCTGGCTGCGCGAAAGCGGCTGCAAATCGGCATCGTCGAGACGCGTGACCATGTCCGAGAACAGCATCTGGCGCTGCAGGTTGTCGACGAAACCGCGCCCGTCGCCCAAAAGCTCCCAAAGCGAGCGAAGCCACGATGTAGGCGTCTTGTAGTCAATACCCAGCGAAATCCCGGCTTCCGCCGCATCATGACGGCACAGGTCGAGCTCGGCAAACGTTGGCGCCAGCAACACGGCACGCCCGTGGCGGGCAATAAGGTCGGCAAGCAGCGCCGACTCGGCATCGCTCAAATCCGTGCCGGCATTGGTGGTATAGATTCGAACAGACATGGTCCTCCGCTCAAACTGTTCGCAATAATCAATGTATCCATCCTACCCGCCCAAGCGGAAAGATTTGCCCCACGCCAACAGATTTCCTCCGTCCCCAGGGGATCAAAAAACCGCCCCCGGAGGAGCGGTTTTGCACAATTCGTTTTTGGCGCGACCTACTCGCCATCCTCCAGTTTAATGAGAATCTTACGGTAGCCACCGTACTCGCCGTTGAGTGCCTTGGACACACGGCTCACCGTGGTGGACGAAGCGCCGGTACGCGCCTGAACCTCGACATAGGGCTCGCCCTCGTCCAGGTAACGCGCGACCTGCAGACGCTGCGATAGATCACAAATCTCGCGCGGCGTGCAGATATCGGTCAAGAACGCTTGGATATCTTTCTCGTCGTCCAAAAGGCTAAATGCGTGGACCAGCTGCTTGACATCAGGCTTGTCAAACATGTTCTCGATATTCATCGATCACCGCCAAACCCGCCAAAAGGCATCGAAGTTGATACTGACATCGGACATCGTTCGCCCGTTCTATGCAATAGGGCAACGCCTGTGGCTTTTGCCCGTAGCAGTGTAGCACACCACCAAACTAAAGCGACAAGACTCTCTGCCAGCGGCGCGTTTTCTAGGACGAACGCCGTTTTGAAACCGAATACGCACGCAAGCTCCATGAATATCTGAGACAATGGGCACCCAAACAGGGCCGTGCCCGCGCATCTATCCGAGTTGCAAAGGCACGTGCCTCTCACGCCTCTTTGCCACGTCTTGCGCAAGAAAGGATTTCCACCATGCGCTTTATGCTTAACTGGCTCTTTACCTCAATCGCCATCGCGATCGCAACGTTTCTCGTCCCCGGCATTCAGCCCTTCGGCATAGCCGACGCCTGGGTGTGTTTTGCCTTCGTGGGACTGTTCCTCAACATCGTCGACTCGCTCGTCAAGCCGTTCCTGACGGTCATCTCGCTGCCGCTCACTATTATCACGCTTGGTATTTTTCAGCTCGTAGTCAACAGCTTTATGCTCGAGCTGGCCAGCTACCTGTCGGTCAATCTGCTGGGCGCGGGTATCTCCATTGCCAGCTTTGGATCGGCCTTTATGGGCAGCATCCTGGTATCCATCATGCGCAGCATTCTCGACAGCGTCGCCAGGAACTAAAGCGACCGGATTCGGACCGCCACAACACACCTAAAGAAGGCCGTCCATCACAACGATGGGCGGCCTTATCATTTGTCGAGCCTCAGAGGGCAAGAAAATCCAGCATTTCTGCCCCGTCCCCAAATGACAGGTGGGGCTAGATGACGTAGTCGTAGCCCTCGTTGGGGGCTACGAGCGCATCGAGCGTCACGCCGTCGAGGTAGTCGTTAATGAGCTTGTCCAGGTTCTTCCACACGTCGAGCGTGGGGCACTCGTCCGAACGCGAGCAGCCCTTGCAGTCGCCGTCTAGGCATGCGACCGGCGCCAGGCTGCCCTCGGTCAGGCGCAAAATCTCGCCCACCGTGTACTGCTCGGGCGGGCGCGTGAGCACATAGCCGCCGCCCTTGCCGCGCATGCCCGAGAGCATATTGGCACGCACGAGCGTGGCCAAAATGTTCTCCAGATATTTCTCCGAAATCCCCTGACGCGCGGCGATCTCTTTGAGGGGAATGCGGCCTGCCGCCTGGTGCTCGGCCAGGTCGACCATAACGCGCAGGGCATATCTGCCCTTTGTGGAAACCAACATATATAGTGCTGCCTTTCGGTCTTTTAATTCGTAGAAATTCTAGCCGAAAAATTGGTTTTGAAAATACCTATTCCCGTCAAGCTGGTTAATCGACTCGTAATAATCTTCTATTTCCTATTGCGTTACTAGGCTTTACTGTCTACTATGCTTGCCAACAGCAAAAAGAACAACCCATAAGGTTTATGGGTTTCGCTGCTACACACACCGTAAACCCACACGGTATCCAGTCGTTTGAACACTTTGGAGGTTCACCATGAGCAATGTTTACACGTCCATCGATCAGCTTATCGGCCACACCCCGCTTCTGGAGCTCACTCACTTTGAGGCCGATGAGGACCTCAAGGCCCGCGTACTCGTCAAGCTGGAATACTTCAACCCCGCCGGCTCCGTCAAAGACCGCGTCGCCAAGAACATGATCGACGAGGCCGAGAAGGCCGGCAAGCTCGTGCGCGGCGGTGACTACACCATCATCGAGCCCACGAGCGGCAACACCGGCGTCGGCATCGCCTCGGTGGCGGCGGCTCGCGGCTACAAGGTGATCATCACCATGCCCGAGACCATGTCCGTCGAGCGCCGCAAACTTATGCAGGCATACGGCGCACAGCTCGTGCTCACCGACGGCTCCAAGGGCATGAAGGGCGCCATCGCCAAGGCCGAGGAGCTGCAGAAGGAGACGCCCAACAGCATTATCGCCGGCCAGTTTGTGAACCCCGCCAACCCCGCCATCCACAAGGCCACGACCGGCCCCGAGATCTGGGATGACACCGACGGCAAGGTCGACATCTTCGTCGCCGGCGTCGGCACCGGCGGTACCGTGACCGGCGTGGGTGAGTTCCTCAAGGAGCAGAACCCCGAGATTCAGGTTGTCGCCGTCGAGCCCGCCACCTCCCCGGTGCTCTCCAAGGGCCAGGCCGGCCCGCACAAGATCCAGGGTATCGGCGCCGGCTTTGTGCCCGACGTCCTCGACACCCAGGTCTACGACGAGATCATCCCCGTCGAGAACGACGACGCCTTTTCCACCGGCCGCGCCGTGGGCCACAAGGAGGGCGTGCTCGTGGGCATTTCGTCCGGCGCCGCCGTGTGGGCTGCGCTGCAGCTGGCCAAGCGCCCCGAGAACGAGGGCAAGACCATCGTGGCGCTGCTCGCCGATACCGGTGAGCGCTACCTGTCCACGGCACTCTTCAAGGACTAAGGCCTGTCGCCCATAGGTTGAGCCCAGGGACGAGCCGGTCTCCTCTCTCTCCCGGCAGTCGGAGCCCATCCCATCAGGGCGCCCCACGAAACGTCCGAACTTGCTACAATGTCTGCGGCGCGGAACCAGCCTCCCGCGCCGCTTTTCTTTTTTGGCCACATGCCACCAAGGAGAACCTCCCCATGCACAACAAGCGCGTGCTCGTCGCCATGAGTGGCGGCGTCGATTCCAGCGTGACCGCGTATCTGCTCAAGCGCCAGGGCTACGAATGCGTCGGTGCCACCATGCGCCTCACCTGCCCCGCGCCCGATCCTGCAACGGGTATGAGCAAAGTCGACCGCGACATCGCCGATGCAAAGGCCGTCGCCGAGCGCCTGGGGATACCCCACCACGTGCTCGACCTGCAGCAGACCTTCGACCGCAACGTTATCGAGCGCTTCGTGACTGCCTATCAGGAGGGACTGACGCCCAACCCATGCATCATCTGCAACCGCCATATTAAGTTTGGCGCGTTGCTCGATGCGGCACTCGATATGGGCTGCGACTACATCGCCACAGGTCACTACGCCAAAACGAGTCAGGCGTCCGACGGCACCTGGCAGCTGCACCGCGGCGAGGACCCTAAGAAGGACCAGAGTTACTTTTTGTAT
>URMO01000050.1 GCA_900549085.1 uncultured Collinsella sp. | reverse complement strand
AAGTGTGGACTGCTCCCTGCAATAGTTATCAATGCGACCTTTATTTGAACGGCAGAAAGCAGAACGAGGCGTATGTCCGGTACGCATCGGATTGGAATCTGTCGCCGCGCAAGGTTGAGCCGGGTCACTATTACGTGGTCGGCGACAACCGTTCGCAGGGGATCAACGAACATATCTTCGGCAGCGTGCGCGCGGACCGCATCGTCGGTTCCCCCATCTGGTGACCCGGATACCGGCTTTCAGAGAATACCGGTGTGTTCGAGCAGGATCTTGAGTCCGATGAGGACGATGGCGGTTCCGCCGGCTGCCATCATGATTCTTTCGCCGGCCAGCGTTCCGAGCTTGCGTCCGAGCAGAACGCCGGACGCCGAAGCCAGCGCGGTCACAATCCCCATGGCCGCCGCCGGCAGCCAGATGCCGGTTCCGGCGAAGGCGAGGCTCGCGCCGACCGCCAGCGCGTCGAGACTGGTCGCCACGGCGGGGATGAAAAGCGCTTTGGGAGCGAAGAAATCCGGCGGGCAGCCGCATTCGCCGCCTTCCTTCCGCCGCTCCTCTTCGGATTCCGGCCGGATTCCCTCATAGATCATTTTGCCGCCGACGACTCCGAGCAGCAGAAACGCGAGCCAGTGATCAACCGCCGCGACCACTCCGGCCAGCAGCGTCGCCGCGGTCCGGGCCTCCGGGCTCACGCGCGGCGTGTCGCCGCGCCTCGTCAGCCTCAAAACCCTGCTCGTAGCGCTTATGTGTGTGGGCCTGGGAAGTCTGCTCTACGTGGGGACGCCGTACATAGGCGTGGCCCTCATTGGCCAGATTGCCTTGGGCGTGGCCTGGGGCGTCGTTAATCCGCTCCACAACACCATCGTGCAAACGACGGCGCCGCTCGAGCAACTCGGCCGCGTCAACTCGGTCATGGGCTTTGGCAACATGTTCGCTGGTGTGGCCCCGCTGGCGATTGCCCCCTGGCTGGCGGCGACGTTTGGTGTGCAGCAGACACTCGTCGGGGCGGGCATGGTCGTGACGGCGGTTCCCGCGGCGTTGCTGCTGTTTGGCCGCCGGCATTTCGATCGTGCCGCAAGGCAGTAAAACCATCACAACATTCAGCGAAAATCGCGATTTTGCCGAAAAACGTCGAATGCTGTGATGGTTTGCGCTCCGGCCAGGCCACCCTTCGGGTTCGGCCACCACAAAGGGGCCAGGCACCTTTGTGGTGGTTTTTGCTTTGATAGGCCGCGCCCGCGCCTTGGTATACCATGTACGCCGTTTGCGAATACACCCCACACCGCCGCTCTGCCCAGAAAGGCCCCCATGGACACCACCTTCAGTCACATCAAAGCCGTGTTCTGCGATATTGACGGCACGCTGCTCACGAGCCAGCACACGGTGTCCTCGCGCACCGTGGCGGCGATTCGCGCCCTGCGCGAGCGCGGCGTGCTCTTTGGCCTGTGCACCGGGCGCGACGCCCGCGCGACCGAGGCCATGTACGAACTCTGGGACATCGAAGGTCTGGTGGACGTGCTCGTGGGCTGCGGTGGCGCCGAGGTCATCGACCGCGCGCACGGCATCAACGAGCTGAGCTATCCGCTGCCGGGCGAGACCATCGCGCGCATCTGCAAGCACATGGCAGGCCTGCCGGCAACGCCCGTTTGCCCTCGGGACGGCGTGCTCTATGTGCCCGAGAGCAATGCATGCGTCGAGCACCTGTCGCGTGTCGACGGCGTGCCCTACAAGGTGGTCGACTTTGCCGAGTTTTTGCGCGAGCCGCAGCCCAAGGTGATGTTTGCCATGGCGCCCGAGGTAATGCCGCGGGTGATTGAGCGAGCGTCGACATTTGCCGATGGCACCGTTAAAGCGGCGGCTCTGCAAACCACGCAGCGGCTCTACGAGTTCATGGATCCGCGCGTGTCCAAGACGCGCGGCCTTGTACGCGTGGCGGAGCTCAACGACATGGAGCTCGAGAACATCTGCGTGTTTGGCGATGCGGACAACGACACCTGCATGGTGGCTGACGCCGGCGTGGGCGTGGCCATGGCAAATGGCAGCGACGCCACCCGTGCCGCCGCCGACTTTGTAACCGCGAGCAACGACAAAGACGGCATCGCGATCTTTATCGAGGAACATCTGCTGTAGCGCTAGGGCAGAATCACCACAAAGGGGACAGGTGCCTTTGTGGCGGCCTCAGGCGATTTGGGCGAATTGATGCCTAAAATCTGCGCACAAAATCAAATATGATTGTCTGAACATCACGCTTCTAACCACCGATGGGTTAAAGATATTCTTATCAGTTTGGTAAGGTATTCCTGCTGGCTAATGACCTACCGCTCACGGTCGATTTTCGACCGTGAGCGGGATGTTTGCTCTTGAGCAAAATGTTGTGCAAATAAATCTAATGCCATTAAATAATGATAGTCAACTAAATTACCAGCAGAAACCAAAAATAGATAGCGAATAAACGAAGGTAAATCTGAGCAAATGTCAAGAGAATTGAGAATTCGCTACAAAACCATCGGTTTTCTTGCTCAGATGTTCAAACAATCGCTACAATACGGATTACTACGCGAGCGCAATTACAGATTGCGCAGATACGTTTGATGGTGAAAGAGCAAGATCGCGGTCTCTTGGGGAGGAGACATCGATGAAAGCGAATTCAGATAAATCTAAGCAGCGTAAAAAAGCGACGCGCCGTGTACTGGCAGGCGTTTTGTGCGGAGCCTCCGTTTTGAGCCTGGTGCTGTCGCTCGTCATGCCTCCGATTTCGCAGGCCATTGCCAACGATGGTCAGACAGGTTCTACCGAGGCGACCGTTGCAGACGCGAGCGCTTTGGGCGAGGACGCCGGTGCAGACGAGAACGTTTTGGGCGAGGAGACCAGTGCAGGCAATTCCACGGGCAAAGACGCTGAAAACCAGAATAGCAACGACGCCGAGGGCGACGAAACCTCTGGTGACGCTGCCACGGTAGGCCTTTCGTCCGATGATGCGGTCGCCAAAAGTGCCGAGCAGCCTGCGGATGATGGCGCCAATGATGAGAATGATGTCATGCCGACCGCAGCGGACGGCTTTACCGAGCTAAATCAAAACAACATCCATAATCAATTCGGAGAAGACGGAACGCCTGGTAGCTACCGTCTCACTGAGAATCTTGAGTACGCGGGCACTATCACGCTCAACCATGGCGAAACCGTAATTGACCTTAACGGCCACAAGATTATACATACAAGTGAAAATCAATCCCTGTTCAATATCACCGGCGGTGCAACGTTAACCGTCATGGACAGTCAGCAAGCTCCAGTGGACAATCCGATCGCCAGCGACTTTGCATGCTCCGACAGCACACTCAGCAAAAATGCCAACCTTGCCTCTGTGGTTTACGATGAGACTTCTAAAATTCCGGACAAGCTCATTTATTACGTAACTGGATCGTCTGTTAATGAAGACGGTACCAGCACTACTGAGGCTCTTTATAGACACGAAGTGACTATCGGTGGTGCCATCGTGGCGCGCAACAGCAGCAACAGAGTGAGTCTCATCAATCTCAATGGTGAGGGCTGTACGTTTAACCTTCAGAGTGGCGTGCTTACTCAAGAGGAAAATCGCAACGTTGGTCACCTTATCCATGCCGAGAATCGCTCTATCGTCAAGATGAGTGGCGGATACGTTTGTGGTGCTTCTGTGGGCAGAGATGGTGCTGGTGCTGGAATTGCTGTCATTGGCAACTCAACCCTGGAGATCTCTGACGGCGTAATCGCTGGTAACTATGCCCCCAGTGGCGGCGGCGTTTATGCCATGAATTCTACGGTAAACATGGTTGGCGGTATTATCTCCGGCAACGGTACAAATCAGGATCAACGCGGTTATGGCGCGGGAATTTGTGCTGAGAACTCTAGTGTGACCATTACGAATGGTTACATCACCAATAACAAATATCAGTTCTACCAGAACACTGATTCGACGGGGTGGAAGCATCTCGGTAACGGTTGCCACGGTGGTGGCGGCATTGCTGCCTTTAGCCAGTCTGAAGGACAGAAAATAGGCAGTTTGGTTATTAGCGGCGGCTACATCACGGGCAACTACTCTGCCGAGGCCGGCGGCGGTATTTATGCTGGCGCTTGGAATCGAGCTCTTTCCGGGTTTACGTTTTCTGGTGGAATCATCGCCAGCAATGTGGCGCAAAACTCAGAGGGTGGCGGCATCCGTATCGCTGCGCCTACAGTTGGCGAATTTAATGTGAGCGGCACGAAAGCCTACATCACTAACAATACGACCAATACCACCAACGACTGGGGTGGCGGCGGCGTGTTCGTTCAGGGTAGTAGTGACCAAGGCATTAAATCGGCGAGCCTCTATATATATAACGCGCTGATTACCAACAATCATGCCAATGGCTTTGGCGGCGGGTTTGCCGCTTGCCCGACTGGTAAGACTGCCATTACCGATACCAATGGCATCGCGATTTACGGTAATTCTGACGGTAGACCTGACGGTAGGGGTTATAACCGATCGGGTGGCACACACGAAAAGACCGATGACAAGGATTGGCGCCCTAACCACGAAGGCGGCGAAATAACTGAAGACTTTAAAAAAGCCGGTCACCAGGATCTTTTTCTTATTCGCGATAGTGCTAACGCTGAATCGCTGCCGTATATCGCTGCCGTAACTGGACAAATGCTTGGTGGCGGAGCTGCTAACTGGTCGGGCACGATCGACAATACACCAACGTCTATCGGCAAGTATGAGGGCGCCCAAGCTAAGTACATGATTGGCCTCGAGGCAAATCCTTTCCCCGATGATCAAGGGCTTGCCGTTAGTAAAGCCACGCTCTTCATCACGCACAACAGTTCCAACGTCCACGGTGGCGGAATCATGACCAACGGAGACGTTGTCGCCGGCTCCACCGCGCAGGTGAGTGTGTATCCCAAGATGAAGCTCAACGGCATTAAGAAACTGACGGGCCGCGCGCTCGAGAAAGACGAGTTTGAGTTCGAGCTGCTCAAGCAGAATCCGATTGTTGACGAGAATGGCAAGCCGATTGTTGACGAGAATGGCAAGCCTTTATACACAGTTCCGAGCTTTGACTCCAAAGATAAGCTTCAGCTCAATGGCTGCTCGGTTGTCGGTACGGTGAGAAACGACATAGATGGAAATTTCACCTTTGATCTGGGTGAAGTTTATGCCGATGACGCTCTTGTTTACTACTTGGTAGAGGTTCCGGACGCGAAAAAGGGCGTGACTTGCGACGAAAAAATCTACAAAATTGATCCTAAGGTTGTGCCGGATGAGGGCAATTTGCACTGGGTGCTTGACATTAAATACGAGTATTACAAAGTCGAGAGCGTTTCGGTAACGGTAATAAATGAAGATTCTGGCGCAAATCCGCCAGAACCAGCAGCCATCGCAGCAACTGAAGGCGAAAACGCTGTTATCGTTAAGCTTACCAGTGGTGCAACTTTCACCAACAAGTACGACTCGAAGGGCTCCTGGACGCCTGCAGCGACTAAGGTCGTTGAGGGCGGCGAGATGAAGGAGTTTACGCTTCAACTTGCGAAAGACAGCGAATTTAAAAACATCATCGGTACTGCCGTGACCTCTGGTAAAGATAAGACGCAGACGCTTTCGTTCAAGGGCACCACAAATAAAACGGTTGAGCTTGAGTACTCGCTCTCTGATATCAAGGATAATCCCGACGACTCGGGCGACTCCACGGGTGGCCCTTCCAAGACCTTCGCGTACTACGTGCGCGAGATGGACGAAAGCACGACCTATCCGCATTACAAGTTCGATCAGTCGGTCTATCGATTTGATGTCACGATGAAGGACAATGGGGAAGGTAAAATCGAACCCGAGATAGTGACCTTTACCAAAATCAAGGACGCTCGCGGTGATCCTATCGACGACCAGAAGCCCATTGGCTTTGACAGTACCAAGCCCGAGTCCACCCCCACCTTCACCAACACCTACTCCACCTCTTTGCCCCTTTCTGGTATGTCGGGCGTCACTCTGACGTACCTTGCCGGCGCGGCGGTGCTTTGCGCTGCTGCGGCCTGGATGCACATTCGTCGCAAGGCGAATGCGAAGGGAGGCGAGCGTCGTGAATAAGAAAGTTTGCTCCTTCCCGATCTTGTTTGCGCTGCTTGCCCTCCTGATCGGCACCTGCGCGGTTGTGTTCCCCGCATCCGCGCAGGCCGCGCCGACCTCGATCGGTTCCATCACGGTGGGCGGCACCGTGGCAAGCAGCTACGACGCCTACCAGATCTTTAGCGCCAACGTCGTCGACGGCGACGGCGACGCCAAGATCGCCACCGACCTTGCCTGGGCAAGCGACGCCGTGCGCGACGTCGCGCTGCCCGTGCTGCACAGCGCCGGCATGCCCAATTCCCAGACCACCGCGCAGAAAGCTGCCGAGTGGCTCAACACCGATTCCCACCTTACGAGCGCGCTGAGCGCACAGCTCGCTCGTTCCCTCCAGAGCTCTGGCGCCAAGCCCGTGGCCCTTAACGCGGGCACGACAGCCGAGCTGCCTTGCGGCTACTGGCTCATCGTCGCCGACGACGACGCCATCGCCCAGAACGAGGCCGGCACCGCGCCGATCATGGCCCTGGTCGGCGGCGGCGCCGTCACCGTCAAGCCCAAGGCGGCGACCCCCAAGGTGTCCAAGCATGTGCTGGAGGACAGCACCGCCGCATGGCAGAAGGCCGCCGACGCCACGGTCGCCGACGACCTGTACTGGCGCCTCTCGGCCACGGTCCCGGCGGGTCTTACCGCCTACGACACCTATACGGTGCGGTTCGTCGACACCATGAGCGCGGGGCTCGACCCCTCCAAGGTGGCCGTGAGCATGCGCGTGTACGTGGCGGCGGGCGCGGACGGCGGTTTTGACGCGGTCCAGACCGGCAAGGACGGCCGCGCCGGCACCGAGCCCGCGAAGGGCTGGACCAACATCACGGCCCAGTGCGCCACCAAGGTAGCGGCCGACGGCAAGACCTTCACCGTGCGCACCGGCGACCTCATCGCCGCGCTCGGCGGGGCCGACGCCTTCACCGCGGGCGCCCGCGTGGTCGCCGTGTACAATGCGCCGCTCAACAGCGCATGCAACCACGGCATCGCGAAGGGCAACCCCAACGAGGTCTACCTGCGCTACCCGCGCTCTCCCCTCGCCGACCAGTCCGGCGACGCCGGCTTCACCCGCACGCCGAGCGACGATGCGTGCGCCTACACCTGGGATCTCGCGCTCACCAAGCGCGGCAGCGACGGCGACAAGCCGCTTGCCGGGGCGGTCCTGAGCATCGCCGACGACCGCGGTCGCACGCTAGCGGCCGACGGCACGTGGGATGCGGAGGGCAAGGCCACCGTCACCACGGGCGAGGACGGCCGCGTGACCGTCTCGGGCGTGGACTCGGGCAAGCTGGAGGTCCGCGAGCTCAAGGCGCCCAAGGGCTACACCGCCTTTGAGGGCACGCGCTCCGTGACGGTCAAGGCCGAGGGCCTGGACGTCGACCAGGTGGCCGCCGCCAAGCCCAAACTCACCATCACGGCCGAGTCGCCCCTGCGCGCCGACAGCGCGGACGGGTCGACGGGCAGCCTGGAGGCGTCGCTCATCAACACGCCCACCGGCACACCCCCTAGCATTACCACCGGAGGCTTTATGCCCTCGACTGGCGATATGGCAATGTACGCCGCGGCCGCCGCAGCGGTCGCCGGAGCCGCGCTCATCGTGGTCGCGCTCCTGGTCAAGCGGGGAGGTGGCAGCCATAAAGAGTAGCTGGCAGCCCCACAGAGAGCGGGGCGAGACGTAGCGAAGTAGATGCTAAGACACAGACAGACAGATTTAGATCAAATGGAATTCGAGCAGAAAGCAGAGGAAAAGAAGATGAGCATGAGCAAGAACATTGCACGCCTGGCAGTAACCGCCGGCCTCACAGCAGCGCTGAGCTTCGGCGGAGTCATGGCCCCGGTGACCATGGCGTTTGCTGAGGGCGTGCCAACGGTGGCTACGGAGAATGGCAAGGTGTTTATCACTGACACTGAATATACCGACACATCTTTCAAGGGCATCCGGATTTTCAAGGCGACGGTCACACAGAATAAGGATGGAAATACCTGGTCAGGTGATAAGACGCTTTCCGATATCGATTGGGCATCGCCTGAAGTTCAAAAAGCTGTGATCGGTGCATTTACTCGCGCCGATGGAACTCGCGTCGATGGAGCTCCTCGTACGGATACAAGCGCTCAGGCTTGGGTCAAGTACATTAATGATCATGCCGGTGATAAAGTTGGTCACGCTGACTCCACGTTGGATAAGATTGCTGCTGCACTTGAGGGCTCGAATCTAACCTGGACAAAACCGAGCGATTCCAGCAAGGGTAACTTTGAGAGTCTGGACCAAGGCTACTGGCTTTTCGTGACCGATGTGCCCAGTAAGACCGGCAATACTGACGCGTACACTTCGCCGATTTTCACCATTGTCGGTGGCTCTGACGTTAATGTAGCCCCCAAGAAGAGCGTCCCCAACGTGACCAAGGCCGTCAAGGACGACAATAATGGCAGCTTTGTGACTGATGAGAGTAAAAATGTCTTCGAGGCGCCCAATAGGGTTGCGGACTCTGCATCCGACCAGCTGATTGAATACCAGCTTGCAGGTACCGTGGCCAGCAATATCAATACTTATAAAGAGTATAGCTATACCTTCACCGATGTTCTGCCTTCTACGATGGTGCCCGAGCTTAACGGCAATGATCCCGTTGTCGAGGTCAAGATTGGCGATCAGGTTGTTCATCCGAGTAGCTACAACAAAAGTTATGTAGATGGCAAACTTGAGGTTTCGTTCTCAAATCTGAAAAATGCCCATGTGAAAAAACAAGATGGCACCGAGGGCGCAGTCATTATCGTTGATGGCAGCTCAAAGGTCTATGTGAACTATAAGGCAAGGCTTGACCCCACGAAGGTTAGCGCCAACATGCTCGGCAAAGGTCAAAAGAACACCGTCACTCTGACCTACTCTAACAACCCGCACGACAACAACGGCACTGGCACTACGGTTGACCACCCGGCCTACGACTACACCTACGGTATCGATGTCAAAAAGGTTGGCTCCGACGAGGCGAAACCGCCTCTCGCAAACGTCGAATTTACTCTGCAAGAGGTCGGTACTGGAAAGTTCATCAAGAAGGACGGCACAACTGTGAGCAACGAAACTGAGGACGGTGCAATTCTCAAGACGAATTCGACCGGAATGATAGAGGTCTTTGGCCTTGATGAAGGCACGTATATTCTGAAGGAGAAAACTCCTGCGCCCGGTTACGACAATTCTCACGGCAGCAAGGGCATTAACTTTACCATTACGCGTGATGGTGAGCTTCCCGAGAGCGACAACACCGTGCACAACCCTAAGCTTATAGTGACTGACGCAGACGATCAAAATCTCGTTGCTGCTGCCGACGCCACTAACGGCGTGGTTCACCTCACCGTCACCGATAAGAAGGGCTCCAACCTCCCGCTCACCGGCCTCAATGGCGTGACGTTCACTTGGATCGCTGGTGGCGCGGTGCTGTGCATCGGCGTGGCGCACCTCATCCGCAGCCGTAAGCAGGCTGAGGAGTCCGAGCAGGAGTAACGCTCACTCACCCATCCCTTTGGCAGGTGGGATGTGATGGCCATGAGACTTGCGGACACTTTTCTCGTCCATCCACGTTCTTGCTTTGCCATTCTCTTTTCGGGGCAGACTCCACGCTGGAGTCTGCCCCGTTTTTTTGGATAACGCAGCCAGCCTCCACCGTCCGATGCGGGTACGTTCGTCATCGCGTTTCTTGACTCGCATGAGGTTCGGTTTAAGGTCCGTAGGCGCACGCGCGGTGCGGACGGTAGAAGGCATTTGCGCCGCAACAAGCGCAAATAAGAATGCCCGGGGTTCGGAGCCCGGGCATTTAACAAAACCAGAAAACTAGGCCGCCCGCGCTTTCGAACACTTACGCGGGATGCGTCGTTTTCTATTGCTATTGTATCCCGAATCGCCCAGCCGATTCGGGATATTTTGAAAACTCAAATGCGGGCCCATACTTGCACTGCGCAATGCTGCCAGGCTGCGCAGCGCAGCGCATGAGCTCGCTAATCGGCTATTATTTGTTCAGACAACTTGAGTTGTAGAGGAGTGACCGGCGATGGTGCAGGGCGCCAAACATATGAAGAGCAGTAACGCCGCGGACAACGGCGGCTCAAGCCCTCAGCCCAAACCTCAACCAAAGCCCAAGCGCCGCCGCAAGCGGCTGCCGCGCTGGGCCGATCGGCTCATCACCATCGTCATCATCCTTATTGGCGTGGGCCTTATGACCTGGCCTTGGATCTTGGACCGGCTCGAGGCCTCGGGCGTGTTCAACCAGATCAGCACCGTGTCCAGCACCGTGGACGCACTGTCTGCCGAGGAGCGCGAGCGCATCCTGCTCCAGGCGCGCTCCTTTAACGAGCAGCTGGCGGGCGAGGCCACCGAGCTCCCCGCCGACCAGATCGAGCCCTACGCCCAGCAGCTCATCTTTGACCGCGACCCCATGATGAGCTGGGTCGAGATCCCCTCCATCGACGTGAGCATGCCCATCTACCACGGCACGAGCGAGGAAGTCCTTATGGCGGGCGTCGGCCACCTGGAGGGCACGAGCCTGCCGGTGGGCGGCACCTCGACGCATTGCGTGCTCACCGCGCACTCGGGTATGCGCAACCTGAGCATGTTCGACGACATCCGCTCGCTGGAGCCCGGCGACCTGGTGCTGCTGCACACCATGAACAAGACGCTCGCCTACAAGATGGTGGACTCCGAGGTGGTGCTGCCCGAGGAGATGGAGTCGCTGACCATTGAGCCCGGCGCCGACAAGGTGACGCTTGTCACCTGCACGCCCTATGGCGTGAACGACCATCGCCTGCTGGTGCATTGCGTGCGCACCAAGTACAACAAGAAGGACGTCGACAAGCAAAAGTCGCTGGCCGGTCGCCACTGGGGCAAGCGCGAGTTTGCCGTGCTCATCGTGGTCGTAGCCATTGTGCTGTTGCTGCTGGACATCGTGATCCACGCGGTCCGCAAGCGCCGCAAGGCCAAGGCCTCGGCATAAGACATTCTGCGGAACCGCCAGCCCGCCGCCTGCCAACCCGCCGCCCTCGTTACGTTTTCGCTGCATTTGGGTAAAGCGCCTGCTCCAAGCCGGCGTTGCCTTGTATACTAGAGCGGTTTAACTGTTATGCGGAAGGGAGCGCCTATGGCACTCAGCGAGAAAGACGTGCGCGGCATCGCCGAGTACGCAAAGATCGCACTGACCGATGACGAGCTCACCCAGATGACGTCCTACATGAACGACGCCGTCCAGATGCTCGAGCCCGTCTTGCAATATGACTTGCCCGACGTGGAGCCCACGTTCCATCCCATCGGAAGCCTGTCCAACGTGATGGGCGATGACCTGCGCGAGCCCGAGCGCGACCTGCCGCTCGACGTTGCGCTCGAAAACGCTGGCAGCGCGCGCGACCGCTACTTCCGCGTGCCGTCCATTTTGGGAGAGGGGGAGAGCGAGTAATGGCGCAGAGCTTCGATTCCCTTACCGCCGCCCAGATCGCCGCGGGCGTTGCCGCCGGCGACTTTACCGCTACCGAAGTGGCCCAGGCTTCTCTTGCCGCCATCGAGACGCGCGAGGGCGGGGTCCAGGCATTCCTGCAGGTGGCGCCCGAGCTTGCGCTCGAGGCCGCCGCGCGCGTGGATGCCGACCGTGCCGCAGGCAAGCCGCTGCCCCCGCTCGCGGGCGTGCCGCTGGCCATCAAGGACAACATGAACCTCGTGGGCACGCGCACCACCTGCGCTTCCCGCATGCTCGAGAACTACCAGAGCGTCTACACCGCCACCTGCGTCCAGCGCATGCTCGATGCCGGCTGCCTGCCCATGGGCAAGGCCAACATGGACGAGTTTGCCTTTGGCAGCTCTACCGAGAGCTCGGCGTTCCACCGCACCAACAACCCCTGGGATACCGAGCGCGTGCCCGGCGGCTCCTCGGGCGGCTCCGCTGCAGCCGTCGCCGCGGGCGAGGTCGCGCTCTCGCTGGGCTCGGACACCGGCGGCTCCATTCGTCAGCCGGCGTCGCTGTGCGGCGTGGTGGGCTTTAAGCCCACGTACGGCGCCGTGAGCCGTTACGGCGTGGTTGCCTTTGGCTCGTCGCTCGACCAGGTGGGTCCCTTCGGTCGCACGGTCGAGGATGTCGCGCTGGCCATGAACGCGCTTACCGGCGCGGGTCACGATCCGTATGACTGCACCAGCCAGGATTGCGCCGTCGACTTTACCGAGCATCTTAACGACAGCATCGAGGGCAAGCGCGTGGGCATCATCCCCGCGTTTATGGAGGCCGAGGGTCTGACGCCCGAGGTCAAGGCCGCTGTTCAGCGCGCCGCCCAGGAGCTGCAGAACCAGGGTGCCGAGCTGGTCGAGGTCGACCTGCCACACCTGGACGCTGCCATCGCCGCCTACTACGTCATCGGCCCGGCCGAGGCGTTCTCCAACCTGGCCCGCTTCGACGGCATTCGCTACGGCTATCAGGAGGAGGGCTGCGCTAACCTGTCCGACCAGAGCTCGCTTTCGCGTGCCCACGGTTTTGGTGCCGAGGCCAAGCGCCGTCAGATGCTCGGCGCCTACCTGCTGAGCTCGGGCGTGTACGACAAGTACTACTTCGCCGCGCAAAAGGCCCGCACGCTCATCACGCAGGACTACGATGCCGCGTATGCCAAGGTGGACACCATCCTCATGCCTGCCTCGCCGCGCACGGCCTTTAAGTTTGGCGAGATCAGCGACCCCACGCAGATGTACCTCTCCGACCTGTACACCATCTCGCTCAACATTTGCGGCAACGGTGGTATCTCGGTGCCGCTGGGCCTGGGCGAGGATACTCAGTTGCCCGTTTCTGCCCAGCTGGTTGGTCCGGCCTTTAAGGACCGTCAGCTGCTCACGTTTGCCCGCGCCCTGGAGCGCGGCTTTTCCGATGCCGCCACGGGTGCGCCCGCGCTTTCCGTCGCGCCCGATTTTGCCGGGAAGGGAGGCGCGCTGTAATGAAGGGGCTTTCCGAGGTCCTGCAGGATTGGGAGGCCGTGATCGGCCTGGAGATCCATACCGAGCTCACCGCGCTCGATACCAAGATGTTCTGCAACTGCAAGCTCAGCCACGATGACGAGCCCAACGCCAACGTGTGCCCGGTGTGCCTGGGCCTGCCCGGCGCCCTGCCGGTGCCCAACAAGCGCGCCATCGAGAGCATCGTCAAAGCGGGTCTCGCCACCAACTGCGAGATCCAGCGTCACTCGATGTTCTACCGCAAGCACTACTTCTACCCCGACATGGCCAAGAACTTCCAAACCACGCAGGGTCCGGTCGCTTTTGCCATGTACGGTCACCTGGACCTGGACGTGACCGGTCGCGGTGCCGCCGAGCGCCCCGACTGCGCGTTTGGCGAGGCCGAGGCCCAGAGCCTGGCGAGCGCCTCGGCCAACGCCGAGGGCCTGTCCACGTCCATGACGTCGACCATGCGCGAGGGCAATCAGCGCTCTGGTCATCTGGCCAGCTATGATGCGTCCAACCTGCAGATGCCCGAGCGCCGCGAGGACGGTTCTTACACGGTGCCCATTCGCATCCTGCGCATCCACATGGAGGAGGACGCCGCCAAGATGGTCCACGTGGGCGGTGCCGAGGGCCGCATTACCGCCGCTGCCGAGTCGCTCGTCGACTACAACCGCTGCGGCACGCCTTTGATTGAGCTCGTCACCGAGCCCGATCTGCGCACGCCCGAGGAGGCCCGCCTGTTTATGGAGAAGCTCCGTCGCATTTTTGTGACGCTGGGCATTTCGGACTGCTCCATGGAGAAGGGTTCTATGCGCTGCGACGGCAACGTGTCGCTGCGCCGCCGCGGCGAGACCAAGCTGGGCACTAAGACCGAGCTCAAGAACCTCAACTCGTTTAAGAGCCTGCATGACGGCCTTGCCTACGAGATCTGCCGTCAGGCCGAGGTGCTCGAGGAGGGCGGCATCATCTATCAGGAGACCCGCCACTGGGAGCCCAGCCGTAAGCGCACCGTGGTTATGCGCGTCAAGGAGACGGCCGACGACTATCGTCTGTTCCCCGACCCCGATCTGGCGCCGTTCGATTTGGACGACGAGTTCATCGACCGCTGCCGTGGCGAGATCCCCGAGCTGCCCGATGCCAAGCGCGCCCGTTTTGAGGCCGATTTTGGCATTAAGGCGGCCGATGCCGAGCAAATCGCCGGCGACCCGGAGTTTGCCGAGTTCTTTGAGGCCGCCGCTGCCGGTATGGCTGGCAAGGAGGCCCAGACGGTCGCAAACCTGCTGGTGAACGAGATGATTGCCTACCTGAAGGGCGCGGGTGTGTCGCTCGCCGAGTCCGGCATCGCGCCGGCTCAGGTGGCAGCTCTTGCCAAGCTGCTGGCGACCGATGCCATCAGCTCCAACCAGGCGCACGAGGTCTTTGAGGCCATGGCCCAGACCGGCGACGACCCCAACAAGATTGTCGACGAGCGCGGCATGCGTCAGGTGAGCGACGCCGGCGCGCTGCAGCCGATTGTGGACGAGGTGCTGGCAAACTGTGCCGAACAGGCGCAGCAGTATCGTGACGGCAACCAGAAGGTCATCGGCTTTTTGGTGGGCCAGTGCATGAAGGCGAGCCGCGGCAAGGGCAATCCGAAGCTCTTCAACGAGTTGCTGAGAGCGTCGCTCTCGTAAGCGGAACCCGGGAGCCCCGG
>URMO01000049.1 GCA_900549085.1 uncultured Collinsella sp. | reverse complement strand
GACGCTGGCCGTTGATGATAGAGGGACGTAGGCGCTCCTCCTTGGTCATCGACATGATGATGGCCTCGTTCTTGTCGAAGATGCCCTCGTCCAAGTTGCCGCCCATCTGGTTGAGCGCACGCTGACCACCGGGGAGCATGCCCAGAATGCCCTTCATACCACCCATCTTCTTGACGGCCTTCATCTGGTCGAGCATGTCGTTCATGGTAAAGCCCTCGCGCAGCATACGCTCGGCAGCCTCGAGCTGCTCGGCGTCGGCCGCCTCCTGGGCCTTCTCGATAATGCCGACGACGTCGCCCATGCCTAAAATGCGCTTGGCCATGCGGTCGGGATAGAACGGCTCCAGCGAATCGGGCTTCTCGCCCATGCTCACGAACTTGATGGGCTTGCCTGTCACCTGGCGCACGGAAAGCGCGCCGCCGCCACGGGCATCGCCGTCGAGCTTGGAGATGATCACGCCGTCAAAATCGGTGCGCTCGGCGAAGGTCGAGACGACGTTGACGATATCCTGGCCGGTCATGGCATCGACGACCATCAGCACCTGATCGGGCTTGACGGCCTTCTTGATGTCCACGGCCTCCTGCATCATCTGCTCATCGATCTGCAGGCGGCCGGCGGTATCGACGATGACCACGTCGCGCAGGTGGTCGACAGCCTCTTGGATGGCGCCCTTGGCGATATCGACCGGGTGCTCGCCGTCACCGCGGAAGACCGGAACGCCAATCTCGCCGCCAAGCGTTGCCAGCTGGTCGGCAGCTGCGGGACGGTAGACGTCGCACGCGGCGAGCAGCGGCGAGCGGCCCTGCTTCTTGAGCAGGTAGGCCAGCTTTACGGCCGCCGTAGTCTTACCGGAGCCCTGCAGGCCCACGAGCATGATGACATTGGGAATGCGGTTGCTAAAGACGAGCTTGCTCTCGGTGGAGCCAAGCATCTCGGTGAGCTCGTCGAGCACGATCTTGACGACGTTTTGCGCCGGCGACAGCGACTCCATGACCTCGGCGGTCATGCAGCGCTCCTTGGTCTTGGCGACGAACTCCTTGACGACCTTGAAGTTGACGTCGGCCTCGAGCAGCGCCATGCGAATGTCGCGCATGGCCGAGGTGATATCGGCCTCGGTCAGCTTACCCTTGCCACGCAGGCGGTCAAATGTGTCGTTGAGGCGATCGCTCAGAGAATCAAACACTAGTCACTCCTTAATTGGACTCGCCCACCAGGGCGCGGCAGAAATCTTTGGCATTGAACTCCTGCAGGTCATCGACCTGCTCGCCCACGCCCACGCGCAGGATCGGGAGCTTGAGCTTCTCGGCCACGGCCATGGCGATACCGCCCTTTGCCGTGCCGTCGAGCTTTGTCATGATAATACCGTCCAGGCCCAGCGCCTCGTTAAACTCAAGCGCCTGATTCAGACCGTTTTGGCCTGTCGCGGCATCGATTACAAGGACGACCGAGACGGGCATGGGGCCGGCGGCCATATTGGCGGCGCGCTTACGCGTCACGTTGACCACCTTGGCAAGCTCGCGCATGAGCTCGGGGCTCGTGTGCAGACGGCCGGCGGTGTCGATAAGCACCAGGTCGCTGCCGCGCTTGTCGGCCTCGTCGAGCACGTCGTAGCAAACGCTTGCCGGGTCGGAGCCGCGGTCGCGCTTGATGACGGGAACGCCGGCGCGCTGGCCCCACACATCGAGCTGCTCGATGGCGGCGGCGCGGAAGGTATCGGCCGAACCGATCACGACATTCTTGCCGCGGGCAGCCATGGCGCTCGCGATCTTGCCGACCGTCGTGGTCTTGCCGGCACCGTTAATGCCCACAAACAGCACGCAGCTCGGCGTGTCGGCGAACGGGTCGCGCTCAACGGGCACAAAATGCTGCTCGAGCTGCTCGGCCAGGGCGCGACGGAGTTGTGGGGCGGTCTTGAGGTTCTTCTTGGCCGCGGCATCGCGCAGGTCATCGGAGACCTGGATGGCGACCTCGGCACCCATGTCACCCATGACGAGAGTATCCTCTAGGTCCTCCCAAAAATCCTCGTCGACCTCACCGCCAAAGTAAAAGACCTCGTTGAGGGCCTCGCGGCTGCGTTCAAGTCCGCGCGAGAGAGCATCGAAGAATCCCATTATGCATTCACGACCTTTCCGGTTTCGCGATCGAGTTTTTGCGAGACGACGCGACTGACGCCGTCGGCTTGCATCGAGACGCCGTAGAGGACGTCAGCGTCCTCCATAGTACGGCGCTGATGCGAGATAACCAAGAGCTGCGTATCGGAACGCAACACGTCGAGCGCGCCGATGAGCTTGGACAGGTTGGCGTCGTCGAGTGCCGCCTCGACCTCGTCCAGCACATAGAACGGCACCGTACGCGTGCGATACACGGCAAAGAGCAGGGCGAGCGCCGTCAGGCTCTTCTCGCCGCCCGACATGAGCATCATCTTGGTGATGCGCTTGCCACGCGGCTGCGCCACGACCTCGATGCCCGTCTCGGCCGGATGCTCGGGGTCGGTCATCTCCAGATGTGCCTGGCCACCCGGGAACAGCATGGCGAAGATCTCGCGGAAGTTCGCATCGACCTTCTCAAAGGTCACCAGGAACGCCTTACGCATCTTACGGTCGATAGCCACCGTGATCTTGGTGAGCGCCTTGCGCGCGCTCTCCAGATCGGCCAGCTGCTCCTCGATGTAATCGGCGCGGCGCTTGAGCTGCTCGTACTCCTCCATGGCAACCTGGTTCACAGGGCCCAGGTTGTTGATCTGGCGCACGAGCTGGTTGAGCTCGCGCTCGGCGGCATCGCGGTCGGTGGGCGCGGGAAGCATGAGCGCTTCCTCGAGTACCGTGGTGCCATCGGCGGTAATGGCCTTGATGGCAGCCTCCACCTGCACCTCGAGCTTGCCACGTGCGACCTTGAACTCGTTTTGCGTCGCCGTGGCGGCATCGACCCGCTCCTTGGCGCGGGAGACCTCGGCCTTGGCGTCCTCGATGGTCTTCTTGAGCGAGGCCGAGTCCGCCTCCTCGAGCGAAGCCTGGTCACGCAGACGCGCGGCCCAATCCGACGCGCGCTCCAGCAGGGCCGAATAGCGCTCGTGCATGGGATCGACGCGCAGACGCAGCAGCTCGAGTGAGCGCGAGGCCTGGCGTGTTCCGCGGATACGGCGGTCGATGCCCTCCAGGCGATGCTCCAGGTCGGGCACGCGGCCCTTCAGCGAACGCAGACGCTCGCTCGTCTGGGCCAGGCGCACCTTGGCATCGGCGAGCTTGCCGGCGGCCTCGGAATCGTCACGGCGCACGCGATCGAGCTCGTCGTTGGCTTCGGCAATCTGGAGACCCAGGTCGCTTGCCTGCGCACGGGCCTCGTCGCGCGAACGGGTGAGCTCGTCAACGCGCGGGCGCGCTGCGCGAACGGCCTCGACTGCCTGTTCGCGGCGCTTGGAGATGCGCACGCGCTCGACCTCGGCATTGTTGGCGCTTTGCTCCAAGCGGCCGATCTCAGAGAGCAGCGAGCGGCGCTCGCCCTCAAGACGGGCGATCTCGCCGGCGGCATCGCCCTCGGCGGCACGCGCCTCCTCGACGGCCGCATTGGCCTCGACGACCTGATCCGACACGTGCTCAAACACGGCAGCCAAATCGGGCTCCAGGCCCTCCAGCTCGCGAATGCGACGTTTGCGCTCAAGAGCACCCGAAGCCTCGCCGGCATCGAGCCCCACGCGCACCAGGCCGCCACAGCTCACGCGGGCGCCATCGGGCGTCACATAGGTCACGCCGTCAACGACAGGTGCCGCCAGCGCAGCAGCCAAGTCATCGACCACGTAATAGCCGCCGAGCAGGGCCTCGACAACCGGACCATAACCGGCGCGCACGGACAGGCGATCGACCAGACGCGAACCGGCAGCGCCCTTAGCAGCAGCAGAGCCGCTCACGCCGCGCGCCATCAGCAGTGCCTCGCCCGAGGCCTTCTTTTGGTCCAGTGCCGCACGACCGGCACGCTCAAGCGTGGCGGCGTCATCAAACAGCAGGGCATCGATATCGCCGGCAAGCAGCTGCTCGACCAGGCTCTCGAGCTCAAGAGGGGCCTCGAGCACGTCGCCCAGACGACCCGAAACATCATCACCCAGCGCGCCCACCAGACGGCTCACCAGCGGCGAGCTGTCGGCCATGCGGGCATCGAGCTGCTTTTGGCTGGCAAGCTCTGAGCGCACCTCGGACAACTTGTTGCGCGCCTCGCTCTCGCGGGCACGCAAGTCTTTAAGGGCTGCACGGGCAACCTCGGTGGCCTCGCGCGCATCGACCTGGGCCTGGCGGGCCTGATCAAGCGCGCCGTCGAGCTCCTCAGCGCGGTCGCGACGGCTCTCGAGCGAGGCCGTGACCTCCTCGAGCTGCTCGTCGATCTGCTCCAGGCGCGAGGCGTACATGTTGTCCTCGACCTCGGCATTGCTCAAAGAGTCCTTCACCTTGGCAAGCTCGAGCGCGGCGCTATCGGCCACACGCTGCACATCGCGCTGCTCGTGCGTGAGCTGCGAAATCTGATTGTCAAGCGCAACGCGACGCTCGTGGAGCTGGGCGGCGGCTGGACCGGCGGCATCAACGTCGTCCTGAGCCTGCATGTGCGCACCGGTCACTTCCTCAAGCTGGGCACGCGCATCCTCGAGCTCCTCGACCACGCGACGGCGCTGATGCTCGGAGCTCGAGATCTGGCCGCGCATGTCTGACAGGCGCGACACCATGTTGTGGCCCTTTTCCTCGAGCAGGCGCATATCTGAGTTAATGCGGCCGACAACGTCTTGCATATGGCGGCGCTGCTCGCCCAGATCGCCCACAAACAGGCCCTTTTCCTCGAGCATAACCTGGAGCTTCTCGAGCTCACGCTCCTTTTCGCCCAAGCGGTATTGCGCAAGCTCAAGCTCGGCAGCGCCCTCCTTAGAGCGGCTCTCCAGGTCGTTCCACTGCGACTGCAGCGAACGAAGCTCGTCGACGGCCAGCATCTGCGTAAGCTCGTTCGCGCGCGAGGACAGCTCTTTATACTTGCGCGCGCGATCGACCTGACGCTCCAGCGGCCGCAGCTGACGAGCAATCTCCTCATTGATATCGCGGGCACGGGTCAGGTGCTCGTCCATCGATTTAATCTTTTTGAGCGCACGCTCCTTGCGGCGCTTGTGCTTGGAGATGCCGGCAGCCTCCTCGACCAGGGCGCGGCGCTCCTCGGGGCGGCTCTGCAAAATGGCATCGAGCTTTCCCTGGCTAATGATGGAATGCGTATCCTTGCCCAGACCCGAATCGTGCAGAATGTCCTGAATATCCATCAGGCGGCACGGGCTCGAGTTGATGAGGTACTCGCTTTCGCCCGAGCGATACATACGACGGGTGATGGCGACCTCGTCAAAGTCGACGGGCAGCATATGGTCCGAGTTATCGAGCACCAGGGTGACCTCGGCGACACCCACCGGCTTGCGCGCCGACGAACCCGAGAAGATGACGTCCTCCATGGCCTGGCCGCGCAGCTGCTTGGCGCTCTGCTCGCCCAGGACCCACAGAATCGAGTCGGAGATGTTCGATTTTCCCGAGCCGTTGGGACCGACGATGACGGTCAGGCCCGGCTCAAATGACATATGGGCGCGGTCGGCAAACGACTTGAACCCTTTGAGCGTGAGGGACTTGAGATACACGGTTCCTCGCTTAGACAGGCTTCTTGTTGAGAATCACGCCGTTGGTGGTGTAGCCCATGCGGTCGAGCGCCTCGAGCGCAGCGGCCGCCTCGGCCTCCTTCTTGGAGGAACCGGTGCCGCGGCCCTGGCGAATACCGTCGATGAGCACCACAGCGGTAAAGGTGGGCGCATGCGCGGGGCCCTCGGAGCCGACCAGCTTATACGCGGGAGGCTCGTGGCCGTCTGCCTGCACGCACTCCTGCAAGAACGACTTGGGGTTCGCGGGGTGCTCGGCACGCTCGGTGGCCAGGTGCGGCTTAAGCGTACGGTGGATGAACTCCGCCGCCGCATCCCAACCGGCATCCAGATACAACGCGCCCACGAGCGACTCGTAAACGTTCTCAAGCGCCGAGTGCAGGCCGCGCGCGCCGGTACCGGTCTCGGAGGCGCCAAAGATGATGATGTCGTCGATACCCAGCTCGTGCGACACCTCGGACAGCGTGGCACCCGAGACAAGGGACACCTTCAGGCGTGTGAGCTTGCCCTCGTCAAACTCGGGATAGGACTCAAAGAGCGAACGGGCCACCACGGCGCCCAAAATGGAATCGCCCAAAAATTCAAGGCGCTCATAGCTGGCAGAGACCGGCAGGCCCTCGACGGCCGAGGGATGCGTGAGCGCCGCGCGCAGCAGCACCTTGTTATTGAACTCATGGCCCAGAATCTCCTGGGCGCGCGTGAGTCGTTCAGACAAAGCCAAGACTTAGGCCTCCTTGGCGTTTTCGATCGCGTCGACGGCGTCGGCGACAGAGTTGAGCGACAGCAGGGTCTCGTCATCGATTTCGAGGTCGAACTCGTCCTCAATGGCCGTCACCAGCTGCAGACGCTCGAGCGAATCGGCATCGAGATCGTCAAAAGTGGTCTCGTCGCTAATGTCAGCGACATCGACACCCAGCACGTCAGCGGCGATTTCGGCGATCTTATCGAAGATTTCGGAGCGGTCCATAGCGCTTCCTCTCGTATGTCATGGAACACAACACAACACGGCAATCGGAGCCGCGTTGCAATACGGCTCCGATTCTACCCCACACGGTACAGGTTGAGCCACGTAACGGGGCTCTTACAAAACGATACCGTCCATGGAATTGGCAACGTCCTGGACAAGCCCGGCACGTACGGCCTGGGCCGCGGCAAGCGTACCGTTCTTGACGGCCTCGACCGACGTAGCGCCGTGGCCGATCAACACGACACCGCGCAGGCCCAGCAGAATCGCGCCGCCCTTGGCGTCGCCCGAAAGCTTGGCCTTAATCTCGCGCATCTGCTTTTTAATGAGCAGCGCGGCGATCTTGGTGCCGAGCGAGGACATAAAGGCACCCTTGAGCTCCTGCAGCAAAAACTTGGCAGCGCCCTCGGTGGCCTTGAGCGCGATGTTGCCCGACATGCCGTCGGCGACCACGACGTCATAATTGCCCGACGTAAGGTCGGTGCCCTCACAGTTGCCCACAAAGCCGGGAACCGCGGTCTTCATGGCCGGGAAGCACGACTTGGTAAAGTTGGAGCCCTTCTCGTCCTCGGTGCCGTTGGCAAGCAGGCCCACGCGGGGATGCTCAATGCCCAAAACCACGCGGGCATAGGCCGCGCCCATCTGGGCGAAACGCACCATGTCGTCCGCCGTGACATCGGGATTGGCGCCCATATCGCACAGCACCGTCAGGCCGCCGGCGCGATTGGGCAGTGCGTTGGTCAGGCACGGACGGACCGGCTGCTTCTTACCCTCTGCCAAATACCTAAACGGCGTGACGTAGGCCGTGGCGGCAGCAGTCATGGCACCGGTCGAGCCGGCCGAGAAAAACGCGTCCGCATTGCCCTTCTTAATGGCACGGCACGCAAGCACGATCGAAGACTTGCGCTTGGTCATCACGGCGCGGATGGGATCGTCCTCCATGCTAATGACGTCGGGGGCCTCCAAGGCCTCCACACGAGCATGCGCTGCGGCAAAGGGGTTGACGATTTCGGCGGGACCGACGGCCAAGACCTCGATCTCGGGATCTGCCGCAAGTGCAGCCTCGATACCGTCGAGGACAACCTGGGGCTTCTCGTCTCCGCCCACAACGTCTACACAAACGCGAACGTTACTCATTTCATATGCTCCTTATACAAAAATGGCCGACTCATTGAGCCGGCCATTGTGGTTCCAGTTGGAACGGCATCGTATCCAGAGTATACAGTTACTCGGTAACGATAACCTCGCGGTCCTTGTAGAAACCGCAGCTGGGGCACACGTGGTGCGGGAGCTTAACAGCGCCGCAACGGGGGCACGTGGACTGAGCCGCAGCCGAGATCTTCATGTTGGCGGAACGACGGGTATGGGTGCGAATACGACCCTGCTTTTGTTTAGGTACGGGCATAGTGACCTTCCTTATGAACTATCCAGTGTGGCGATTACGCGCAAGTAGCGATACTACCACAGTTTTACTCGTCAAGCTTGAGATTCTTCAATGCTGCAAATGGATTTTCCGTGGCAGCGGCCCATTCGGCCTCCGCCTTGGCAGCGCAATCGCATTGCTCGACGTTGAGATTGATGCCGCAGGTGGGGCAAAGGCCGCGGCAATCGGGCTTGCACAGGACAACGAACGGCGTGTCCATGACGACCGCGTCGTTGATGGGCTCGCCCAGATCGACAATGCGATCCTCGCCCAGGAGCTCGTAGCCGTCTTCGTAGGCCTCGGGGTCCTCGGGCTCGTTAAAGAGGTAAAACTCCTCGATCTCGCCTGCGATATCAAACGATGCGGGCTCCAGGCAGCGATCGCACTCGCCGGTGGCGTGAGCGCGGACCATGCCCGAAAGCAGAACACCGGTACCGGCGTTGGTAAAGACCACGTCGTAGGAAATGCCGTCCTGCAGCTGGTACTCCTTCTCGCCCACCGTGTAGGTGGCGACATCGACCTTGCCGGTCAGCGGATAAGAGTCTCCGGGAAACTCGAGCTGCTCGGAAAGATCGACGGTTACGCTCGGGAACTCAGCCATTACCACTGACCGTTCTGCTGGGCGGCGCCCTCGTTGAGCTGCTGACGGCAACGAGTGACGGTGCCGGTCAGACTCTTAAGGTTCTCCTCGAGGTGCGTAAAGACCTGCTCGGCGTAATCCTCGGCGGCATAACGCGTCTCGCGCTCGTACTGCTGGGCACGGTCGCGGATGTCGTCGGCCTGCTGCTGGGCTAAGCGGACGATCTCCTGCTCACCGGCAATGGTGAGCGCCTGCTGCTGAGCGTCGGCAATGATGGAATCAGCCTGAGCGGCGGCGGAGGCCATAAGCTCCTCGCGTTCTTTGAGGATACGGCGGGACTTCTGCCACTCCTCGGGATAGCTCATGCGGATCTCATCGAGGATGTTAAAGAAGACGTCGGCGTCGATAACCTTCATCTGGGCGTTCTTGCCGAACGGCGTCTTAGCCTCTTCGATGAGCCCCTCGAGCTCGTCGACAAGACTCACGATCCTGTCGCCAGGAAAATTCTCGCCCGGCATCCGGTCTCCTTTCATAGGTAACATGTCATCGTGTTAGTTTACCACATGCCACCAGGCAATAAAAAACGTCATGAAAAGCGATGTTTGAGCGCTTCGACCACGTTGGGCGGCACAAACGTCGACACGTCGCTGCCAAGCGAAGCGATCTGGCGCACCACCGAACTCGAAATGTAGCCGTACTGCGGAGCACTCATGACAAAGATGGACTCCAGCTCGTTATCCAGGCGATAGTTGAGGTCGGCCTGCTGCAGTTCGTATTCAAAGTCGGTCATGGCGCGCAGGCCCTTAACGACGGCACCTGCCCCCTGTTCACGTGCAAAGTCGACCAGCAGGCCGGTGAAGGGCAGTACCTCGATCCCGTCCAAATCGCCGAGGGCCTCGCGGGCCAGCGCCACGCGCTCGTCGAGCATAAAGGTGGTACCCACGCCGTTTTTACCCTGAGATTCGGCCACGGCGACAATCACGCTGGGAAAGATGCGGCGGGCTCTGCGAATTACGTCGATATGGCCAAAGGTGATGGGATCAAAGGTGCCCGGGACGATCACGCGGTTGATGGTGTCATTCATGGGTGTCCTCCGAAGGCGCATCCTCGTCAATTTCGTTCTCGTCAGCATGGTCGTTCTCGTCCTCGGCCACCCAGCACAGCAAGTCAACCGAGGTAATGCCGTAGCGCTTCTCCCGCACGGTCTCAAAACCAGCCGGATGAGCGCCCGCATCGAATGCGGCATGCTCAAACAGGGCAAAGGCCCCGGGCGTCAGCAGCCCCTGCTGGGAAAGATTTTGCAGCAGCTCCTCGACCGGCTCGGCGCCAAAGGCATACGGCGGATCGAGCAGGACCAGATCGAAGGGGCCGCCCGGCACACGGCCGCGCGAGGCACTCGCCAGCACATCACCGGTAACGACGCGCCAGCGCGAGCGGTCGCGGCACAGCGACTCGATATTCTTGGTGATCAGACGGGCGGCATTGCGATCAATCTCGAACGTGGTGAGCGTGCGGGCGCCACGCGAGAGCATCTCAATTCCCAGGGCACCGGAGCCGCCAAAGGCATCCAGCACGCGAACCTCGTCCAAATCGAAATCGAACGCTGACATGACCATGGACGCGCATGCCTCGCGCACGCGATCGGTCGTGGGACGGGTGACATCGCGCCCACGCGGCTCTTCGATCTTGCGGCCGCGCCATTCACCGCCGATGATTCTCATCCTCCGCTGACCTCCTTAAAGATATGTCGATAGCGCGTGGCGACCGCATCGCGCAAGGGGCGCGTCGCCACGGAGTCAAGGTTGCAAGCATACCGCAAGAGCTCGACCGCGTCCAAATGGGCCCATTCGATAAGATCCTCGTCGGCGTCCAGGTCCACAAAGCGCAGGGTCACGCCGCCGTGCTGGCGATAACCCAGGATCTCGCCCTCGTGGCGCAGACGCAGGTCCATCTGAGCGAGCGTAAAGCCGTCCGAGGTCTTCTCGAGCGACTGGAGGCGGTCTTGTGCCGCCGAGGCGCCGCCATTGCCCTTGGAGTGCGTCATGACCAGGCAGGTGCCCGACACGCTGCCGCGGCCCACGCGACCGCGCAACTGGTGCAGGGCCGCCAAGCCAAAGCGCTCACCGTTCTCGATGACCATGACGGTGGCGTTGGGCACGTCGACGCCCACCTCGACCACCGTGGTCGATACGAGCACGTCGATCTCGCCACGCTTGAAGGCAGCGATCACGCGGTCCTTCTCCCCCGCCGGCATGCGGCCGTGAAGGCGTTCGATGGTAAGTCCCGGCAACGCCAGGCGCAGTCGGTCGAGCTCGGTTGCCGTATCGTGGAGCGGCACGGGCACGGTCACGCGGCCCTCGTCGTCGCGGGCAATACCAGGCACGTCTTCCAGCTCATCGACCGAGTCACTCGGCTCCACGAGCGGGCAAATCACGTAGGCCTGCTGACCCTTTTCATGCGCCTCGCGAATGGCGCCGTAGGCCAGGTCGCGGCTCGACTCGGTGAGCACGCGTGTCGCAACGCCCGCCCCCGGAACAGGTCGATGGCGGATGATGCTCGTGTCCAGGTCGCCGTAGACCGAGAGCGCCAATGTGCGCGGGATAGGCGTCGCCGTCATGACGAGCAGGTCCGCACCAGGGCCTTTGGCACGCAGGGCATTGCGCTGGCCCACACCAAAGCGGTGCTGCTCGTCGATGACGACAAGCGAAAGATGCTTAAACGCCACGTCATCCGAAAGGACCGCGTGAGTGCCAAAGAGGACGTCGAGCTCGCCCGATTCCAACTGCGCATGGATCCGCTCGCGCTCGGCCGCCGGCGTGGCACCCGTCAGGAGCGCCCAGGACATGCCAGCCTGCGAGAGCAAGGGGCCGGTCTTATCGGCATATTGGCGCGCCAGCACGCCCGTAGGCGCCATAACGCAGGACTGAGTGCCCGAATCGGCCGCGACAGCCAGCGCGCAAGCGGCGACGGCCGTCTTGCCGGTACCGACGTCGCCAAGCAGCAGGCGGTTCATCACGCGCCCGCCATCGCACATGTCGTGCAGGATGTCTTGGAACGCGGCCTCCTGCTCGTCGCTCAGCGAAAACGGCAGGGCTTCCCTGAGCGCTGCCAGGTGCTCGCCCGCGGCATGTGTATAAGGCGCTACGTCGACCATACCGCCGTCGTTGCGCAGGCGCAGCGCGAGCTGCAAGCAGAGACACTCCTCGTAGGCAAGACGCCGGCGCGCGATATCGCGCTCGGCCATGCTCGATGGAAAATGGATTGAACGCAGCGCGCGGGCATTGCTCATCAGGCGGCGCTTGACGCGTAAGCGTGCGGGAATCGGGTCGAAGGGATTGCCGACAACCTCAAGCGCGCCGCTTACGATGCGGCGCATCCACGCCTGACTCACGCCATCACTCACGTAATGGACCGGCAGAATGGTGCCCGCGGCACGTCCGTCCTCGAGCTTTTCGAAATGCGGCGAGGCCATCTGCTTAAAGCCGTAGGCAAACTCGACCTTACCCATCACAGCCAGACGGTCTCCCTGCTTAAACTGCTGGGCAATCCAGGGCTGACGGAAAAAGGCGACTTGCAGCACCCCCGTCTCGTCCACCAGCGAGACCTCGGTCACCTGCATACGCGGACGGGGCTGCTTTTGAACGATACGATCGACCGTGGCGACAATCGTGCACACGGTACCGATGGGCGCCATCTCAATGGACCAGGAGCGCGTAAAGTCGAGATATCGGTGAGGAATATGGAGAAGGAGGTCCCCCACCGTCCGAATTCCCAGACGGCGAAGGGCCTCCTCACGTTTACCCGAAACATATTTGAGTCGCGCGATATCCTCGTCGAGCGCATTGCTCTGGGCAAAGCGCTCCGAGACGCGCGGCACGGAGCACAGCTCGGACATGGGCAGATGCCTACTCGATCGAGAAGATCACGGGATAGAGCGGCTGCTCGCCACGATGAGCGTCGATCTCCAAGTCGGGCTGAGCCTCCTCGATGGCGTCGACGATCTCCTGGAAGGCCTCATCGGACAGCTCCTCGCCGGCCAGAATCGTCAGCGCGTCGCCCTCCTCTTCCTCCTGCATGCGGTTGATGCAGTCGAGCGTGACCTGCTTCACATCGGAGCCGACCACGTCGATGGAACCGGCAATGATACCCATGACGTCACCTGAGTGAATCGGAGAGCCGTCAGAGGCGCTGGAATCGCGCACGGCACGGGTGACCTCGCCATCGCGAACCTCGCTGATGGCGTCGACCATGGCGGCGACGGCGTCCTCGAGCTCGGAATCGGGCAGGACCGCGAACAGCGCGGAGAACGCCTGCGGAACGGTCTTGGTGGGAACGACGGCGACCTTCTTGTCGGTGCAGGCAGAGGCGGCGGCCTCGGCAGCCATGCGGATGTTGCCGTTATTGGGCAGGATGATGACCGAGGTCGCGTTGACCTGATCCACCGCGCCCAGCAGGTCGGCGGTCGAGGGGTTCATGGTCTGGCCACCCGAGACGATCACGTCGACGCCGAGGGACTTGAGGATATCGGCCTCGCCGGAGCCGGCGGCAACGGCGACAAAACCCAGCGCCTTGGCGGGCTCGGCGGCCTTCTCCTGGTCCTCATGAATCTTGGCGGTACGGTCGTGGGCCTCCATCTCCATGTTGTGGATAAAGACCTCGTAGATCTGACCAAGCTGCAGCATGTGCTCGAGCACCAGGTTGGGGGTGTTGGAGTGCACGTGAATCTTGTAGTCGGGGTAGGCACCCACGAGCAGCTCGCAGTCGCCCATGGAGCCCAGGAACTTAAGGCACTCGTCCTCGTCAAACGGGGCGTCGGCCTTAAAGAGGAACTCGTTGCAGTAGCGGAACTCCGAGCCCTCCCAGTCGTCATTGGTCTCGATCTCAACGCGACCGAGGGCTGCGTCGCGGGCAGAGCCAGCAGAATCAAACGTGGCGGAGAAATCCTCGACAACAGTGCTGCGACCAAGAGCGGCGGCAACAAAGTTCTCCAGGAAGATGGCAAAGCCAAAGGCGCCGGAGTCGACCACGCCGTTCTCCTTCAGAACGGGCAGTAGGTCGGGCGTGCGGGCGACGGACTGGTAGGCCTCGACGACGATGGCATCGAGCGCGTCCTCGGCCGAGAACTTCTTCTTTTCGCACTCGTCGGCCTTGGTCGAGACATCGCGCAGCACCGTGAGGATCGTGCCCTCGATGGGTTTACGGACAGCCTGGAAGGCGACCTTGACGGCACGACGGAAGGCGAAGGCGATGTTGGCAGACGTAATGGGCTCGTCGGCAGAAACGAGGCCCTCGGCCACGCCGCGCAGGATCTGCGAGGTGATGACGCCGGAGTTGCCGCGGGCACCCATCAGGGAGCCGTGGGTGATGGCGCCGGCGATGGCCTCCATGTCGGCATCGGCGGGAAGGGCGGAAAGCTCCTTGGTCACCGAGGCGAGCGTGAGCGACATGTTGGTGCCAGTGTCGCCGTCGGGTACGGGGAAGACGTTGAGCTTGTTGATCTCCTCGGCCTTGTCGGAAACGGCAGCCGCAGCGATCGGAAAACAGGTGCGAATGGTCTTTGCAATCATGGGTATTTGAATCTCCGTTTTCGGATGCTAGTTCAGACGGCTCTTGAGCGCGTCGATGTGGATGCCGATCTTAAGGCTGGCGGGATCGATCTGGGCGATCTCCTGCAGGGTAAAGGCAACGGAGCTCGAAAGATTGTGGCAGACGGACTTCATGTTGACGCCGTTCTCGAGCACGACGTGAAGATCGACCGTAAGGCCGTTCTCGTCGGCGGAGACAAGCACGCCCTTGCGGAGGCGCTGTCCGGCAAGCAGGCGCACGCTCTCGGCGCCCTGGAGCTGCTCGGCCATACCGACGACGCCATAGCACGTCATCGCGGCATAACCGGCAATATCGGCAATAACGTCGTTCGAGACGCTCAGGCTGCCGTTAATGGTCTCAGACACAAGAATCTCCTTATCTGGTGCTCACGGCACCATCTCGTGGGAGCAATCATTGCAATATTCTACAACGACCGAGCCATGTTGAGGTGGTGGGTCACGGGATTACATCCTCGACACGAAATGTTGATATGGCAACGTTCGCGCCAGGCGATCGCGGCATGAAAAAACCCGCCGCATAAGCGACGGGTTTTACAACCTGGCTCCCCGGGTAGGACTCGAACCTACAACAGCGCGGTTAACAGCCGCGTGCTCTACCATTGAGCTACCGAGGAA
>URMO01000048.1 GCA_900549085.1 uncultured Collinsella sp. | reverse complement strand
GGCAATTCGATCTGCGGATTGTTTTCAGGGGAAGCCCCAAGGGGACCTGCGCAGCCTCGACAGGATAGTCGCATTCACTGATTTAATCTTGTGCTCCAACGGAGCCACAGACGAGAGGCCTTCGCGCTGCGGAATAATTTTGAGGGGAACACCCCGACCATCCCTGCGTTTACCTTGCTGAGGATGTCTACAGGGACCCACGCTTTGAAGGGGCGCCGGGCAGATAGGGGCTTTTTAGGTTACATAATAAACTGTTAATCTATGCTACTATTTAACTAGGCATCGCAGTATGGAGGTGGTCAAAGTGTTACGCACACTCAAAGCTTCGTTTTTCCTCTCGATACTTTTGATATTACCGATATGTTTCTCGTTTAGCCCTTCGACTGCTTATGCTGCAGAAAGCGATGCTGTCGCAATTTCTGGCGCAACCCAAGATTTTGATTTAACGAAAGGTCCCGAGCAGTCTCATCAAATCAAGCTTAAGGATGGGACCGTTGCAGTAATAGGAATTAAAAAAACCAATGAACCCAGCCTGATATGGGACAGTTACTACAACAACGCATCTGGAACTTGGACTATCTATTACAACAGTCCTTTTATTTATCGCGAATTCAAGATCAAGATAGCGAACTCGCTCATTACCAGCGCTTGGGGACAAAACTATACGACTATCGGCTGTACGGTAACTAACGAGTCCTTTATATGGAACTCGAAACAGGCGACATATCGACTCAACTATGAATCGATGGGGATGACGTCCGGTATCGCCGTGTTGCAAGCGACCATGGAAGGCAGCACGCTCCACACCTATGCAAACTAGACTCACATCAATTGAGGAAGTTCAATGATCCCAATTCCTGCACGCTCAGACATTATGATCGCTCTCGTTTGGATTCTCGTCGGAGTGCTTATTTGGCGTATCTGCAAATGGGTTAAAAACAAGAAATAGTTGATAAAACGTATATGCCATTTATGCGATGCTTGGGGCCGTTAAATCGGCCCCTATTTCTATAGCTTTTCAAGCAGCAGTCACCCATTTGGAAGTCGCAACGCCATTCATACGATTTCGGCCCTTTAAGCCGCTATCTATTGGTAGGGACTCTTGCTGGTAAGGAGCGCTTACTAGATACAAACCTTGGCAATATATTGGTTTAGGCGGCGCTGGTTTCTTTGTATTCGAAGACTGGTTCTAGGAGGTCTTCGATGTTGCAGTGTAGGGCTTTTGCTATAGCTCTTACGGTTGTTACCGAGGCTTCATTGATGTTTCTCTGGCGCTGTTCGTACATTTGGATTGAGCGGAGTGACACACCCGATTCGTATGCTAGGTCTTGTTGGGTTTTCTTTAGCTTCTTTCTTGCTAACGCAAGTTTTGTTTGCCTGGACGCTTTCTTCGCTATATCGCAAACAAGACTCGCCACGCGTTCCTCCGAGGCTTCGTGCCAGGGATAGTACAGGTTGCGCAGTGCGTCAAACGGAACGACATGCAGCAGGTCTTCGAAAGACTCTCCTAATCGCCACTGAAGGTATGCCAATATCCAGCCTGTCCAATATTCCGGTGTCTTTTCGAATCGATAGGTTCGATTTGGCATCGGCCTTGATTGATAGCCCGACCTTTCGGCGATAAGCGCGAACAGCTCAACGCCCGATTTTCCCGACACTACCCATGCGTTGCCGCGTTCGAACTCGCGAGCTACGCCGCTCAGGCAAAAGAGTTCAGCAACTTCTGATCCTTCTGCTCCATAATCGTTAACGGCATAGTCAAAGCAGTCGCCGAGGTTGTTCATTGCATCCTCGAGGTAGTAGACGGGGTATGTCCTACTCGGCCCACAATCCGTTAACTCTTTGATCATTTAAATCAACCCTCCCTGCCATCAAATCCCTAATGTCGACACCATCAGTGTCAAATCCGTTTACCGTATCCAGGTACTTTCGTCGAGCGTTCTGTTCTCGCTCAAATCGTTTGGGATAAAACTCGGCTCCTGAGGCCTGCTTCCAATCGCGGAACCTGATCGCCGAGAACGCGCGCTCACTCATAAGCGCATACTGAATGCCGATCGCGTCGGAAATGTTGGTGTAAGCGCGCCGACGGCTGACCGCCAAACGCAAGCGGCCCCTGTCCTAGAATCTGGAATTGCTACATAACACAGGTTCTGGGAAAGGACAGGGACCGCTATGGAGATATTAGCAGACGCGATGCCGGATAAGGCCGCCATCCCGAGGTCGACCGACGGGATGGTCGACATCCAGTCGCTGCTCAGGCTGCTCGCCGAGCAGGTGGTCAACGCCATCATGGACGAGGAGGCCGACCAGCTCTGCGGCGATGGGGCCAACAGCAGGAACGGCTACCGCAACCGCACGCTCGAGACGTGCGTGGGCACGCTCAACCTGAGAATCCCCAAGCTCAGGACGGGCAGCTTCTTCCCCGAGGACGTCCTCGAGCGCTACCAGCGCGTCGACCGCGCGCTCGTCGCGGCGGTGGCCGAGATGTACGCCACCGGCACCAGCACCAGGAAGGTGCAGAGGATAGCCGAGAAGATGGGCATCGAGAGGCTCGGCAGGGACCGAGTGAGCGCGATCGCCGCGACCCTCGACGCCGAGATAGCCGACCTCGCGGAGGGGCCGCTCGATGCGCGCGCGATACCCTACATCTGGCTCGACGCGACCTACGTCAAGTGCCGCCGCGGGGGCCGCGTGGCTTCGACCGCGGTGGTCACGGCGATAGGCTGCGACGAGTCCGGCTGGAGGCGGGTGCTGGGGGTGTCCGTGGTGGACACGGAGTCCCACGAATCGTGGCTCGGTTTCCTGCGGAAGCTGCGCGACCGCGGCGCGACCGGCACCGAGCTCGTCGTATCCGATGCCCACGGGGGCCTGGTCAGGGCCGTAGGCGAGGTCTTCCAGGGGGCGGCCTGGCAGCGATGCGCCGTGCACCTGATGCGCGACTGCATGCGCGAGGCCGGCTCCTGGCAGCTGAGGCGCCGCGTGGGGCGCATCGTCTCCTCGGTCTTCCGCGCCAGGGACGCCGCCACCGCCGTGGCCATGTACCACGCGGCGTGCGAGATGCTGGAGGGGTGCTGCCCGAGGGCGGCGAGGGTGCTCGAGGAGGCGGAGCCCGACGCGCTCGCGTACCTGGACTTCCCGCCGTCGCACTGGAAGCGCCTGCGCACCAACAACGTGCAGGAGCGCGCCAACAGGGAAATCAAGCGCCGCTCGCGCGTGGTGCAGGTCTTCCCGTCGGAGAGTTCGCTGCTCAGGCTCGTGGGCGCCGTCATGTGCGACCAGGCCGAGACATGGTCCGGCTCGCGCTACTTCTCGGAGAGGAAGATGGCCGAGATGCATGACACCGCGTTCAGAATGGGTGCCGCGGGCGAGCACGACTGGGCGGAGCTGGAGAAGGCGGCCAGGAAGATGATCGAATCAAGCCTGGAACTTACCGACAGCGTGGAGGCGGCCTAGGATATCAACTGATTCCGGATATCGGACACAGGGGCCGCAAGGGCCCTTACACCAACTTTCTCGACACTACCTGAATGCCCAAATCCCCCAAAAACATAATGCGCTGCAGTTGCCTGAGCGAAATCATGCCGTTAACGAACTGTCTTGCAAACGAGAAATAGGAATCGTCTGCACGATAGCCTCGAATAACGTCATAGGGAGAAATATCAATCAGGCAGTTATCCAGTAGATAACGAAGCCCCTCGCGTGCTACTGGCGTTGAAACATTGAACTCTCTGTTATTCGCCAGAATTGCAAGCCAGTTGAGAATCGAGAACTCACCTGATTCCAAATCCAAAATCGCAAGGCCATCTAAATCAAGCTCATATCGATTGGCAATGCCATCAGACTCGGTCCGACATGCCCACTCCATTGCCATTTCCTCATGCGGTGTGCAATAAAACCCGCGCCCATAGTCATTGAATTGCCTGCATTTATCCAACGATGGATGATCGACAACAACGTCCGACCCGTGCCAAAGCTCCATATCGACCTCCAACAAATATCACCTCAGTGATAGTTTACCAATAACTATCACTGAGGTGATATAGATGAGAGCTTTTGAGGGGCCGCAGCCTGACTAAAGGCAGGCCTCAGCAATGCGGCGCTTAAGCTCGTCGATGCCGGTGCCAGTCTGGGAGCTTGTGATGATCACGTTCTCGGCAGGGACGTTGAGCTGCTTATTGATGGCTGCTGCCTGGCGGGCCTGTTGGGTGCGGCTGAGCTTGTCGGCCTTGGTGAGGCAGACGATAAAGTTGAACTCGTTGCCCTGCAGATAGTCGATCATGTCATGGTCGAGCTTGCTCGGGTCGTGACGAATATCCACCAGCGACACGACCAAGTTAAAGCTACGCTCGGAGTCAAAGAAATCGCCGATGAGCTCGGCCCAACGATCGCGCTCGGCCTTGGAGCGACGGGCGAAACCGTAACCCGGCAGGTCGACAAAGTGCACGTCGTCGGCCTCGAAGAAATTGATGTTGCTCGTCTTGCCCGGCGTGCTCGAAACCTTGACCAGGTTCTTGCGGCCAAAGAGCTTGTTCATGATGGACGACTTGCCCACATTTGAGCGGCCAACGAAGCTCACCTCGGGACAGGTGGACTCGGGGATCTGCGAAACCTTGCCGTAGCTGGCGATGAACTTGGCAAGCTGGTAGTTAATGGAATCGGCCATGGACACTCCTTGGTCGTAGGATCTTGCAAAAAACGCGCTATTGCGCAGCGGCAATGCGTCGAACGATATCGAGCGTGATATCGCTTGCGGCACGCGCATACTCGAACAAATCGAACTCGCGGTCGCAAATCGCATCATACGCCTCGTCACAATTATCGCTGATAGCACGCAGCACCAGGCAATCGACACCATTTTTGGTTGCGACATGGGCAATTGCCGCGCCCTCCATGCCGACACAATCGGCATGCGTCGCCTCGATGGCATCATTGCGCATAGCGGCGCCCGTCACAAAGCGGTTACCCGTGGCAATCGTGCCGACCAGGAACTGCTTTGCGCCCTCGTTCGAAGCGGTCGCATTTGTCGAAGCATCAACAAACCCACGCTCAGCAAGCACATCGGCGGCAATATCGACCAGCGCAGGCGTCGAGACAAACTCCTCGAGCCCCGGTGCAGACTCGGCGATAAGCGCGGTATCGGTATCTAGATAGCGCAGGCATTTGCCAATGACGACATCGTCGATATGGAGCTTGGGATTCAGGCCACCTGCGATACCAGAAAACACAACTGCCTGTGGAGCATACTTGCTAATGAGGTGCTGTGTTGCGGCGGCAGCGTTTACCGTGCCCATACCCGCCGTCGTGGCGACAATCGACAGGCCGTCGAGCCCGCCGGTCACAACGTTCAAGCCCGCCTCCTGTACCATGCAAACGTTGCCCAACTCTTCCTTAATCTGCATGATCTCTTTTTCGAGCGCACCGATAATCGCGATGGTAGCCATGCCATTCCCCAAACCTATTCGAAATTCTCAACCACGGTATGGTACCAGCATTTTGTTTGCCAACGCCAAACGAACACGCTAGGCCAGCGCAGCTCGCGTATCAAAGAACGCCTTAGCAATCGCAGCCACCAGCTCACTCGAGCAATCGCTCCATGGCATCGATGTCATGATGCTCATGACATAGGTACAGCCATCGATGTCGATAAGGCCCGCATCGCATGTCGAATAGCAACCATCCTCGCTAATCCAACCCGCCTTGTTGCGCACCAAAACCTGCTCGTCGGCAATCCCATCACGGATAAATGAGCGCGATGTTGATGACAGCAGTTCAGCTAACCACTGGGAGGCCTCACTGCCACAGCTCAAATACTCGCTCATCTCGCGCCACAACTTGGCCGAGGTACGCGGGCAATAGGTGGGAAAATCACTCATCGGATCGAGTGCGGTATCGTAATCGATGCCAAGACTGGCAATCCAATCCTCGTAACCGACACGGTCAAACGCCGCGCGTAACGCAATAAACGAATCGTTGTCCGAATTAACAATCGCGGCCTCGATCAGGTCGCGCACCGTCTGCCAACCCATGTTGTAGCCACCATAGGTGCCAAGGGAATCATCGAGTGAAACCTGACCCGTCTCGACCAGAGATTCGCAGATGTACAACGCATAGAGCGCCTTGTAGCTACTCGCGCCGTAAACCTCGACATCGGGGTTATACGTCACGCCCTTGCCGCTTGACAGGTCGTAGAACACCACGCCCACATCGCCTAGCTCCTGCGCCCGACTCAGGGCATCCTGGAGCAAGGCAAGGCTCTCATCCTCCAAGGTAGGAGTCTTGTTATCTACCAACGAGAAGGTCTGAACGGTATCACCCGAAGGGATATCGTTGAAGTCCGCCTTCGAAAGTCTCGTCTTGAGATCTGCCGACGCTTTGGACTTTGAAGCCTTCTCGTTTTGCGTCTGTACCGTTGACGCATCTGAGTGTGCCATTCGCTCCGACGCGTAGGTTTTGGCGGTAATTCCGAGGATAATAATCGCCAACGTTAGCATCCCAATGGCGGCAATCTTCGTCACGCGGACGCGAGCGTCGGCAAGGCCACGCGAAGACGTGCCCTTCGTCTCATATCTGCTGCTATGCTGCGGCATATACTCGTCCCGCGATGCGTTGTTTCGCACGTGGTCTCCTGACTGCTACCGTTCATATACGAGCAGCATAATACCGAGCAGGCATTTCTTTCCAAAGATATTCAGCGGCGTTTAAGGCGTCTTTAAAGAAACCACAAGCGTATTTATCCAAATGGCGCGATTCTGTTGCGCATCTCCGCCCAAAACGCAGTTGCGGTGGAATAGTTCCTATTTGGGCGGCATAAGCCGAAAAACAAGAACTATTCCACCGCAACTTGACGGGGCTCTTTGGCAATCAACTTGGTGCTCAGGGGCACTCATTTAAGTCTGTCCCCAATGAGTGCCTTTGGGGAGCGAATATGGCTCGCTAGCCGATGGCGTTTTTGAGTTCCGTGCGGCGCTTTTTCATGCCGGTCATAACGGCATTGCGCAGCTCGGGCATGCGCGCGGTATCCATCTGGGGCACGCCCTCAAGCTTATAGGGAATGCCCAGTTGCTCGTACTTGACGACGCCCATCGTGTGATACGGCAGCATTTCCAAGCCCACCACGTTATGCCACGGGGCAATCAGGCGACCGAGTGCCTCGCACTCCTCCACCGTGTCGGTAATGCCCGGCACCACCACGTGACGGATAACGACCTTGATCCTGCGACGCGCCAGCTCATCGCCAAACGCCAGGATGCGTGCGGGATCGCAACCGGTCAGCTTTTTATGCTCAACCGGATCGGCGTGCTTAATGTCGAGCAGCACCATGTCGGTCTCGTTGAGGACAGCATCGAACTTCTCGGGGTGGTTGGGATCAAACGCATATCCGCAGCTGTCAAGGCAGGTATGCACGCGACCATCGGGATTGCTGTGCATTGCACGGAACAGATCGGCCAAAAAGTCGGGCTGCAGGAGCGGCTCGCCACCCGAAACCGTAATTCCGCCGCTGCGGTAAAACTCATGGTTACTCTGGAACTCGTCCATGAGGTGCTCGACGGTCACCATGGTGCCGCCGTGAACAGACCAGGTATCGGGATTGTGGCAATACGCGCAGCGCATGGGACAGCCCTGGACAAACACTACAAAGCGGATGCCGGGACCGTCGACCGTTCCCATCGTCTCGATTGAATGCACGCGGCCTAGGGCAAATGCGGAGTCCTCGGGACGAGCGTCCACACCCTCGAGCGTCATCTCAGCCATTCCCGCTACCTTGCCTCTCATTGGTTTTAGTTACATAAATGCCAGAGCCATTCTAGCCCATACATATGATGGCGAAACGGTTTAGAGGTCAATTAGGTCGTCCTATTTGACTCCACGCAAAAGCGGCGGGAGGGTTATCGCAACCCGCCCGCCGCCGTGGCAATAGAAATCGATAGATGCCAGGCCTTACGCCTTGAGCGTGAGTACCGCACCGAAGGCGGTCGGGCCGCAATGGCTCGAGATGACGCCGCCGACCTGAGTCCAGGTAATGTCCTTAAAGCCCAGGTCGTGCGCATAGACTTCCATGTCGTCACGCAGCTCCTGGGAAAGGCCCACAGAATACGCCAGACCAATGTGCGAGTAGTCAATCTCGCCCTTGGCAACCATGTGGTCAATAAAGGCACGGGCACATTTGAGCATAGAGCCGCGGAACTTCTTGGTCGCCACAAACTTACCGCCCGTTACCTCAATGCAGGGCTTGATCTTGAGCAGGTGAGCGCCAAGGAACGCGACGTTTGACAGACGACCGCCCGCCTTAAGGAAGGCAAGGTCGGTAGGAACAAAGCCCAACAGCACGCGGTCCATGACGGAGTTCGTAAATGCAAAGATCTCGTCGACGGTAGCATCGGGGTGAGCCTCAATATACTTGGCGGTCTCGACGACAACGAGCGACTGGCCCACCGAGACAAAGCGCGTGTCCATGGAGTAGACGTAGTCGCGACCCTTAGCAGCGATCTTCGATGATTGATGCGAGCAGGTCGTGGCCTCGGAATACGCAAGATGTAAAATGGTCGCGTCAGGCTGCTCAGCGTGAATGCGGTCGTACACGTGAGCAAAATCCGCAGGCGCGCAGCCGCTGGTCTTGGGCATTACGCCAAACTCGTTGCAGCGCGAATAAATCTCGAGCGGATCGATCGAGCCGTCCTCGACAGTCTCGTCGCCAATCGTGACATGCATAGGCACGCGCACGATGCCGTAGCGTTCGCAGAGCTCTGGCGTCACATCCGAACCAGATTCAACCACGATTACGTACTTGCCCATTATCATCACGACCCATCTCGACATTGGCTTTTCAATACATGACACGCGCGCCGCGCTGTTGCACAACGGCATCTAAGCGCCAAAGAGACGCCGCCCCTTGCGCACAACAAAGGACAGCGTCTCCCTGGAAAACTCCGTGCTTATCTAAGATATTACACGGCTTATTAAGGAGTGTTACTTATCCCGCAAACGGTAGCTATACGCGATAAACGGTAGTTCGCTGCGGCAACTGCGACACATTCCGCCCAGCAAGTCCAATCGTGCTCCACGCACGGTTAATGCGCGAGGCGGTAGAAATTCATCGACGCCGCACCCTTGGCATGAAACCCCATCGCCGAAACCGCCGGCGAATAGGTACGGCTCGTAAGTGCCGCCTCGCCGTCATTTGCAAAAATCTCGACCATCGTAGTGTCCGAAAGCACGCGCAGGTCGCGAAGCTCACCGAGCTCGATCGACCTCCGGTCGCGCCCATAGCCTTCGTCACCCATGTCGAGGGCAAGCATCCCGTCTGCATAGCGCACAAAGACACCCTTGCGGATCTCGAGCTCAACCATCTTGGCGCCCTCACAGGAAACCACAAGATCAAACAGGCGTCCCGGCTCCTCGACGGTCTCTCCGCCTACAGCACGAACGCAGTCGCCGCGCATCCTCTCAATCTCGTGCGCCGGCTGCTGGCAGAGCTTGCCGCCGCGCATGCTCAGCTCTCTCGGCACCGTCAACGCGCACTGCCATCCGCGTGCCACCGTCGGGCTTTCTGTCGTCGCATCGGGGCAACCCGACCATCCGATCATCAAACGCCGACCTGCCGCATCCTCAAAGGACTGCGGGGCATAGAAATCAAAACCGGCATCGACCATCGGAGGCATGCCCTGGCCGACGATCTTAAAGCTCGGCGCCTCCCAATCGGCCTCGATGGAAAACCACACGCACTGATGCGGATTGCGGTAACGCCAGCCATCGGCGGGCACGTCCTGCGGACAGCAAACGAGAATAAGCTCGCCATCGAGCTCAAACAGATCAGGACACTCCCACATAAAACCAAACTTCTCGCCTAGCTCAATGCGCGTCGCATAGCTCCAGTCCTCTAGATCGCTCGAGGTATAGACAAGCACGCAGCCACGGTCGTCTTTCGTACGAGCGCCGAGAACCATGTAGTAGATACCATCGTGTTCAAGGATTTTGGGGTCGCGCACGTGCGTACCGATATCGTCGGGGTAATCGATCGGCCCAACAGCTATGCGCTTCTCGCCCAATTCGTCGGGATTCTCGGCAACCATATGAATCTGGTTTTGCTCACGGCCCGTCAACACGTAGTCGTAATCATCGCGGTCAAAATGCTTGACGTTGCCGGTATAGAAGTAGTGAATCTTGCCATCACGTACAAAGGCAGAACCAGAATACGCTCCGCTCGAATCCAAATCGGAATCGGGGAACAGCACAGGGCCGCAATTTTCGTACGTCACAAAATCCTTTGTTGTCAGATGATTCCAAAGCACTGGACCGCCATGCGCAGCATCGAATGGATCGTATTGGTGATAGATGTGATACGTATCACCGATCTGCACCAAACCGTTGGGATCGTTGAGCCAGCCAAGCTCAGGCTCCACATGGAACAGGAGCCTATCGGGGTCGGACGCGATGCGACCCGCCGTCTCATCCTGTCCGGCACGCCATTGCTCATAGTCCGCGCGTGTCACCTTATTTTTTTGATTAAACATCGCCGTTGACTTTCTCGTCTATGGGGAAGGACGCTCGACTCACACGAGTCGAACGCCCTTCCCCAAATGGACTTATCCTCAGATTACGCTGAACGGCTCAACTAGAAGCTAACGTCGAAGCCAGCGCCAGCGCCCTCTTCATCGGTGGTCGGCACGCCCTTTGCCTTGTTGTAGGCAAAGATCAAGACGATCGGCACGATAAAGGCGATGAGATTGCCGACCACATACCACACGAGCGTCTCGGGCGTAACGATGAGCAGGCCAAGCACACCGGTCAGACCCTGACCGATAGCGCGCACCTCAAAGAGCTTCACGAAGGCACCGCCGCAGCCTGCACCGATGCAAGCGCAGACGAACGGGATGATCGAGTAGCGCATGTTTGCAGCAAAGATTGCGGGCTCGGAGATACCGACCAGCGTCGGGATAAAGGACGACATGCAGATGTTGCGCTCTTTGGAGTGTTTCTTGTGAATGAGATACATGCCGATGGCGCCGCCGCCCTGGGCGATGATGGAAACCGACCAGATGGCCTGGATGTAGTTGAAGCCGGTCGTGGCAACGAGGTTGGCCTCAATACCCTGGATGAACTGATGCGTACCGGTAACGACGAGCGGCTGCAGGAACGCGGCGAAGACAAAGGCGCCAAAGACGCCCATCCTGTTGTACAGGACATCGATTACGCCAGCGAGGACGTCGCCGATCAGGTTGCCGAGCGGGCCGAACACGGTGAACAGGGCAACGTTAGCAAGAATCAGGGTAACGGTCGGGACAAAGACAAACGAGACGACCTCAGGGATGTACTTCTGGGCAATCTTCTCGACCTTGGCCATAAACCAGGCAGTCAGGATTGCGGGGAACACGCCGCCCTGGAAAGCAACCATGGGGATGGAGAGCGGACCAAAGTTCCAGTACTCAGCACCCGACGGATCCATAACGAACGCGTTACGGTTCATAAGGCTCGGGTGAACCATGACGATACCGACGAGGATACCCAGGATCGGGTTGCCGCCAAAACGCTTGACCGCGCTATACATAACCAGGACAGGCAGGTAGTCAAAGGTGGTGGCAATAATGGCAAAGAAGCTTGCGAGGTTCTTGAGGAACTCGCTGTGGTCGGCGAGGCTGCCCTCCATGCCAAAGAGGCCGTTGGCAACGATCAGCGACTTAAGGCCGATGATGATAGCGGCACCGACGAAGGCGGGAATGATGGGGATAAAGATGTCCGAGAACACCTTGAGGACAGAGAAGAACTTGCCTTTCTTGTCCGCCTCGGCGCCCTTGACCTCGGAAGCGCTGATCTCCTTAACGCCCGTCAGAGCCATAAACTCATCGTAGACCTTGTTGACGGTGCCGGTACCGAAGATGATCATGAGCTGGCCGCTGTTGTACAGCACGCCCTTGACGCCATCGATGTTTTCGAGCTCGGCCTTGTTGTACTTGCTCGTATCCTTGAGCACCAGACGCAGACGCGTAACGCAATGCGTGGCGCCCTCGATGTTCTCCAGACCGCCGACGTTATCGACGACCTGCTGAGACACTACTTTGTAGTCCATGTTCCTCTCCATTCCTTTTCTAAATCATAAAACGGTTCGTTGCCGCTACAGAGACGCGATCGTTGCGTTTGCGCACTTGAGCGCACCGTCGGTGACGGTAAGCGCCACACCCTGGCCCTGCTTGTTGCAGAAGCGAGCGTTGAGCGCAACATCATCGACAAAGATGGTCGCGATGTCGTCGTCGACGACCAGACGCACATGGTGAGTGCCCTCGCCCTTAAAGAACAACGGACGCTCGAGGCCCATGTTGTTGACCTGGAACCATGGATACTGGGGGGCAGCCGTAAACTCGAGCTTGCCCTCACGCAGGTTGGCGCGGAACTCATAGGCAAGACCGGACTCGGCGTCCTCGGCAAGCTTCACCGAGAAGCCGGCAGCGTTACCGGCGAGCTCGATGTCGGCGTCAAGCATATAGGTGGAGCCGGCATCCGCGGCGAGCACCTGCTCGACCTTGCCCGACTCGCAGGAAAGTTCAAAGGCCTCGACTGCCTTAGCCTCGCCAAAGGCGCCAAGCATGCTGTCGGGGAGCTTGGTGCCGAGCGTTCCGTCGGCACGCTGAACGATCTCGAGAGGCATAAAGGTGCCACCCCACAGGTAAGAGCTGGGGTCGCCGCCCTCGTCACGCGTAGGAACCCAACCAAAGAGAACGCGGCGCTCGCCGTCAAATGCGGTACGTGCGGCATAGTACGCGCGGCCATCGAAGGAATCGTCCGCAGGAGTGATCCAAGGACCGTTGATAGAGCGAGACATGCGGTAACGGGTCTTGTTGCCATCACTGTACTCGGAGAACACCAGATACCACCAGTCGCCCATCTTAAAGAGATCAGGCATCTCGAACATGGTGTACAGGCCCGGATTCCACCAGTCGCCCTGGAACTCCCAGGTATCCAGGTCCTTGGAGGTGAACTTGACCAGACGACCGGTCATCAGACGCTTGTCCTCGCCCACACGCGTGCCGAGGATGAGCATGTACTCTTCGTTCTCCTCATCCCAAAGCACAAAGGGATCGCGCCAGTTGCGGTCATCGTAACCCTCCTGGGGCGGAAGCAGCGTCTCGGCGATGTTCTTCTCCCACTTGACGGCGTCGTCACTCGTTGCGTGAAGAAGAACCTGTTTCATCAAACGTGCGCGGACCTTATCGCGATTGCAACCAGTGTAGAGCGCATGGTATTTGTCGCCCACCTTAAACACCGTGCCGGCATAAACATACTGGTCGACTTCCTCGTCGCCGCCACGCTCAAGGCTCTCGCCAAAGTCCTTGTAGTTGACGAAATCCTTGGTCGTAGCGAGTGCCCAGCCAAACGGCTCTCCGAAAGGTCCGGGGTTACGCGTGTCACGCTGATGATAGAGATAGAACGTGCCGTCCTCGCCGTACGGCATGATGTCGCCTACCCAAATTCCCTCAGGCTGGTAATACACCTTGTGCATCCGAGACTTCCTTTCCACGACATACTAACTCGGTACAATGGCAAGATATGTCAATCGTTTTCATATGTCAAACGTTTTCACACCAATACGTCTTTTCGCAGTTCCAGTCGTCGGCAAACGGTTGACATATGCCGGTGAACGGTCATCAGAGGCGTTTGAGGAATTCTTTTGGCACGGGATGAACTACGCGGTTTTGCCCTCAATGAGTTCAACGGGAAGCTTGATATTCGATTCGGGATTATCGCCGTTAATAAGAGCGATGATGGATTGCGCCGCGAGCTCTCCGATGCGATCGATATCTTGACGTACGGTTGTTAAGTCAGGCATAAACGTCATAGTTCGGCGGGCACCATCCGCGCCCACGACCTTAATATCGTCTGGAGCGCTCAAGCCGCGCTGCTTCATCACGTTGAGACAGATGGCCGCCATCGTATCGTCTCCCGCAAAGATGCCGTCAATATCGGGGTTCTCATCGAGGATCTTCGCAACGACCGCGCCCTTTTCGTCGTCGGGCTTAACGAACTCAACCTCACGGACAAGCGCGGACAAACCGGCCTGCTCAACAACATCGAGGTAGGCATCGGTACGCTTATTGGCAGGCATGCGCATGCGGCTATTGCTGCGCAGGCACAGGATACGCCTGCAGCCGTCATCAATCAGACGGCGCGTGGCGAGCTCGCCGATGCCATAGCTGTCACTTGCAATCTGGACAGAGCCCTCGCCAAGATCGCAGTCGATGCCAACCAGGCTCAAGCCCATCTCGGCATATGCCTCGGCACCGATATTGAGGGAGTTGACGATGACGCCGTCGACCATATTGCGGCGGAGCATGTCAATATAGGAACGCTCAAGATCGGGTCGATTGGCGCTGTTGCACAGCAACATCTTAAAGCCGTTTTCCGCTAACGTGCGCTCGACCGCCTGCACAACCTGAGCATGGAACGGGCTGCTCACAAAGGGAACGATCATACCGATAAGATTCAGGCGACCGTTGAGCATGGCACGGGCGATATCGTTGGGCGTATAGTTGATGCGCTCCATCGCGGCATGGACCTTATCGCGGGTCTCTTGGCTAATATAGCCGCGATTATTAAGCACGCGAGATACCGTAGTAGGCGAAACCCCCGCCACCGCTGCAACTTCCTTGATGCCAGGCTTAGCAGAATCCTTAGAACGAGCGCCCTCGCGAGCCATAGCACCCTCCCCCATCAACATGTCAAACGTTTACATACGAACAAAGCATACCCCAACAACAGCGGGAAGACGGTAACAGCACAAGTAAGTAAACGACTCATCCAAATAATTAGGAGAGTTCCGCCTAAAGGGTGACTACACAGGACCCCCGCCGGGGCTGCTTGGGCTATCTCCCAAAATATTCCGCAAGACGCAAGAAGCCCTCGCCGCACGAAGTGCG
>URMO01000047.1 GCA_900549085.1 uncultured Collinsella sp. | reverse complement strand
GGAATCGTAAAGAAGATCAGCGCGGCAAAGGGACCGGCACCAAACAGGAACATCAGCAAAAAGAACAGCAGCCAGCACACGGCCCAATACGGGAACGACTGGAACGGGCCCTTCACCGGAGTCGAGCCAACCGCGGCGCCACTCGTCGCCTGCGCCGTAGCGGCATTGGCGGCCTGCGCACTCCAACTCGCCGCCTGCGCCGCCTTGGCTGCCGCGTCACTTGCCTGCGTTGCCGCCTCAGTCGCACGCGCCGCTGCCTCATGGGTGCGGGCGCGCTCTGCCGCCTCGGCCTCGCGCTGACGGGCGCGGTCCTCTTTCTCAAATTCTATATCGTCCTCGATCTCGTCGCTCGGATTGAGGAGCTCGTCCAAACTCACGCCATAGAGTTTGGCGAGCGAGATCAGGTTCTCGGTATCGGGCGAGCTCTCCGCGCGCTCCCATTTACTGACCGCCTGGCGCGACAGTCCCAACTTTCGTGCCAGCCCTTCTTGGCTAAAACCCTTGCTGCGACGAAGGTCGGCGAGCCGCTGCGCAGTTTCTACATTCATGGTTCCTCCTATGTGATGCCAGCCGTGCCGCCGGACCGTTTTTGTTCTTAAGGCGCCTTGCACAGTTAAAAATCTATCCGCCACCGCCAAAAGCATGCCACCTATTCTAGTGAGATTTTTGACAACCGGCGGTTGCGGGTGCATATGAGCTGCGGAAATGTGTCCAAACGAAGCAATGGCACCTAGCCCGGTTGTCCCCGTTGCGGCGTTAACGGTAGTATGGTCGTACTGTTTATTCCGCACCGCCAACGGAGGGAGTCCCGCGCCGTGAACCGCGATTTCGCCTCATCGCTCATCCAGCTCAACAACACGTTCTATCGCGAGCACTCCGCCTCCTTTTCCGATACGCGTCAGGCCCCGTGGCCCGGCTGGGTGCGCACCATGGACATTGCGCTCGAACAGCTCGACGTCGCCACGATCGAGCATCCCGTCCGCGTCTTCGACCTAGCCTGCGGCAATATGCGCTTCGAGAACTTTGCCGCCGGCGGCACGCTGGCTGCCAAAGGCGTGGACGGCACGAGCCCCTCGGCAGACGCCAGCTGCCCCTTCGAGTTCTATGGTGTCGACTCGTGCCAGGACCTGGCCATCGATGCACGCGGCCACGCCCTGCGCATTCCCAACCTGCACTTCCAGGAACTCGACGTACTCGACGCCCTTATGAAGCTCAACCCCGCCGAGACGCCCGATGTGCTTTTCGACGCACCGCTCGCCGACATCTCGGTCTGCTTTGGCTTTATGCACCACGTGCCGTCGTGCGAATACCGCGTGCGCGTGCTCGACGCCCTGGTGCGGCAGACGCGCCCAGGCGGCATCATCGCCATCAGCTTTTGGGAGTTTATGAACGACGAGCGCATGGCGCGCAAGGCCGTTCGCGCCGAAGCCCGCGCCGAGCTCACCCCGCCGTTTGAGGGCTACGATTCCGCGCAGTTTGAAGCCGGCGACCACCTCATTGGCTGGCAAAACGACCGCCATGCTTACCGCTATTGCCACCACTTTGACGATCAGCAGATCACCGACTTGGTGCGCGGCGTGCGCACGTTCTACAAGAGCGGCGAGGTCCCCGTACGCGAGCTTGAGCGCTTCCATGCCGACGGTCGCAGTGGCGAGCTCAACCGCTACGTGATTCTAAAGCGCCTGTAGGCACCGACGACTCGCCGTCGAGCCGCACCGCGTCTTTCGGGCAAACTATGCCTACCCTTTTTCAACCCATTGATGGAACGCGCAGCTAAGCGTTCCATACTTATGACCAAGGAGCCTCATGGGAGCCGTCCACGTTCGCACGCCTAAGAACTTTGTGCTCGAGGAGCGCTTGGAGCGCTACGCCGATGCGATTGAGACGAACCCTGAAATCTATGCCGGAGATTGGCGCGAGGCCTGTGCGCCCGCAGGCAGCAAGTCTTTCGAACACCTTCACCTGGATCTTGGCTGCGGCAAGGGAACGTACCTTGTAGAGCGCGCGGCCCACGAGCCAAACACGCTCTTTATCGGCATGGACCAGGAGCCCATCTGCATCGCCTATGCCGCACAGAAAATCTGCGAGCAGGAACTGACCAACGCACTCGTCCTGCCCCGAGGCGCCGCATCGCTGCCGCAGCTGTTTGCCGCCGGCGAGCTCGATGCCATCACCATCAACTTTCCCACGCCGCAGCCCAAGGCCAAGTACGCCAAAAAACGACTCGTCCATGTCGACCATCTAATGCTCTATCGTCCGCTCTTTTCAGTTGGCGCCACCGTCACGCTGCGCACCGACAGCAAACCATTGCGCGACTACGCCTTGGGGCAGCTTGCCGCGGCCGGCTACGACACACTTTGGGTAAGTGACGACGTTCGCCGCGACCATCCCGAGCATCCCGAGACCGAATATGAGTGCCGCACGCGCGAGATGGGCGCCGCCGTCTATGGCATATGCGCCACACCCGGAGCACAGCCAACCGACGAACAACTCACAGTAGGCCGCATGCAGGAGCAAAGCCTTGCGTGCTACCTGCCCGATAACCTCGATGAACTCACCTATGTGCCTCTGGGTATGGAAGAGGCCGTCGAGAACTTTAAAAACCGCGCCCGCAAGGGCAAGAAGCGTCTGCCTCAGGAACGCTAGCACCGCACGCCCATTTCCTGCATTTTCTCGCGCGCTGGCACCCCGCGCCGCCCCTACGCCATAATAGTTGGCGGACAATCGCGAGAGAAAGCAAACACATGGCACAGACCACGACAGATATCGCCGCCAGCACCGTCTCCGGTGCCGGCGCCGCCAGCTCGTTTTCGGGCGGCACGGGAACCGAGGCCGAGTTCGGCTCGCTCGGCGCGCTCTCTCCCACCTGGTGGGAGCCCGAGGACGGCAGCGAGCCCGAACCGTGGCTCACGCCCGATCAGGCCTTCGAACGCTTCTTTGAATGGACGAGCGATCGCGGTATTGAGCTGTGGGACCACCAGGAAGAGGCCCTCATGGACCTGGCTGCCGGCGATCACGTCATTTTGGGAACACCGACCGGATCGGGCAAGTCGCTTGTCGCACTGGGCATGCTCTTTATGGGCATGGCACAGGGCAAGCGCTGCTATTACACGGCCCCCATCAAGGCCTTGGTCAGCGAAAAGTTCTTTGACCTGGTGCAGGTGCTCGGCCGCGATAACGTCGGCATGATCACCGGCGACACGCATATCAATACCAAGGCGCCCGTCATCTGCTGCACGGCCGAGATCCTTGCCAACGACGCACTGCGCGAGGGCGAAGACGCCGACGTGGGTTGCGTGGCCATGGACGAGTTCCACTACTTTGCCGACCCCGACCGCGGCTGGGCCTGGCAGGTGCCGCTGCTCACCCTGCCCCACACGCAATTCATGCTCATGAGCGCCACGCTCGGCGATGTCACCGCGATCGCCGCCTCGCTCGAGGAGCACACCGGCGCCACATGTGACCTGGTTGTCGACGCCCCGCGCCCCGTGCCGCTGAGCTACGACTACGTGACGACCTCCCTCGAGGGCACCGTCGAGCTCGCGATGCGTCGCGGCGAGGCCCCGCTCTATATCGTGCACTTTAGCCAGGACGCCGCCCTTGCGACGGCACAGTCGCTCGCCAATTTTGGCATCGCTAGCAAGGAACAGCGCGAGGCCATTAAGGAAGCAGCCAAAGGCACGAGCTTCTCAACGGCCTTCGGCAAGATCCTCAAGCGCTTGCTTGGCTGCGGCGTCGGCGTGCACCATGCTGGCATGTTGCCGCGCTATCGTCTGCTGGTCGAGCGCTTGGCGCAGCAGGGCCTGCTGCCCGTCATCTGCGGTACCGATACGCTCGGCGTCGGCATCAACGTACCCATCCACACCGTGGTGCTCACCGCGCTCACCAAGTTCGATGGCTACAAGATGCGTCGCCTGCGCGCCCGTGAGTTCCATCAGATTGCCGGTCGCGCCGGCCGCTCGGGCTTCGATACCGAGGGCATGGTGATCGCCGAGGCACCCGAGCACGAGATCGAGAATGCCAAGCTTATGGCCAAGGCGGGCGACGACCCCAAAAAGCTCCGTAAGATTAAAAAGAAAAAGGCCCCCGAGGGCTTTGTCACCTGGAACAAGCAGACCTTTGAGCGCCTGATCGAGACGCAGCCCGAGACGCTCAAGCCGCGCCTGCGCATCACGCACTCCATGGTGATTAGCGTGGTCGAGCAGGGCGGCGATGCCCGCGCCCGCGTGCACGACCTCATCGAGACGAGCCTGCAGACTCCCGAGGAAAAGGCCAAGCTCGAGGTTCGCGCCGACGAAATCTTCGCCACACTCATCGACTCCGGCGTCGTCGTGCGCACCGAGGTGCCGCCCGCACCCGACGCTCCGGCTGATGCCGCGCCGGACATCGACTACGCGCTGACGGTCGACCTGCCCGAGGACTTTGCGCTCGACCAGCCGCTCTCGCCGTTTTTGCTTGCCGCGCTGGAGTTGCTCGATCCCGAGAGCGAGACCTATACCATGGACCTGATCTCGATGGTCGAAGCAACGCTCGAGGATCCCAAGCAGGTGCTGCGCGCACAGGAGCGCGCCGCACGCGATCGCGCTATGGCCGAGATGAAGGCCGACGGCATCGAGTTTGAGGAGCGCTTGGAGCGCATTCAGGACGTCACGTACGAAAAGCCGCTCGAGGATTTGCTCGACGCCGCCTTTGACAAGTACTGCCAGGAAGTACCTTGGGCAAACGACTACCAGCTCTCTCCCAAGAGCGTTCTGCGCGATATGTTAGAAAGCGCGAGCGATTTTAAGGGCTACATTCAAAAGCTCGGCATCGCCCGCTCCGAGGGCATTTTGCTGCGCTACCTGGCAGAGGCTTACCGTTCGCTTGACCGCACCGTACCCATTGAGAAGCGCGACGAGCGCCTGCGCGACATTATCTCGTGGCTGGGCTTTGTGGTGCGCTCGGTGGACTCGAGCCTGGTGGACGAGTGGGAGAATGCCGGCAACCCGGCAGCCCTCGATGCTGCGCCGCCGCAGGGCATCGACGAGGTCGTGGCGGACCGTCGCGGCTGCACGCTGTTGGTGCGCAACGCGCTCTTCCGCCGCGTGACCCTTGCCGCCCGCGAGCATGTTCGCGACCTGGGCGAGCTCGACGACAACTGGGGCATGAGCGAGATCCGCTGGCAAAAAGCGCTCGACGCTTACCACGAGCAGCACGAGGAAATCCTCACCGACGGAGATGCCCGCAGCGCCGCGATGTTTACCATCGACGAGAGCGACGAGAAGACCGCACACGTGTGGCACGTGCACCAGATCTTTGCCGACGAGGATGGCGACCACGACTTTGGCATCATGGGCGATGTCGATCTGGACGCCACGCAAGATGGCGGCGAGGTCATCTTCAAAAACTACCGCGTCGGCTTTATCGAGGACCTGCTCGAGGACTAGCCGAACATACTGGAACGAAACAAGCGGGGCCGCTGGCAACATCGCCAGCGGCCCCGCTTTTGCGCTATACGCTATGCCTTACTCGGCATCCTCGACCTCATACGAATCCGCCTCGGCTGGCTCGTCGTTTGTCTCTGGCGCAGCCCCGCGCGCCTCGTCAAACGCCGCCTTCATGGTCTTGTTGCCCCACGTGAGCTTGCGAATGGTAAGATCGTCGGCTTTCTTGTTGGCTAGGCGCAGGTTGTTCTCGGAGGACAGCAACGCCTCCTTGGTTTTCTGCAGATGGCTAATCGTCTTGTCAATCTCATCGATTGCCGTTTGGAACTTGCGGCTCGCGATCTCGTAGTTGCGGCCGAAATCGTTCTTGAACTTTTCCATCTTGGCTTCGAAGTTCGTGACGTCGATATTCTGCTGTTTGTACTCCGCCAGTTCCTGCTTATAGCGCAGCGAACCCATGGCAGCGTTGCGAAGAAGCGTGATCATGGGAATGAAAAACTGTGGGCGAATCACGTACATCTTCTCGTAGCGATAGCTCACATCCACGATACCGGCGTTGTAAAGCTCGCTCTCGGGCTCGAGCAGCGTGCAGAGCACTGCGTACTCGCAGCCCTTTTGGCGGCGATCGTGGTCGAGCTTCTTGAAGAAATCCTCGTTCTTGTGCTTGGTCGCGGTCTCGTCGTTCTCGTTTTTCATCTCGAACATAATCGAAATGACCTCGTTGCCGCTCGCGTCGCACTCGCGGAAGATAAAGTCGCCCTTGGTACCCTCGGACGCATCGTTATCTTTCTCGAAGTACGCGTTGGGAAACGCCGTCATGCGCAGACGGTTAAACTCGGTCTCGCAGTGCTGCTCGAGCGACTCGCCCACCATCTTGGTGGACAGGCGGACCTTCATGTCCTTAAGGCGCTCAATCTCTTCATCCTTGTAGCGAATCAGGTCATCGCTCGCGCGCTTGGCCTGCGCAAGCTCGAGCTCGTGTGCCGCCTTGGCTTGCTCCTCGCGAGAATCGCGCACCGCCAGCTCGCTCGTCAGCTTGGCACGTGCCTCATCGCGCTCTCGTTCCGCCGCGGCGACCGCCTCTGACAGGTTCATTTTTGCCATCAGTTCCTGCTCGCGCAGTTGGGCACGCAGGCCCTCGGCCTCTTGCTCGGACTGAGCCTTTGCAGCGGAAAACTTCTCTTGTACCTGCGCGCGGTAGTCAGCAAGCGCGCGATCGGCCTCGCTGCGAGCGGCATCAAGCTCACGCTGCGACTCTGCCGCGGCGGCGGCAAGCGCCATCTCCTGGGCCTTGTCCGCCGCGGCAAGCCTGGCCTGCAGTTCGGCAATCTGAGCATCACGTGCAGCTAAATAGTTTTGAGCAGCGTTGCGCGCCGCCGACTCGGCAAGCTTGGCTTCGTCATCTTTGCGTCCCAGCTGCGCACGCAAATTGTCGATCTCGCGCTGGAGCTCAGCATTCTCCTTCTGAGCATCGGCACGGGCCTCAACCGCCGCACGCTGACTTGCGCTCTCGCGCTCTGCGGCAGCGCCCTCGAGCTTGGCGCGCAACTCGACAAGCTCGGCATCGCGCTTGGCAACTTCTTGCGCCAGTTTCTGATCCGCGGTGTTCTTCTGCTCAACGAGCTGAGCGTTGCGCTGAGACTCTGCCTTTTGCAAGGCAGCCGTCGAACGCGAGCGCTCAAGCTCCAGCGCCTGCTCGCCCTCGCGCTGGACTGCCTTCACACGCTCATCCAGGTCGCGCGAAAACTCCGCATCGCGCACCTGCTTGACAATATCCGCATAGCCAGACGCATCGACCTTAAAGACTTCGCCACAATGCGGGCACTTGATCTCATTCATAGCAGCTCCTCGACGGACGCAAATTTCAACCGCCTACACTCTACCGCGCCGCACGGACAAAAAAGGCGCCGCCGCCATAATGGCAACGGCGCCAGAACCACCACAAAGGGGACACAGTGCGCCTTTGTGGTGGTTCTGGCACCCTATAGCCCAAAGAAGCTAAGAATCTGGTCGCGGCTTACGGGCTTGTAGTCGTTGGCATCGAGGCCGACATCGTAGCGAAAGATAGGACGTTCGCGATCGCGGTTGCGCGCGTTGGTGCGGTCTCCCCTGCTGTGGATATGCCCGTGCAGCATGATGGCGCCACGCGCCTTGCCATTCCAGCTGAGCATGGGGTAGTGGCTCATCACCAGACGATGGCCCTTAGCATAGCCGGGAGCAACCTCCAGATAGTCGCGCACCTCATCCCAAATGCGCGGCGCGTCCGGATCTTCCCAGTCACCGTCATGGTTACCGCGGATGAGCGTCACATTCTTGCATTCGATACGCTCGCGCAGGCGCACAGCATCCGCCAAGGGCAAACGATAGGTAAAGTCACCCAGGATATAGAGACGGTCGTCCGCAGCCACGCACTCATTGACGGCATCGATGACCTTGCGGTTCATCTCCTCGACCGAATCAAACGGCCGATCCATATCGTGCAAGATATTCGTATCGCCCAGGTGCAGGTCGGCGGTAAACCACATCATCGTCTATGCCCTCATTTCGCAACGCGTCAAACTCGTGCTAAGTATACAAACACAGCGATGCGGCGGTTAGCCAAAGAGCCCGCCGAACAGACCTCGGCGGCGCTTGTCTTGCTTTTTCGAAGCGTCACCCTGAGTTTTCTTGTCCTGCCGCATCTTACGGTCCTGCTCCAGCTCATCGTCGTCGAGCAGCAGATCCCATTCAAACGGATCATCCGTCAAATCGAACAGGTCATCGTCGTCAAACATGGCAGCTTCCCTTTCCGATTAGCGAGCATCCACCACATAGAGGCCAACGCGCACCTGATGCCACGGGCTGCGCTCGGGAGCAACCTGTTGCACGCAGGCCTCAAATACGTCCTCGTGGCCGTAATACATCATCAAGGACAGCGGGCCGACCTCGTTTCCCGGAACATAGCCAAGCTTGGTGTTGCCGTAATAGATCGCAACCGCCTCAGGGTCATGGGGATTATCGCGCTCGGCACACAGCGTCAGCTTATCGCCCGCTTTAAGATCGCCCAGGACCAAGGCGCCATCGGCATACTGAAATCCTGCAATGTGAAATGACAGAAGAACACGTGAAGGCTCGTACATAGCAGCTCCTCTAACAGCCGGATAAATCGGCGCTTAACCGTACTGAGAAGCTTACGGGCCCGTACGGACACAAATTCACCCGCTCGCACCTTTCACCCATTTGCCGCAACGCTTACGAGACAGAGCGCTTGCAGATAAGATAGGGGTACGGATGGCACCCGTTGCAGCGGGTCTTGCCAACTCCGATACACGTTTTCATCGTGAGAAGTGGCCGTCTTCGCTTACGCGGGGGCGGCTATTTTGTTTGCACCTATCTCATCTGATTCTAATGCACGAACATGCGCACGAATTTGTGCTTCCAGCTAGCGTAGGGCGCATACCGAAACGGCACGTCCAGCCAGGTTGCCTTGTTCACGATGCTCTTCTTGTGACTAAACGCATCGAAGCTCTCGCGGCCATGGTACTGGCCCATACCGCTCGCGCCCATGCCGCCAAAGCCCATATGGCTCGTGGCCAAATGCATGATGGTGTCGTTGACGCAGCCGCCGCCAAAGGGCACGTAGCGCACAAAGCGCTGCTGAGCCGCACGGTCCTGGCTAAAGATATACAGGGCCAGCGGCGTCGGACGATCCATAATAAACGCTTCAGCCTCGTCTAGGCTCTCAAACGTCAGCACCGGCAAGATGGGGCCGAAAATCTCCTCCTGCATTACGGCGTCATCGGGGGCCACGCCGTCCAAAATCGTCGGCTCGATCTTGAGCGAGGCCTCGCGCGCGGTACCTCCAAGCACGACCTTATCGGGATTTATCAGCCCGCGCACGCGCGCAAAATGCTTGGTGTTGACGATATGCCCGTAGTCCTCGTTATCGAGCGGATGCTCGCCAAACATGCGACGGACCTCCTCCTTGATGAGATCCAGCAGTTCGTCGTGCACGCGCGTATCGACCAGCAGGTAGTCGGGCGCCACACAGGTCTGCCCCACGTTGAGCCATTTACCAAAGGCGATACGCCGTGCCGCAACCTTCAAGTTTGCCGTCGCGTCCACGATGCAGGGACTCTTTCCGCCCAGCTCAAGCGTCACGGGCGTAAGGTTTTTACTTGCGCGCTCCATGACGAGCTTGCCGACCGGAACGCTACCGGTAAAGAAGATCTTGTCCCAGTGCTCATCGAGCAGCGCTTCGTTTTCGGCGCGCCCGCCCTCGACAACCGTCACCAGGCGCGGATCAAATGCCTCTTCACAGATTTGCTTGAGCACCGCGCTCGACGCCGGAGCATATGCGCTCGGCTTGATGACCACGGTATTGCCCGCGGCAAGGGCGCCGGCGAGCGGCTCGAGCGTCAGCAAAAACGGGTAGTTCCACGGAGCCATGATGAGCGTGACGCCATAGGGCACGGCTTGCGTCTTGCACACACTCACGGCATTGGCAAGGTCGCACGGATGCAGGCGCGGACGACTCCATCGAGCCACATGAGCGATCTGATGACGAATCTCGGAAAGCGATGTGCCAATCTCGCACATATAGGCCTCGTCATGCGATTTTCCCAAATCGGTCTTGAGCGCATGGGCAATATCGGCCTCGTGCGCCCGTACCGCATCGCGTAAACTCACGAGCGCACGGCGTCGAGCATCGACATCAAACGTAGCGTGCGTCTTAAAGTAGGCGCGCTGCTCGCCGACGATGCGCGCAATTTCCTCGGTGTTCATGGCACCCTCCTAGTTCTCGTCCTCAAACATACCACCCGCGACGACCTCGTACATATGCTCGAGCTCCAAGCGGGCCATCAAAAGCGGAACGGGGTACAGCGGATTGGCCTCGGCATCGGCATGCGCCGCCATCTGCGGAATGTCGGAGCGGCGAATGCCCGTCACATATTTGGGAATTTCCAAGGCGGCGTTCATGCGGTCGACCCAATCGATAAAGGCCTCGGCCGCAAGACTGTCCTGCGCGGTAGCCGGCGCAATGCCCGCCATGCGAGCAAGATCGGCGAGCTTAGGAGCAGCAGCTTCGCCATAGGCGCGAAGCATATGCGGCAGGATGATGGCGTTAGCCAAGCCGTGCGGAATCCCGTAACGCCCGCCCAAGCTGTGTGCGATGGCATGAACGTATCCAACATAGGAGCGCGTAAAGGCAACACCCGCCTTATACGCCGCCGAAAGCATATTGCGGCGCGCACGCATGTTGTCGCCATGCTCATAGGCCTCGAGCAAATTGTCGTAGATGAGCTGAACCGCCTGTCGCGCCATCTTGCGCGTATAGGGCGTGGTGCTTCGCCCGATAAAGGCCTCGACGGCATGCGTCAGGGCGTCCATGCCCGTCTGCCCCGTAATGGAGGCGGGCAGGCCGCGCGTAAGCTCGGGGTCGTGCACCGCAAGGCGCGGGATAAGCACAAAGTCGTTAATGGGGTACTTGTAGTGCGTCTCGTCATCGGTAATTACCGCTGCAAGTGTGACCTCGCTTCCCGTGCCTGCCGTGGTGGGAACGGCGATGAGCAGCGGCAAGCGACGATGAATCCGCAGCAGCCCGCGCATCTTGTTGATGGGCTTGTTTGGCTGCGCGATGCGTGCCCCCACGCCCTTGGCACAGTCCATGGCCGAGCCACCGCCAAAGCCGATAATGGCCCGGCAGTCGTTCTCGCGATACAGCGCCGCCGCTTCCTCCACGTTTGAGACCGTGGGGTTCGCACGCGTTTCGGCATAGACCGTAACGCCAATTCCTCTGGATGCGAGCGCCGTCTCGAGCGGCGCCGTGAGCCCCAGACGGGCAATGCCGGGATCCGTTACCATAAGAACCCGCTGTATCGAGCGCTTTTGAAGCACCGCGGGCATATCCTCGGCATGCTCCAAAATGCGTGGCTCGGTATAGGGCAGCACCGGCAATGCGATGCGAAAAACCGTTTGATACGTTCGGCACCAGGCGCGGCGGGCTAGATGCATAAAGGAAACTCCTTCATTTGTTGATTCGTCAACATTTGCTCGACCGATTGTACTCAGCGGCGGTCAAAGACGGCCTGCCAATCGTTAATCAATCAACATCTTCATATCTCAAAATTGTTTTATTAAAAATCATTCCTAATAGGCTTCACTTTCAGTCTCATTTATGGATAATAGAACTCGTCAAGACGCACGTCCGGAGAGGGCCCTTACGGGACCGGACGAGCGCGCAATCGCCATCGATCGAAAGGATCGAATCATGAAGTTTGTTTGCCCCGTTTGCGGTTATGTGGAAGAGTTCGACGGCGACCAGCTGCCCGAGGATTTTAAGTGCCCCCAGTGCGGCGTTCCCGGTTCTCGTTTCCTGAAGCAGGAGGAGGGCCAGCTTGAGTGGGCTGCCGAGCACGTCGTGGGCGTCGCCAAGATGGAGGGCGTCTCCGAGGACATCGTTGCCGACCTGCGCGCCAACTTTGAGGGCGAGTGCTCCGAGGTCGGTATGTACCTGGCCATGGCTCGCGTCGCTCATCGCGAGGGCTATCCCGAGATCGGCCTGTACTGGGAGAAGGCTGCCCACGAGGAGGCCGAGCATGCCGCCAAGTTCGCCGAGCTCCTGGGCGAGGTCGTGACCGACTCCACCAAGAAGAACCTCGAGATGCGCGTTGAGGCCGAGAACGGCGCCACCGCTGGCAAGACCGATCTTGCCAAGCGCGCCAAGGCCGCTGGCCTCGATGCCATCCACGACACCGTGCACGAGATGGCTCGCGACGAGGCTCGCCACGGCAAGGCTTTCGCCGGCCTGCTCAAGCGCTACTTTGGCTAAGCCAACCGCCTGAGACATAACCTCTAGCTCGATGAGGCCCGGACCATATTGGTTCGGGCCTTTTTCGTGGGATTATTGCAGCTGTTCTTGAAGAACGATGAGCGACTGATGGCTCAGGTCGTCGTATTGTATGAGAACGCGAGATGGAGCGTTCTTAGTCGATGCCCGATCATCCGTCCACAGGCAATCGGCGATGTCAACATAGGAAATACGAGCGCTAGCAAGGGCCTTCGCGAAACTCTCCCCCGCCCTGTCCTCGGCCAGGGCAACGGTGCAGTAAAGGCCCGCGTCTGCATGCTCGATCGAGACCTCCCCTGCCGGAAACGCCTTCCGCACAAGCGCCATCAGGCCATCACGCGCCTCGCGAGCACGAACGCGCACGCGGTTCACATGCCGCTCGTAATCACCCGATTCCAGCAAACGAGCCAAAGCGACCTGGTCAACAGAACTCACCGACGAGGCGTAAAAACCAAGGTTGCGCCTAAACCGTTCCATCAGCTCATCGGGCAACACCATGTACGCTAGACGCAATGCCGATGAAAGGCTCTTCGAAAACGTGTTGGTGTAGATAACCGACTGGGCGGCATCGATTGACGCGAGCGCGGGAATCGGCTTGCCGGCAAGGCGAAACTCACAATCAAAGTCATCTTCGATGAGATATCGACCCGGCCGTTCGGCAGCCCAGCTCAGCAGCGCATAGCGACGCGCAATGCTCGTCACAAGGCCGGTCGGATACTGATGGGACGGCATCAGGTGAAGGACATCGGTCCCGGTTTTCTGCAGAGCGCTCAGGTCCACGCCGTCGTCATCCAACGGGACATGTCGAACTTTGCAACCCATAGCCTGATAGATGCGCGTCAGGCGCAAATAGCCCGGGTCCTCAACGGCATACACCTTGTCGGCTCCAAGCAACTGAACCAACATGGTATCGAGCAGCTGGGCACCCGCACCGACAACGATGTTGTCGGGGTCGACATTCATACCCCTTGTCCCGCGCAGATGATGAGCAATTGCGCGTCGTAGCCGAGCGGTGCCCTGCGCCGGCGCGGTCGAAAAGATTTCGCGTTCGTCTTCGGATGCCAACGTCGCCCGCAGCGCGCTTTGCCAAAGCCGCGCCGCCTCCAAAGCGGAAGGAGAAAGCGCGTCAAATCGCTCAACCTGTCCGTTGACATCATGCGCGCTGGGATCCACAGAGACGGCATCTCGGTCGATGCCCTCCGCAGCCGAAGCCAAAACCGGTGCATCCGGAAGCTCGCAAGCGTAGTAGCCACGACGCGGCTTTGAGCAAATATAGCCCTCGGCAAGCAACTGGCTATATGCATTCTCGATGGTAATGACGCTGATTCCCAGATGACTGGCAAAGGCACGCTTGGACGGAAGGTGCTCCCCCGCCACAATGCGCCCAGCAACGATATCATCTCGAATTTGCTGGTAAACATACTCATAGAGCGATGCCTCGCCGCGCTTTTCCAAATTGTAGTCAAGCATGAGTTTACCACCTGACCTTATCGAACCGTTCAATCTGGTATTAGTCTGACCTTGTTATTATCTCGAAAACTGAGTATTTTGCCATACCCAGCTCCCCGATAGGATGTTCCGTCAAGCAATGCACATGCCAATCAAGGGAGCAACCATGGCAGAACAGACCAGCAAGGCCGATCGCGTCAAACTCAATCGCGAGCTCGCGCAGATGCTCAAGGGCGGCGTCATCATGGACGTCACCACGCCCGAGCAGGCACGCATCGCCGAGGAGGCGGGCGCCTGCGCCGTCATGGCACTCGAGCGCATTCCGGCCGACATCCGCGCCGCAGGCGGCGTCTCGCGCATGAGCGACCCGAAGATGATCAAGGGCATCCAAGAGGCAGTCTCCATCCCCGTTATGGCCAAGTGCCGCATCGGCCACATTGTCGAGGCGCAGGTCCTGCAGGCCATCGAGATCGATTACATCGACGAGTCCGAGGTTCTCTCCCCCGCCGATGACGTCTATCACATCGATAAGACCCAGTTTGACGTGCCGTTTGTCTGCGGCGCCCGCGATCTGGGCGAGGCACTGCGCCGCGTTGCCGAGGGCGCCACGATGATTCGTACCAAGGGCGAGCCGGGCACGGGCGACGTCGTCCAAGCCGTACGCCACATGCGTAAGATCCAAAAGCAGATCTTCGACGTTGTCGCCCTGCGCAATGATGAGCTCTTTGAGGCAGCCAAGCAACTGCAGGTTCCGGTCGAGCTGGTACGCGAGGTTCATGCCACGGGCAAGCTTCCCGTGGTGAACTTTGCCGCCGGCGGCGTAGCAACCCCCGCCGACGCCGCGCTGATGATGCAGCTGGGCGCCGAGGGTGTCTTTGTCGGCTCGGGCATCTTTAAGAGTGGCGACCCCGCCAAGCGCGCCGCCGCCATCGTTAAGGCTGTGGCAAACTTCACCGACGCCAAGCTCATTGCCGAGCTTTCGGAGGACCTGGGCGAGGCCATGGTGGGCATCAACGCCGACGAGATCGAGATTATCATGGAGGAGCGCGGGCGCTAGTCCGGCAGAAAGGGTCGCATATGAGCGATTATGTAGACCAGACGGTCGCCGTGCTGGCGGTCCAAGGCGCTTTTGCCGAGCACGAGGCAAGACTATCCGAGCTGGGCGCACACTGTATTGAGCTGAGGCAGGCGGCCGATTTGCAGCAGAACTTTGACCGCCTGGTCCTTCCCGGCGGCGAGTCCACCGTTCAGGGCAAGCTACTTGCCGAACTCGGTATGCTCGAGGGGCTTCGCACCCGCATTGTTGAAGGCATGCCTGTATTGGGAACTTGCGCCGGCTTGATTCTGCTGGCGCGCGACCTTGCCGCCCACGACGATAAGGGGACGCCGCGCCTGGCAACCATGGATGTACTCGTTGAGCGTAATGCCTATGGCAGACAGCTCGGCAGCTTTCACACCAAGGGGCAGGTAGACGGCATCGACGGTGAAGTGCCGTTAACATTTATCCGTGCGCCCCGCATCGTCGAGGTGCACGGCAATACCAAGGCCCTCGCCGAAGTCGACGGCCGTATCGTCGCCGCCCGTCAAGACAATCAGCTCGGTGTTACCTTTCACCCCGAACTCGACGACAACACCCGCCTCCACGAGCTCTTCCTCCAAATGTAGGCAGAAATCAAACGAGCGTGGATTTTCGGACGCATAGCAAATGAGAGTGGATAATCTCCCACTTTGAGCTCGAATGCAGACTCAAACCGGGAGATTATCCACTCTCATGCTATGTAGTCGTTGGGGACGTTCTTAAACGACTAGTCATTTAAGAACGTCCCCAACGACTACCTTTTTGGCGGGTTTTGATCAAGGCAACGC
>URMO01000046.1 GCA_900549085.1 uncultured Collinsella sp. | reverse complement strand
TTTCATTTCCTACGGAGCTCGGAACGCTGTACTCACTTGAAGAGCTGAAAGAAATCAGACGGGTCTGCGATAAATACGGCATGTATCTCTTTGTGGACGGCGCGCGCATGGGCTATGGACTTGGCTCGGAGGCAAATGATGTCAGCCTGCGGGATTTCGGACAGCTTGCGGATGTTTTCTATCTCGGCGGAACGAAATGCGGTGCACTGTTCGGCGAAGCGGTTGTTCTGCTTGCCGATTCGCTCAAGCACAGATTCAAAACCTACATGAAGCAGAACGGTGCTGTCCTCGCAAAAGGCTGGCTTCTCGGATTGCAGTTCTATGCGCTTCTTGAGAACGGAGAATATTTTAAGATTACGGCACGCGCAGACAAGTTGGCAATGCGTCTGAAAGAGGCTTTTGCGGAGAAAGGAATTCCGTCTGCGGTAGACAGCCCGACCAACCAGCAGTTCGTGATTCTGCCCAACGAGGACATGGCCCGCATTCGCGAGCATGCGGCGATCGAGTACTGGGAAAAGTACGACGATACCCACACGGTGGTGCGTTTTTGCACCAGCTGGGCCACGACGCAGGAGGATATCGACGCGTTGGCGGCTGTCCTGTAGCCTGATGTAATGACAAGGGGCCGCCCTGTGCCTGGGCTTGGCGCAGGGCGGCCTTTGCTTTTGAGGGAGAAGGGTTGTATGACCGAGATGTCCGAGCCGACGATTCGCCTGGCGACGCCCGATGATGCGCCGGCGTTGCTTGCCATCTATGAGCCGTATGTGCGCCAGACGGCGATTACCTGCGAATACGAGGTGCCGAGCGTTGAGGAGTTCGCCGGGCGTATTGAGCGTACGCTCAAGCGCTATCCGTATCTGGTGATGGAGTTGGACGGGCGTCCGGTAGGCTATGCCTACGTGAGTCCGCTTAACAGCCGCGAGGCGTACGACTGGTCGGTCGAGACATCGATCTACCTGGCGCGCGATGTGCGCCACGGCGGGCTGGGCCGCAAGCTGCACGACGCGCTCAAGCAATGCCTGGTCGCGATGGGCATCACCAACATGTGCGCCCTCATCGCCGTGCCGCACGATAAGGACGACGAGTACCTGACGCACAACAGCCAGGATTTCCATGCCCATATGGGATATCGCCTGGTGGGCGCCTTCGACCGCTGCGCCCAAAAGTTCGGCCGCTGGTACGACATGTGCTGGATGGAGCTGGTCCTAGCCGAGCGCACGCCCAACCAACCCAAACCAATCTGGTTTCCCGACCTCCTCGCCTAAAACCACCACAATGGGGACAGGCACCTTCGTGGTGGTTTCTCTCAAAACTCGGTCGTTTTTGGCGCGTTAACCTTAAAAACCACCACAAAGGTGCCTGTCCCCTTTGTGGTGGTTTTGGTGTTGGTTAGCCGATGGGCTCGGTGTATTTGGCGCGGTCGGTGCGTTGGATGCGCTTGGAGACGTGGAGCGGGCGACCGTCGGTGTCGTAGACGTAGTCGGTGATTAGGATCAACGCCTGCCCGCGCTCAACGTTGAGCAAAAACGCCTCGTTTTGCGAGGCATAGCACACCTCAAAGGTCTTGTGCCCCTGTGCCGGCGCGCGATGGAATTCCTGGCGCAGCGTGGCGTAGAGCGAACCGTTGATATCGCGATCGATGAGCGTCTCGAAGCTTGGCGGCAGGTAGGTGGTCTCCAAGCACAGCGGCGCGTCGTCCAGGTAGCGCAGGCGGACAAGTTTGACGAGCTTGCTGCCCACGGCGGCGTCAAAGAACTTAGCTATGCTGCCGGCCGCCTTGGCAAAGCCCGAGTCCACGGTGCGCGTGGTGGGCTTCATGCCCTGGCCTTCGACCTGCTTGGTATAGCTCGAAAACACTAGGTTGTTCTCGTGGAGCGCGGGCGTGTCGGCCACAAAGGCGCCACGCCCGCGTTCGGTGCGCACCAGGCCCTCATCAGCGAGCACCTTAAGGGCGTGGCGCACGGTGCTGCGCGACAGGCCCGATTCGTCCATGAGTTCCATCTCGGATGGCAGCTTGTCTCCGCGTGCGTAGATGCCGGCGGCGATGCGGTCGCGAAGCGTACCCGCCAAGCGTTCGTATTGGCTCAGTTTCTTTTTAGATGAGACGCTCATATTGCCAACCTATATCTAACTTGTATGCTTAACTAAGCAAGCATGTATTCAACACAACAATAAAATCGCTGGTAACGAGTAATCGAAAACCTTAGCAGCAGAATTTCTAAGTCAAATATAGCATACAACTAGTCGACATAACCAAAACATGTATGTAACTTGTATGCCATCAAGAGCATCAAACGAGAAGAAAGGCTGATGCGCGATGACTACTCAGGAACAGGTTAAGGATGTCGTCTCCCAGGTTTTGGCTGACAAGGCAGACAAGGGCGGCATCAAGCGCGTCGTGTGGATCGGCGCCGGCGGATCCAACGGCGGCAACTATCCTGCCCAGTATTTTATGGAGCACGAGGCCACGCAGGTCGTGAGCTCCAGCTACACCAGCAACGAGTTCGTGCACGCCACGCCTGCCTATGTCAACGAGAACACCCTGGCCGTCGTCGTGTCCATGCGCGGCACCAAGGAGACCATCGTCGCCGCCCAGGTCGCCAAGGACCACGGCGCCAGCACCATCGCCATCTATGTTGACGAGTCCGGTCTCACCGAGGTTTGCGACTACAAGATCCAGTACGACAGCCTGGCCGTCGACGAGTCCTGCATGGGCCGCACCAACTCCGCCGTCGTGACCATGATCGCAATGGAGCTCACGCAGCAGACCGAGGGCTATGCCGAGTACGAGACCGCTATGGCCGCGTTCGACTTGGTCGACCCCATCTATCGCAAGGCCGTCGAGTACGCCCGTCCGCTCGCTGCCAAGTGGGCCGAGCAGAACGCCGACAAGCCCTGCATCAACGTCATGGCTCAGGGCCCGCTCTTTGGTGCCGCCTACGTCTTTAGCATCTGCAACGTGCAGGAGATGCTGCAGATCGACTCTTGCACCATCAACACCTGCGACTTCTTCCACGGCCCCTTCGAGATCCTGGACAAGCGCACCTCGCTGTTCCAGCTCATCAGCGTCGGCCGCAGCCGCTGCAACGACGAGCGCGGCATCCGCTTTGTCAACCAGTACGGTGGCGAGCGCGTCTATCAGCTCGACGCCAAGGAGCTCGGCCTCAACGACATCAAGGACAGCGTGAGCGAGTACTTCAACCACCTGATCTTTGCCCCGATCCTCAACAACGTGTATATGCGTGCGCTCTCTGCCGTCACCCACAAGGACTACATGACGCGCCGCTACATGTGGAAGCTGGACTACTAGGGGATAGAGCGGCCTAACAGCTCGATGTCCTCATAAGTTGCGGTGGAATAGTTCCTGTTTGGGGGTCTGAAGCCTCTATTCAGGAACTATTTCACCGCAACTGAATTCATGGCAGCGCTTGGGGACGTTCCTTTTCTGCCGGCAGTTGGGTAGTCGTTGGTGACGTTCTTAAATGACTAGTCATTCAGGAACGTCCCCAACGACTAGTCATTTAAGTACGTCCCCAATGACTACCCAATGAGTATGTGGGGAAGCGGATTTTTCCGTTTGGCGATTTGTGTCTTGAAAAATGTATATAACGACTATAACGTAGTGTGAAACATATTGGAAACAATACCGAGGAGGCTGCGTTGAAGAAAAGCAATCTGGGCTATGTGCTGGTGCTAATCGCCGCGCTTATGTGGGGCAGCATCGGAATCTTTGTAAACGGAATATCGGCCCTGGGTGTTTCGTCTCAGAGCATGGCGGCCTTTCGCCTGTTGTCGGGTGCCGTCTTAATGGCTCCGGTCTTGGCGTTCATGGGTTGCCAGCGAGGTGCTCGTGAGGGAAAAGCATCGGGTCCCCTGGCACTGTTCAAGGCAAGCCCTAAAGAGCTTGTTCCCTGTGCGCTTGTCGGTATCGTCGGTTTGGCCGCCGCCAACACTTGCTATTACGAGTGCATGGGCGAGGTGGGCATGTCCACGGCCTCGGTGCTGCTCTACACCTCGCCGGTGTTTGGCGTCATGCTCGGTCGCGTGCTTTATCGCGAGGACGTGACCCCCAACAAGCTCGTTGCCATTGTCTTTAACATCGTTGGCTGCGTGCTTGCAGTGACCAATGGCGACCTTTCCGGTTTCCATTTTTCGGTTTGGGGCGTCACATCGGGCGTGATTGCAGGCCTTTGTGGTGCGTCGCTCGCGGTGTTTAGCCGGATAGCAACCAAGACGGTCCACCCGCTGGCTGTCACGTTTTGGGGCTTTGTTTTTGGCGGTGCGGTTATGGCGGCTATCGCGGCTCCGTGGCCGGATGTCGCCGCGGCAATGTCGCCACAGCTGCTGCTGCTGTTCCTTGGCTTTGGACTCATCCCCACAGCCGTGGCCTACATCTTATATATGCAGGGCCTGTCCATGGGGCTCGAGACATCGAAAGTTCCCGTCGTAATGTCTTTCGAGACGGTCGTCACCGTACTGGTGGGCATTGGTGTCTATGCCGAGCCCGCCGGCGCGATCAAGGTCCTGGGCATCGTGCTGGTGCTCGCGTCCATCCTGATCATGAACACCGACTTCTCCAAGCTGCGCAACAGTATGTTTGTCGGTCATGTCATTGAGAGCATGACCTTTAAGCCCAACGCGTGGTGGACCGAAAAATCTCAGGACATGGATTTGTTTAAGGAACGCACCGGCATCGCGTTGGAACCCACCGTGCAGGAAAGCCCCTGGTACTTCGTGCGATAGAGGATTGCGCGCAGGGTCTGACCTGGGGTTATCCAGCCGGCGCCGGCCTACCCGGCCCCAACGTTTCAAGTACGTTAAACCCGTCAACGGTCGATTTTCACCCGCGAACGGTCTTTATACTAATTAGCAATATAGGCAACGTATAAGACGTTATAATGACCATAACGAAAAGGAGGAGGCAAGATGAATCAGATCATTCTCGCATCTCATGGCGGCCTGGCCGCAGGCGCCAAAGACACGCTCGAGATGGTTCTCGGCGACGTGTCGAACGTCCATGTCGTGTCGCTTGCTCGTGACGACAAGGAGCCCATCACCAATAAGGTTGAGGCTCTGATCGCCACGTTCAACGCGGACGACACCGTCTATGTGCTGACCGATATGCTCGGCAGCTCGGTCAACAACAACATGGTCGAGCTTTCCAAGAACGGCACGAAGTTCACGGTTGTCAGCGGTTTCAACATCCCGCTGGCGCTCACGCTCGCTATGAGCCCCGTCCCCGTCAAGGGCGCCGAGCTCGCAGCCCTCATCAACGAGGCCCGCACCGGTCTGACCAACCCCAACGCACCGGTCGAGGCTGCCGCGGCTCCCGCCAAGAAGGCCAAGGCGCCCCGTCACAGCTCCGGTCCCGCCAAGATCGTCCTCGCACGTCTTGACTACCGTCTGCTGCACGGCCAGGTCGTCTTTACCTGGACCACCAAGGTTCAGGCCGAGCGCATCATCGTCGTCGACAACGCTGCTGCCAACGATGACATCAAGAAGGGCGCTCTTAAGCTGGCCAAGCCCCAGGGCGTGCGTCTGAACGTCTTCACCGTCGAGCGTGCCCTCGCCAAGATGGACAAGCTCAACACCCTCGGCGAGCGCGTCATGTTCGTCTTTGGCAACACGGCCGAGATGCTGCAGTTCTGCCAGGGCTACAAGCTCGACGCCATCAACCTGGGCGCCACCGCCAACCACGACGGTGCCGATCAGGTCGGAGGCAAGGACAGCTCCGTCTTCCTCGACGCCAACCAGAAGGCCGACGTCAACCAGCTGCTCGACATGGGCATCAAGCTCTATGTTCAGCAGACCCCTACGTATCAGAGCGTCGACATCGACGCCAAGCTGTAATCAACCAGGCTTTTGCCTGACTGAAAGGAGAAGGGTATGAATACGTTCATCAGTGCGGTGCTCGTCGGCCTCGTCGGCGTGTTCTGCATGTGGGACTCCCGCCTGCTCGGTCGTCTTAACTTCGAGCAGCCCCTCGTTGGCGCTACGCTCGTCGGTCTGCTGCTGGGCGATGTGCCCACCGGCCTTGCCGTCGGTGCCGCCGTCGAGCTCGTGTCCATGGGCCTGGTGCAGGTCGGCGCCGCCGTTCCGCCCGATATGGTCCTGGGTGGCATCGTGGCCGCTGCCTTTGCGTGCCTGACCGATGCTTCCGCCGAGACCGCCATGACGATCGCCATCCCGGTCGCCGTCCTGGGTCAGCTCCTCGGCATCGTGTTCCGTTCCATCATCGCCGCCCTCACCCATGTGGCCGATAGCGCGATCGATAACGGAAAGTTCAAGACCGCCTACCGTATGCACATCTGCGCCGGCTCCGGTCTGTACGCCGTCATGTACTTCCTGCCGATCTTCCTCGCCGTCTTTGTTGGCACCGACCTGGTTCAGGCCATCGTCAACATGGTTCCCGAGTGGCTGTCCACTGGTCTGAACGTTTCGACCAAGATCATGACCGCCTACGGCTTGGCCCTGCTGCTCACCATGATGATCAAGAAGGGTATGACTCCGTTCCTGTTCATCGGTTTCCTGCTCGCCGCTTACCTCAACCTGTCCGTCATCGCGGTCGCTCTGATCGGTGTGTGCCTGGCTGTCGTCTTCATGGGCTTCAAGTTCAACGGTTCCCATGCAGCCGCCGGTGTCGATTCCGACTACGATCCGCTCGAAGACGACGAAGACTAAGGAGGAACACACTATGGCAACCGCAACCAAGGACGTGTCCCTGAACAAGAAGGTCAGCCAGTTCTTCTGGCGCTCCTGGGCCATCCAGGCCTCTTGGAACTACGAGCGTCAGATGAACATGGGCTTCCTCTACGGCATGGTTCCCACGCTCGATCGCCTCTATCCGGATGAGTCCGATCCCAAGCAGCTCGCTGCTAAGAAAGAGGCTTACCACCGTCACATGGCGTTCTACAACTGCACCCCGCAGACGAGCGCTTTCATCTTGGGCCTCGCCGCCTCCATGGAGGAGGAGTACGCCAAGGATCCCGAGAACTTCGATCCCGATTCGATCAACGCGGTCAAGACCTCCCTCATGGGCCCGCTTTCCGGCATCGGTGACTCCTTCTTCCAGGGCACCATCCGCGTTATCGCCTTTGGCCTGGGCGTTCAGCTGGCTCAGCAGGGCTCCATCATGGGCCCGATCCTGGCCATGCTCATCTCCATCGTCCCCTCTGTGCTGATCACCTGGTTCGCAGCCAAGATGGGCTATCAGGGCGGCCACGAGTACCTGAGCAAGCTTCAGGGCGGCGACCTCATGGAGAAGCTCATGTATGTCTGCGGCATCGTGGGCCTTATGTCCGTGGGCGGCATGATCGCTACGCTGATCGGCGCCACCACCCCGCTGCAGTTCGCTGAGGGCACCGTCGTTATCCAGGACATCCTGGACGGCATGATGCCCCAGATGATTTCCCTTGGCCTCACCGGCCTTATGTACTGGCTCATCAAGAAGAACGTCAACACCGGTTGGCTTCTCGTGATCGCCATCGTGGGCGGCATCGCCCTCTCCGCGGCCGGCATCCTGGCCTAGTCGCGACCAAGCGTCTAACCGCTTTCCCCCGGGGGCCTGCCTGGCATCCCATACCCCAGGCAGGCCTCCATCCCTAAAATGCGACAATGGGACAGTCCCTTTGTCGCATCCTTAACGGGCCGGCGACTCGGCCCAAACCACGGTAACCCTGCGAGCGCCCGGCAATGTGGCGCCGCAAAAATCGAAAGGAATGTGTCAGATGTACGAGATCGACCTTAACCTCCCTAAGCAGATCGTCGCTGACGTCCTGTCCAACCACGAGATCCACAGCGTCGCTTTCGTCGGCTGCGGTGCTTCCATGTCCGACCTTTACCCCGCCAAGTACTTCCTGGCCAACAACACGGACAAGCTGAACGTTCAGATCTTCACCGCTAACGAGTTCAACTACGACACGCCTTCCTGGGTCAACGAGCACACCTTCGTGATCACCTGCTCCCTCGGTGGCTCCACGCCCGAGACCGTCGAGGCCAACAAGACCGCCAAGAAGCACAACTGCCCGGTCGTCTCCCTCACCAACAAGGCTGGCTCCGCTCTGACCGTCGACGCTGACTACGTCATCGTTCACGGCTTCCACGCCAACTTCGCTGCCAAGTGCGAGAAGCCTGGCTATGCCATCGCTCTTGCTGTCGAGATCCTTCAGCAGACCGAGGGCTATGACCACTACGAGGACATGATCACCGGCCTCACCAACGTCTTCGAGCTCTGCGAGAACGCCGCTCAGCACTGCAAGAAGCTCGCCAAGAAGTTCGCCGAGGACTTCAAGGACGACAAGATGATCTACTTCATGGCTTCCGGTGCCTCCGAGAAGATGGCTTATTCTCACGCCGCCTTCCTGTTCACCGAGATGCAGTGGATCGACGCCGCCGCCTACAACACCGGCGAGTACTTCCACGGCCCGTTCGAGGTTTCCACCGAGGGTAAGCCCTATGTCTTCTTCATGTCCGATGGCGCTACCCGTCCGATGGACGCCCGCGCCCTCACCTTCCTTAAGCGCATGGGCGCCAAGGTCGCTCTGATCGACTCCAAGGACTACGGCCTGGCTGACGCTGTGCCCGCGAGCGTCGTCACCTACTTCAACCCGCTGCTGCACCTCGCCGTTATGCGCGAGTACGGCAACCAGATCGCCGAGGCCCGTCAGCATCCGCTGACCATGCGTCGCTACATGTGGAAGCTTTCCTACTAATCACAAGTAAGTAGACCTTACGGGTTGATTGAGAGGGGATGGGGTTTGCGCCCCGTCCCCTTTTTTGCTTTGGGGAGGGTGCGTCTGTCGCGTCGCAAAACCCCAGATAAAACCTACCAAAATAAACCTGTCCCTTTTTGGCAGGTGGGAGGAGATGCGTATGATCAAGGCAGTGCTGTTTGACATGGACGGCGTGCTGGTCGATACCGAGTGGTTCTACAACCGTCGTCGCGTGGCATTTATGGAAGAGAAGGGGTTCCACTTTGACGAGATCCCCGATCTTTCGGGGTCTAACGAGCCTGCCATTTGGGAGGCGCTGGTGCCCGACGATGTTGAGCTGCGCGAGCGTCTGCGCGTGGAGTACAAGCAGGTCTACAGCCCGGTCCACCCCGTTCCGTATGCCGAGCTGCTCAACGAGCAGACGGAGCCGGTGATGCGCGAGCTGCACGAGCGCGGCGTGAAATGTGCTATCGCGAGCTCGTCCTATCGCGAACTGATCGACGAGCTGGTGGAGATTGCCGGCATCCCCGACGTGCTGGATTACACCATCAGCGGTCACGAGTGCAGTGCGTTTAAGCCCGACCCCGAGATCTACCTGCGTGCCATGGAGGCGCTGGGGGTGGAGCCTGCCGAGTGCCTGGTTATCGAGGATTCGCCTTTAGGCATCGAGGCCGGCAAACGCTCCGGCGCCCGCGTCCTGGCACTGCGTCCGCACGAGGGCGTCAACCTCGATCAATCGCGAGCCGATGCCGTTATCGATAATCTGACCGACATTTTGGCCGCTTTGTAGTGTCAATCCGCCGCGAGAAGCACGGGTTCAAACGTTTTTTGCGGTGGACTGGCTCAATTTGGTTTCGATTTTGATCCGTTCGGCTTCGATTCGGGCTAAGTGAGTAGACTTTTTGGCGCGGGCCGAGCACAATGCATATCTTCCTTTGTAAAACCGCAGGTCACAGGGGTGGCGGTCTTGGGTGTGCTCGGCAGATCGTAAAAAGTCTACTCACTTGTAATTTGGGCCTTTGGTCGTGGGGGTTGTTGGTCCCGCTTTGGTTGTCGAAGGAGGGTGAATTGAAGTGCCCCCGCACGCTCCATGCTACAATCGCGGGCATACCCCACAACTACATTTGCCTTCGAAAGGAGCCTACGTGGCGAACGCCATCGATCAGCTCACGGACCGCGTGCTCGTGCTCGGCCGCCTTACCATCGTCCGCCGCGCTATTACCGCTGTGGCGGTCACAATTTCCGCCGTTCTCCAGACATTCCTGATCCAGGCGTTCATTCAGCCCGCCGACCTGCTTCCGAGCGGTCTCACCGGCGTCGCGGTCCTGCTCGATCGCGTTACCTCGCTCGGCGGCGTTCACATCGACATCTCGCTCGGTATGCTCGCGCTCAACATCCCCGTGGCGCTCCTATGCTGGAGCGGCATTAGCAAGCGCTTCGTCATCTTCTCGATGATGCAGGTCGTGCTCTCATCGCTGTTTCTCAACGTCTTTCACTTCGCTCCGTTTTTGGGCGACAAGATCATGCTCATCATTTTTGGCGGCGTGGTCTCGGGTCTGGGCGCTGCCATCGCGCTTAAGTCCGGCGCATCCACCGGCGGCACCGACTTTATCGCGCTGTGGGTCTCCAACCACACGGGCAAGACTATCTGGGGCGTCATCTTTGGTTTCAACTGCTTTATCTTGGCGATCTTTGGTTTTATGTTTGGCTGGGACAAGGCGGCGTACTCCATCGTGTTCCAGTTTATTTCGACCAAGACCATCGACAGCTTCTATCGTCGCTACGACCGTGTGACGCTGCAGATCACGACGCGTAAGGCAGACGAGGTCATGACCGCCTATGTTGACCATTTTCAGCATGGCATTAGCTGTGCCGAGGTCATTGGCGGATACAGCCGCGAGAAGATGTACCTGCTGCACGCCGTTGTCTCGACCTACGAGAGCCAGGACATTATCAAGTTGGTGTGCGACATTGATCCCGGCGCCGTGATCAATGTGTTCCACACGCTCAACTTTGTGGGCGGCTGGTGGGGCGGTCATGTCGACGAGCCCATGCCCACGGCCGTACCCGATCCCGACAAGCCCGCACGCATGGCCAGCAGGCAGGCGCGCCTCAGCGAGCAGGACAGCCTGCAGCAGGACGACGGCAGGTAGGGTTTTGGCATTTTGCCGGCCTGGCGCAATCCTGTCCGCTTGAGCCTCCCGAAAGCCTCGTTGCTTCCGGGAGGCTCTCGTTTGCCCAGATAAAACCTGCCAAAATGAAGCTGTCGCTTTTTGGTAGGGAGGGTGTATCGTTTTATCAATATGAGGTAACATGAAACTAGACGTTATATACGTATTAGTTATTTCAATATTTCGATAAGAGTGATTAGATATGCCTGCGCCCAAAAATGCACCGCTTTACCAGCAGATTTACGACGAAATCAAGGATGCGATCGAGAAAGGTGTTTATGCACCCAAGGAGCGTATTCCGTCCGAGCTTGAGCTAGCCGAGCAGTACGACGTGAGCCGCATTACGGTGCGCCGCGCCGTCGAGGAGCTGTGCTCCGATGGCTACCTGGTTAAGCAGCAGGGCCGTGGCACCTTTGTCTCCACGCCGCACATCAACCGCCAGTTCCACGCTTCGACGCTGCAGACGTTTACCGCGCTGTGTGCCGATAATGGCATGAAGGCGGGCGCGCATGTGGTCGATCGCCAGATTGTGCCGGCACGTCAAAACGAGATGGAGTTCTTTGGCCTGCAAAAGGACGCGCTGCTGCTGCATATTAAGCGCGTGCGTACGGCCGACGGCGAGCCCATCTTTGAGGAGAACATCTTTGTGCCGTTTGACGCCTACCGTGAGCTGTTGACGGCCGATCTTGAGGACAAGTCGATTTTTGCCGAGGTCGAGCGTGTTGGCGGAACGCCGATTGTCTCAGTTGGCTACCGCACGGTCGAGGCCGTTCGTGCCAATACCGAGCAGGCGGCCGAGTTGGGCATTGCTCCGCACGATCCGCTGCTCAACCTGCGTGCCAGCTTTACCGGCCCCAATGGCGAGCCGGTCCTGATGGGTAAGCAGTACTACGTGGGTAGCCGCTACGTTATGGTCATGTAGCTCTAGTTGCGCGGTTTTCCAAACCGCGCAACGGCTCGACGCTGCGCCTTTGGGTCCGCCGTTCTAACGAACGGCGGACCAGTCGACGCTGCAAACGCCCCTAAGCGGCAATCTGACGTTCAATCGTCGGTCGCGTACCGAAGTACGCTTCCCTCCTCTTTCACGTCACCTTGCTCGCTTAGGGGCGTTTTCGCTGACTTATGCTCAACCAGCGACGTTTCCACGCTTGTCAAGAGAATAGTAGTCATTGGGGACGTTCTTAAACGACTAGTCATTCAAGAACGTCCCCAATGACTACCCAATGACTACCTGCAGAATGAGCGTGGCTGACAGCCGTGCGGCACCGGTCCGCGTGGCGGCGTATAATCGGCGGCAGATGACTTGGACGTTAGGAAACCATGACCGATAGCATGCAGCAGATGGCGCTCGACACGCTCGGCGCCTATTTTGGCTACACCTCGTTTCGCCCGGGACAGGACCGCATGGTCGATGCGATCCTTGCCGGTCGCGATGCGCTGGGCGTTATGCCCACGGGTGCCGGCAAGTCCATTTGCTACCAGGTGCCCGCGCTCATGCTGCCCGGCATCACCTTTGTGGTGAGCCCGTTGCTGTCGCTTATGGAGGACCAGACCCGTGCGTTGCTCGCGGCGGGTGCGCGACCCAGCTATCTCAACTCCAGCCTTACTCCGGCCCAGCAAAACACCGTCCTCAAGCGGGCGCGCGAGGGCCGCTACCAGCTTATGTACGTGGCGCCCGAGCGTCTGCTCGAGCCGCGCTTTTTAGCCTTTGCGCAGGAGGCCGCGGCGGACGGCGGCATTGGCGTGCCGCTCGTGGCCATTGACGAGGCCCACTGCGTGAGCCAATGGGGTCAGGATTTCCGCCCCGCCTACCTGCAGATTCGCGAGTTCATCGATTCCCTGCCGCAGCGCCCCATCGTGGCGGCCTTTACCGCTACGGCGACCGAGCGTGTGCGCGCGGACATTCAGCAGATGCTCGGCCTGCAAAATCCCGCGACGGTAGTGACGGGCTTCGATCGCAAGAACCTCTACTTCGGTTGCGAAGAGATGGGCGACAAGGCCAAGACCGCGTGGGTGCGCGACTATGTGATCGCGCATTCGAGCGAGAGCGGCATCGTGTATTGCTCGACCCGCAAGACGGTCGACGCGCTGGCCGCGGAGCTTGCCGAGGCACTGAGCCCCAGCGGCATTCGCGTCGGCCGCTACCATGCCGGCATGGGCAACGACGCTCGCCGCCAGAGCCAGCGTGCCTTTATCGACGACGACATTCAGGTGATGGTTGCCACCAACGCCTTTGGCATGGGCATCGACAAGCCCAACGTGCGCTACGTGATTCACAACAACGTGCCCGAGAGTATCGAGGCATACTACCAAGAGGCGGGCCGCGCTGGCCGCGATGGCGATCCGGCCAGCTGTCACTTGCTGTGGAACGGCAATGATTTTCGCATGCGCCGCTTTTTGATCGACCGCGGCGATGCGGCCGACGAGGCGCTTGACGACGAGCAGCGCGCGTGGGCGCTCCAGAACCGTTATCGCCTGCTCAGCCAGATGGAGGGCTACTGCAATACCACCGGCTGCCTGCGCGAATACATGCTGCGCTACTTTGGCGACGAGGCCGCGGCCGAGCATGTGGCAGCGGCCGGTGCGGGCGCCACCGCCACGGACGATGCCGAGGGCTGCGGCAACTGCAGCAACTGCCTCACGCAGTTCGAGGTCGAGGATGTCACCGATATGGCCCGCGCCGCCGTGCGCTATGTGGCCACGCGTCCTATGCGCTTTGGCAAGTCGCTCATCGCCGATGTGCTTCACGGCGGCAACACCGAGCGCATTCGCCAGATGCATCTGGACGAGGACCGCGGCTACGGTGAGCTGTCGAGCGAATCGGTCGGGCGCATCAAGGACATCATCGGCCAGCTGTGCGGCCGCGGCTACCTGGCCACCTCGCAGGGGCAGTACCCGGTCGTGGGGCTGGGTCCGCGTGCCGGCGAGGTCGAGGACGAGGCGTTCGCCTTTACCGTTAAGCGTCGCGCGTCCAAGCGCAAGGCCTCGGCCCGCGCCCGCCGTGCGGTGGATTTGCTGCGCGAGGAGGCCGAGCTGGATCAGCGCCCGCGCGTGGGCGACGATGCCGAGCTGTTCGAGCGCCTGCGTGCCCTGCGCAAGGAGATCTCGACCGAGCTGGAGATGGCGCCGTATATGGTCTTTTCCGACAAGGCGCTGCGCGGCCTGTGCCGCCTGCGCCCGCAGACACGCGACGAGCTGATCCAGGTCAACGGCATCGGCGAGAAAAAGGCCGACGCCTTTGGCGAGCAGTTTATGGCGGCGATTGAAGAATTTGAGTCCGAGCATGCGCGGGATGGAGCGTAACGATGGTAGCCGATAGCAAGACCGAACGTTCCGAGCGCGCCGAGGTGTCCGCCGTGCCGCTGTACCAGCAGGTCATGGACGACCTAAAGGGCGAAATCGCGCGCGGCGTGTACGTGGCCGGTTCGCGCATTCCTGCCGAGATGGAGCTCGCGAAGTCCTACGGCGTGGGGCGCATCACCGTGCGCCGTGCCATCGAGGAGCTGTCGCGCGCGGGGTATCTCAACCGCCAGCAGGGGAGGGGTACCTTTGTGTGCGCGCCCAAGCTCAAGCGCAAGATTCGCCAGAAGGGTGACGTCCAGAGTTTTACTGAGGGTTGTGCTGCCAACGACATGGTGGCCGGAGCGCGTCTGGTGTCGCGCACGGTGGTCGCGGCGACGCACGAGGATGCGGCGTTCTTTGGCGTGGAGCCCGGCTGCGAACTCATCGTGGTCGAGCGCGTGCGCACGGCAGATGGCGTGCCCGTTATGCTCGAGAACAACGCCTTTGTGCTGACCGACCATCCCTACCTGCAGACGCTGGCCGATGAGGACCTCACCGATAACTCAATCTTTGCGCTCGTTGCCGAGCATTCGGGCCGCGCGCCGCTCAAGTCCGACCCCTGCACCGTGGAGATTGCGCTTGCCGATGCTCAGGCGGCTCCGCTGCTGGAGGTGCCGGTCGGCGAGCCGCTCTTCTATATGGAGGCTTACTTTACCGATGAGGACGAGCGGCCCTTGCTGCTCGGACGCCAAAAGATCGTGGGCTCGCGCTACGTCTTCGACATCTAACGTCCACAGATAGAACAACATAGAACAAATTTGCCGAGATGACTTCACGGGCGTTGTTGCACGTGTTATAAATAGGACAACATAGAACGACAGCAGGTACGAGCTGCCGTCGCTCAAAGCCGCCCCACAAGGAGGAACATCAGGATGAACGCACATGATCTGGTTCAGGAAATCATCGAGCGCAAGGGCAAGATCGAGAATGTCTTTTGGATCGCTTGTGGCGGTTCGATGATCGACCTGATGCCGGCCAACGAGCTGCTCAAGCGCGAGGCCACCACGTTTACCTCGACGGTCTACACGGCACGCGAGTTTTGCCTGATGGCTCCCAAGAGCCTTGGGCCGAAGTCGCTCGTAATTGCCTGCAGCCACAGCGGCAACACGCAGGAGGTCGTCGACGGCTGCGAGATGGCGTTGGCTGCCGGCGCCGAGGTCGTCGCCCTCACCGACTGCGAGGGCTCCAAGATCGACAACGGCAAGTGGACCACCTGGGTCTACCCCTGGGGCGAGGGCGTGCCGCAGGCCGAGGTGCCTCAGGGTATCGGCGCCCTGATGGCTGCCGAGTTGCTCGACCAGCAGGAGGGTTACGAGGCGCTTGCCGACATGTATGCCGGTCTTAAGCAGATGGATGCCCTGTTGCCCGCTGCCCGCGAGAAGGTCAACGCCGAGCTGGGCGCCCGTTTTGCCGAGCTCTGCCAGCAGCACAAGTTCTTCTATATCCTGGGCTCCGGCCCCAACTTTAGCCAGACCTACGCCATGGCGATCTGCTCGCTCATGGAGATGCAATGGCAGCACTGCTGCTACATCCACTCCGGCGAGTACTTCCACGGCCCGTTCGAGGCCACCGAGCCCGGCGTGTTCTACTTTGTGCAGCTTGGTGCCGGCGAGTGCCGCCCCATGGAGGAGCGCGCTCTTGCGTTCCTCAACACGCACACCGATACGATTATGGTGCTCGACGCGCTTGAGTACGGCGTGGGCGAGGTGCCTGCCAGCGTGCGTTCGTTCCTGGAGCCGATCTTCTTCTACAACATGAGCTGCGAGCTGCGCGCCGCCCGCGGCAAGGTCTTCGACCACAGCCCCGAGGTTCGTCGCTACATGGGCATCGAGCAGTACTAG